>CANLKN010000134.1 GCA_947491475.1 Akkermansiaceae bacterium | reverse complement strand
AAACCGAGTTCTGCCATGATTTCGCGCATTTCCATGGCGATAAAGGTCATGAAGTTCACCACGTGCTCGGGCTTGCCCATGAAGTTTTTGCGCAGCTTGGGATCCTGGGTGGCGACGCCGACCGGGCAGGTGTTCTTCTGGCAGACGCGCATCATCAGGCAGCCCACGGAAACCAGAGGCGCGGTGGCGAATCCGTATTCCTCGGCACCTAACAGTGCGGCGATCGCCACGTCGCGGCCGGTCTTGAGCTGGCCGTCGGTTTCGAGAACGACACGCGAGCGGAGGTCGTTCAAGAGGAGGATCTGGTTGGTTTCGGCGAGGCCGAGTTCCCATGGAGCGCCGGCATTATAGATCGACGAAGTGGGGGATGCTCCCGTGCCGCCGTCGTGGCCGGCGATGAGGATGACATCCGCGTGGGCCTTGGCAACGCCTGCGGCGATGGTTCCGACGCCGACTTCCGCGACCAGCTTGACGTTGATGCGGGCGCGCGGGTTGGCGTTCTTGAGGTCGTGGATCAATTCCGCGAGGTCCTCGATACTATAGATATCGTGGTGCGGGGGAGGGGAGACGAGGCCCACGCCGGGGGTTGAGTGGCGGACCTTGGCGATCCATGGATAGACTTTGGAGCCGGGCAGTTCGCCGCCTTCGCCGGGCTTGGCACCCTGCGAGATCTTGATCTGGATTTCGTCGGCATTGACCAGATACTCGCTGGTGACGCCGAAGCGGCCGGAGGCGACCTGTTTGATGGCGGAGCGCTTGCTATCGCCGTTCGGCATGGGCTTGAATCGTTCCGGGTCCTCGCCGCCTTCGCCGGTGTTCGACTTGCCGCCAAGGCGGTTCATGGCGATGGCGAGCGTTTCGTGGGCCTCCTGGGAGATCGAGCCATAGGACATGGCACCGGTCTTGAAGCGTTTGGTGATGGCTTCGACGGTCTCGACTTCCTCGATCGGCACAGGCGTGCGCTTGTTCTTGAACTTCATCAAGCCGCGCAGGGTCGAGAGGTTCTCGCTCTGGTCGTTGATCTTGCGTGCGTATTGTTTGTAAACGTCGTAGCTACCGGTGCGCACCGCCTTTTGGAGAAGGTGGATGGTTTCCGGATTGAAGAGGTGGAATTCGCCGTCCTTGCGCCATTGATAGGTGCCGCCGGATTCAAGCGCGCGCTCCTCGGTCTCGATGTGGCGGTCCGGGAAGGCGGCGCGGTGGCGGATGAGAGCCTCCTCGGCGATCTGGTCGATGCCGGAGCCCTTGCAACGGCTGGAAGTGCCGCTGAAGTATTTGTTCACCACGTCGAGCTTGAGACCGATGGTTTCGAAAATCTGCGCGCCGCGATAGGAGGCGACGGTGGAGATGCCCATCTTGGCCATGGTCTTGACCACACCCTTGATGGAGCCTTTGAGGTAGTTGTAAACCGCCTTGTCGAAATCCACGTCGAGCATGTTTTCCTCGATCATGTGGTGGATGCAATCGAAGGCCATGTAGGGGTTGATGGCATCCGCGCCGTAGCCGATGAGGGTGGAGAAGTGGTGGACTTCCCGCGCTTCGCCGGTTTCCAGGATGATGGAAACCATGGTGCGGGTGCCGGAGCGCACCAGGTGGTGGTGAAGTCCGCCCATCACCAGCAGGGTGGGCATCGCGGCATGGCGGGCGTCGATGTTGCGGTCGGAAATGATGAGGATATTGCAACCGGATTCGATGGCGTCATCCGCGGCCTTGCAAAGTTTGTTGAACGCGGCATCGAGTCCCTTGCCGCCCTGGTCCACCGGGAAAAGCGCGTTGAGGGTGGTGGCTTCGAAGCCATCACGCGAAATTTCGCTCAGCTGGGCGAGTTGCTTGTTATCGAGCAGCGGATGGTCCAGCCGGATCATGCGGCAGCTTTGCGGGCCGGGTGCGAGCAGGTTGCCCTCGGAGCCGATGAAGGTCTCGGTGGCGGTGACGAGTTCCTCGCGGATGCAATCGAGGGCCGGGTTGGTGACCTGCGCGAAGATCTGCTTGAAATACTGATAGAGGTGCTTGGGTTTCTCGGAAAGCACGGCAAGCGGCGTGTCGTTGCCCATCGAGCCGATCGGCTGGACGCCGGTGGCTGCCGTGGGCCCGAGCAGCATGCGCAAATCCTCGTAAGTATAGCCAAAGGCAACCTGACGCTGGACCACCCGGTCCGCCTCAACGGTTTTCGGATGTTGCGGTGCGGGCAGATCCTTGAGGAAAACGCGGTTTTCTGAGAGCCACTTGCTGTAGGGCTTGGCGGAATAGACGCGCTTTTTGACTTCGTCATCAGGAACGATGCGGCCTTCCTTCATGTCCACTAGGAACATGCGGCCGGGGCGCAAGCGGCCTTTTTCCACCACGCTGAGCGGATCGAGATCCGGAATCACGCCGACTTCGGAGGCCATGATGACCAGATCGTCATCAGTTACATAATAGCGGCTCGGGCGCAGGCCGTTGCGGTCGAGCACGGCGCCGATCATCTGGCCGTCGGAGAAAGTGATCGAAGCCGGGCCATCCCATGGCTCCATCATGCAGGCGTGGAATTCGTAAAAGGCGCGCTTTTCCTCATCCATCATGGTGTGGCGCTCCCACGGCTCGGGGATCATCATCATCACCGCATGGACCAGATCGTAGCCGCCGTGGTGCATGAATTCGAGCGCGTTGTCGAAGCGTGCGGAGTCCGAGCCATCCTCGTTGATGACGGGCATCACTTTTTCGATGTCCTGGCCGAAAAGCGGGCTCGCGCACTGCGCCTGGCGGGCCTTCATCATGTTGGCATTGCCCATCACCGTGTTGATCTCGCCGTTGTGGGCGATGAAACGGTTCGGGTGCGCGCGCGACCAACTCGGGAAGGTATTGGTCGAGAAACGCGTGTGCATCAGCGCCAGCGCGGACTCGAAGTCCGGATCGTGGAAGTCCGGGAAATACTGGGCAAGCTGGCAGGGCGTGAGCATGCCCTTGTAAATCATGGTGCGTGCCGAAAGATGGGTGACGTAGTGGTATTCCGAGCCGGGAAACTGGTTGGATTTGTTGCCGTGCACGTCGGCATATTTGTTGGGGATCTCGTTGTTGCGGATCCACGAACCGACGCGCTTGCGGATGATGTAGAGCTTGCGCTCAAACTCCATGGGATCGGTGATCGACGGATTCTTGCCGATGAAGATCTGCTTGATGACGGGTTCGTGGCGGCCGGAGGTTTTGCCGAGAATTTCGCTTTTTACCGGCACTGTGCGCCAACCGAGGAATTTCTGGCCTTCCTCGCGGATGACGATTTCAAAGACCTGCATCGCGGCTTCGCGGGCGCTCGGCTCGGGCGGAAAAAACGCGAGGCCCGCGCCATATTCGCCTTCGGGCGGCAGTTCGACGCCCTTTATTGCCATTTCCTTGCGCAGGAACTTGTCCGGCATCTGGACGAGCAGGCCTGCGCCATCGCCGGTGGCCGGGTCCGATCCGCTGGCACCCCGATGGTCCATGTTTTCGTTCATCGTGAGGGTTTTCGCGATGATGTCATGGGACCGCTTGCCTTTCAGGTGGGCGATGAAGCCGACTCCGCAGGAATCCTTTTCCTGCGACGGGTGCCAAAGTCCCTGGGGTTGCGGCCAGCCAAGCGGGGATTTCTGCGAAACGGACATGGAGTGGTGGATTGCGGGGATTGGGGTTGGAAAAGCGGGTGTCGATTGGGGTCGGCGGCGGAAGATTGACGAATTTTTCCAAAATTCCAGCACACAGAATGCCATGGACTTCGAAAAAATCGCAGGCCGCCTGAACCGTCACGCGAGGCGGGCGGGAAATCTGCGGACCGTCAAACTGGCTGTCAAGACCGCGGATGGAGTGCGCCGTGTTCGCAGGGTTTCCGCCGTCCCGGGCCACTTTGGTGCTGGCTTCCGGCCCAATAGCGTTGATTGAGCGATGCAGTCGGTTGGAGAAGCGCCAGCTTGGCGGCTTGGGATTCCGGCCTTCCAGCCCAATCCATTTCTGTTAGGTAAGCGTGAATTCGCCGTCGTCATCCAGGCCGTGCCAACCGAGTTTGCCGAAGGCGCGCAGGATGGATGCGACCGGTTCGCCGTCTTCCTCGCCATCGCCGTGCTCAATGGTCGCCGAGCTGCTCAATGCGTGATTCACCTCGATGCTGATGACGGTGTTATAACATTCCAGATAGATCCAATCGCCCCACGTTTTGGATTCGTGGCGGGGAACGAGGTGTTCCTTGCGCAGTGCGGCGAGAATTTCCACCAAGGTGCTGGGGGGGACGGATTCGGGGACTTTGACGATGGTTTCCATGGAGTGTGGGCGAGGGCTAAAATGTGATCATTGGTAGGATGCACGCTTTCGCGCCGCAGGTCTAGGATGGATTCGAAAAGTGTTCGGCGCGCCTTTGTTCTTGATGGAATCCGCGGCGCGAAAAATGTTCTGCGGCGGATGTCGTCGTTTTATCTGTTGGCGTTGTTTGCCGCTTTTTGTATCGGGCTCTCGAAGGCGGGCTTCAGCGGCATTTCGATGGTCTCGGTGTTCCTGTTGGCGGATCTCTATGGAGCGAAAGCCTCGGTGGGCCTCGCGCTGCCATTGCTCATCGCCGCGGACCTGATGGCATATCCGGCTTTCATCAAATACGGTTCGTGGCGGCCGGTGTGGCGGCTGTTGGCACCGACCTTGGTGGGGCTTGGAGTGGGTTGGTGGCTGCTCGGCTGGATCCCGGAAGATGCCGCGCGGCGGGTGATTGGCGGCTGCGTGCTATCGATGGTGGCTTTGCAGGTTTCACGTGGATGGAAGCCGCAGGTGTTTGACCGCTGGGTGGCATCGCCCGGCTTCGGCATGGGCGCGGGCATCATGGGTGGTTTCTCCACCATGCTGGCCAATGCAGCCGGGCCGGTGATCCAACTCTACCTGATGGCGCGCAAGATTCCCAAGATGGAACTCATCGGCATCGGCGCACGTTTTTTCCTGCTGATCAACCTGCTCAAAGTGCCGCTCAACGCGCGGCTTGCGCTGATCACACCGGACAGTCTGATGGAAAACGCGCGACTGCTGCCGGTAGTGGTGCTGGGGATCTTCGGCGGCCGCTGGTTGATCCGGCACGTGCCGCAGGCAGCCTTCGAGTGGATGATTGTGGTCTTCTCGACGCTCGCCGGATTGAGGTTGTTGTTCTGGTAGTCGGGAAACCGGCGTCAAGGGCGCTGGCGCAGCGCCTGCCACGCCTGCCAGGCGAACATGCCCATGAAGATCGGAAGCAGGATGCTGCCGGTCGCCCTCCACGAGACGATGGCCAACAGCGAGGCCACGATCACGGTGATCCACAAGGTGATGCGGATGCGCTCCGGCCCGAGGATCGATTCCAACATGCGGCCGCCGTCCAGCGGCAGCACCGGCAATAGGTTGAGCAAGGCCCACACGATGCTGATCCACATCAGCGTGATGAGGAAATAGGCACCGAAGGGTGACATTTGCGGCAAGCGTGGGATCATTTGCATCAGCACCAGTCCTAACAGAATCTGCACGGCCGGGCCCGCCGCGGTGACCATGAAACTCTGCGGCCGGGTGAGCCTTACGCCGGAATACGCTGCATAGCCACCAAATGCCTGCAGCACAATCTCGCTGCGTGCTCCGAATTTCCGTGCGGTGAGCGCGTGTCCGAGTTCGTGGACCAGGATGGAAATGAAACCTGCGAGTAGGAACAGGAAGATGCGTAGGATGGCGTCGGGCGAGTTCGCGCCGAGTGCGCCGCCGATGAGCGCCAGGGTGATCCAGAAAAACGGCTGCACCAGCACGGGAATGCCAAAAATGGAGAAACGGATCATGCGGGGCCTTTGGTAAGCGCGGAACCCGGCCGATGCAAGGCCCATGCGGAGTGCCCCCACACCAGCGCGGCGCGGGTTCTGCAGCTTCATAAATCAACCCAGTCTCGATGGCAAAGCCCGTTTCGGTAAGCCCTGCACAACTCTTTGGACTGGCCACCAAGGGAATTGCGGAACACATTGTGCGCATGAAAACACTCATCAGCGCATTTTCGGTGGCCTTTCTGGCAATGACTGCCCTGCACGCCACCACCATCATGGTCGTGCCGATTTTTGAACCGCTCAGCCTGCACGGCACCGATGGCGACGAGGCAATTTCGGATACCGGCGAGGCACTGCAGGCTTGCGTGATGTCCCGCCCGATGGCACTCACCGGCGCTTCTCCCGAGGTGCTGGTGGAATCCATCCGAAGCAAGCACCTGATCCCCACCAATAACCCGAATTACAAGGTCCAGGAAGCCAACCTGCTGGTGCTCGCCAATATCGGGATCCGCGCCGAAATGGCCACCGACGGCCTCACCGTGACCTTGGACGTCTCCCAGCTTGCCATCCCGCCGGAGGTCGATCTCACCGCCCGCCAGATTCTCAGACTCGGCATCGTCGCCCTGCGCAAAACCCTGGAGGAATATCAACGGCCACAAACCAATCCGCTGGCTGTCACCTTGGTCATCGAAGGCACCGACGAGGCCAAGGCGGGTCTGCGCGAACTGAATGCGAGTTTCATAATCGGCGAAATTCCTGCCTCTTTGAATTGAACTGGTGTTTTGGCTTTTCAACCCGGGTCACAATCTCCTTTGATTGCCCAGCCCCTAACAAGCATGCCCAACCGCCCCAAAGATCCCCGTCCCTTCAAACGAGCCATCCTCAAACTCAGCGGCGAAGCGCTGCGCGATATCCACTCGCGCGACAACATCTCGCCCGAGATCGTCGATCGCATCGCACTCGAAATCCGCGAGGCCGTGGAGACCGGGCTCGAACTCGGCATCGTCGTGGGCGGTGGCAATTTCTGGCGCGGTGCCAGCGCTTCGGCCCGCGGCATGGACCGTGCCACAGCTGATTATGTGGGCATGCTCGCCACCGTGATGAACGCGCTGGCGCTGGAAGGCGCGCTCAACCATCACGGCGTGCCCTGCGTGGTGCAGTCCGCCATCGAGATGAAAAACGTCGCCGAAACGTTCATCCGTCGCCGCGCCGAACGCCAGCTCGAGGATGGCAAGGTGGTCATCTTCGCGGCAGGCACTGGCAATCCGTTTTTCTCCACCGATACCACCGCCGCGCTGCGCGCCAGCGAAATGTGTGCCGATGTGATCCTCAAAGCCACCCAGGTGGACGGCGTGTATGATTCCGATCCGCGCCACAATCCGGACGCTCAACGCTATCAGAACGTCACCTTCCATGAGTGCATTTCCAAGCGTCTCAACGTGATGGACACCACCGCCTTCAGCCTTTGCATGGACAATCACATTCCCATCATCATCTTCGAACTCGCTCCTGTCGGAAATCTCTCCCACGCCATGCGCGGCCTACCCATCGGCACGCTAGTCCACGGCGAATGATCTTCTATCTTCTATCTTCTATCTGCAATCTACGATCTACAATCTTCTATCTCTCATCCACTATCTCCCATGGACCCGGACCTTGCCATTCTCGAAGTTGAAGAAGCGATGACCAAGTGTGTCGAATACCTTACCCATGAGTTTGCCGGCGTGCGCACCGGCAAGGCCAGTCCGGCGCTCATTGAGAATATCGACGTGCATGTGCAGGCTTATGGCGGCGTGAGCAAGCTCAAGAGCCTGGCGGTGATCAGCTCGCCGGAGCCGCGCATGTTGATGGTCCAGCCATTCGATCCGGCGACCACCCGCGACATCGAGCGTGCCATCCGCGAGTGCAAGCTCGGTCTCAATCCCGCCGCTGCCGAGCGCTCGCTGCGCGTGCCCATCCCCGAACTTTCCGAAGAACGCCGCCGCGAGATGGTCAAGCTCGTCAAACAGCTCGCCGAGGAGGCCAAGGTCCGCCTGCGCGCCGCCCGCAAGGACGGCATGGACGCCGCTAAGAAAATGGAGGCCGCCAACGTCATCACCGAGGACGGCCAGGAAGACTTCGAGAAAGAAGTCCAGGAACTCACCAATAAATACACCAAGAAGGTGGACGATCACGCTCACGCCAAAGAGGCGGAGTTG
Source organism: Akkermansiaceae bacterium (assembly GCA_947491475.1). Taxonomy (GTDB): domain Bacteria; phylum Verrucomicrobiota; class Verrucomicrobiia; order Verrucomicrobiales; family Akkermansiaceae; genus Luteolibacter. The sequence goes on along the minus strand of CANLKN010000134.1, from coordinate 1,812 downwards.
ATGAAGGTGTGAGCATGCTTACAGCTCAGGAAATGTGCGCCTGATACGCTGCGGCATCCATCAGCGAGGAAACATCCTCCGGGTTTTTCACGCGCAGTTTGAAAATCCATCCCTTGCCGTAGGGATCGGTGTTGACCAGTGAGGGATCTGCCTCGACTTCCGGATTTGCCTCCACGATCTCACCGCCAACCGGCGTGTAAATGTCACTGGCGGCCTTCACGGATTCGACCACGGCGGTTGGGTCGCCCGCATCGACCGCGCGGCCAAGGGCCGGAAGTTCGACGAAGACCACATCAGTGAGTTCTTCCTGGGCGTGATCGGAGATACCGACGGTGGCGATGTCGCCTTCAAGGCGCAGCCATTCGTGGGACGGGCAATAGCGGAGTTCGGATGGGATGTTCATGGTGGAGATAGTGGATGGCGGATAGCGGATAGCGGATAGCGGATAGCGGATAGCGGATAGCGGATAGTGGATAGTGGATAGTGGTTCGAGGCAGTTGAAGGCGAATCTTTATCCACGATCTACGATCCACGATCCTACTTCTTGTAAAACGGCTTCTTTACGACAACAGCTGGAAACAGCCTGCCACGGACGTCGATTTGCAGCGCGGTTCCGGGTTTCGAATAGGATGTGGGAAGATAAGCCATGCCGATGCCGGTCATTAGCGAAGGGGAGAGTGCGCCGCTGGCGAGTTCTCCGATGACTTGCCCGTCAGCCGAAACAACCGAGTAGTGTGAGCGGGGTGGGGGACCTTTGTCGGTGTATTGTAACGCGGTGAGTTTCACTGCCGGACCTTCGGCTTTCTGGCGGGAGAGGGGCTCTCGGCCGATGAAGTCGCCCTTTTCCAGATCGCAGAAAAACCCGAGCCCGGCCTCTATGGGCGTGCGTTGGGGCGAGAGGTCATTGCCATTGAGCGGGTAGCCCATCTCAAGGCGCAGCGTGTCGCGCGCGCCGAGACCGCATGGTGCGGCACCGGCAGTGAGAAACTTCTCCCACCATGTGATACCATCTGCGGCCGGGCAGAAGAACTCGAAGCCGTCCTCGCCGGTGTAGCCGGTGCGACAAACGATGGCTCCCTCGGCAATGGTGGCGATGCCATTTCTAACAGGCAGAATTTCGCCGGGGCAGGTTTTGGCGAAAATTTCCGCAGCAAGCGGTCCCTGAATGGCCATGCCGGCCCACAGGTCGCTTTCGTTGCTCAGTGTGGCATGCTCGTCCTGATGGGAAGCCATCCAGAAAAAGTCCTCCTCGATCATCGATGCGTTCACGACGAGGAAGTAGTCGGTTTCTCCGGTTCGGTAGGCGATGAGGTCGTCGATCACTCCACCGCTTTCATTGAGCATAATGGTGTATTGCCCCTGCCCGGGGGCAAGTTTGGAAATGTGGTTGGTGAACATCCGGTTGAGCCACGCCTCGGCACCGGACCCGCCCACAAGAAATTGTCCCATGTGGGAGATGTCGAAAATCCCGACCTTGGTGCGCACGGCGTGGTGCTCGTCGATGATGGATGAGTATTGGACCGGCATATTCCAACCGGCGAAGGGGACGAGGCGTGCGCCGAGCGCTTCATGGGCGGCTTCGAGCGGCGAGTGTTTCAGGTCAGACGTCACGCCGCAGACTGTGCGAATCCGTCTCCGCCTTGTCAACTAGAGGGATATGCACTGTCGGCGACTGTTCAAAACCGGATTTCTCGCCTGTTCAAAACCGGACAGTTTGTTAGAGGCTGAAAGCCCCTAGAATCGGGGGCCAAACGCCCTTCGGTGGGTGCTCCACAACCCAGAATTTGCGGTCCGGATGATGTACGATGCAGA
>CANLKN010000133.1 GCA_947491475.1 Akkermansiaceae bacterium | reverse complement strand
CACCAAGGACACCAAGCTTGAGTCCATTCCCATCGGTGGCCCGGGGAATTATGTGGTCCTGCTTTATGATGATGCCGATGGAGCCCTGAAATCGCTCACCTTCCGCGACTTCAAGTATCTCAGCGCCGATTGAGCGCCATCATCTCAGCGCCGGTTGGCTCACGATCCGCCAAGTGGCCAGCATGGTCAGCGCGGCGCCGGCGTATTCCGGCAGGTGGAACTTTTCATCGAAGAAAAGATACGCGCCGATGGCGGTGACGACCGGCAGCAGCATTTGCATCGCAGAACCGCGCGAGACCGAAAGGTCCCGGTAGGCGCGCGTCATGGAAAGCTGGGCCAGCGCCACCAGCACCGCGGCGGCCACCAGCCCGTAAACCGCCGCGCCCGGCAATTGCCCGATCCTGCCAGCCGCCGGCAGTGCGAAAAGAAGACCGTAAAATGCCTGCGAGGCATAGACCGTGGCCGGGTGCTCCTCATGGCGCAGGCGACGGATGATCACCACCACCCAGCCGGCCGTCATCGCCCCGGCCAGACCTAACAGATCGAGCGGTTTGGGCGGCAGCAGCGTGCCATCGCCACCGAGAAACAGCAGCAGTCCGGCAAAACCCGCGGCCATCCATGCCATCGCGGCGGGGCGGATGCGCTCCTTGAGCCACAGCGCGGCGATGATGGTGCCCCACAGCGGGTAGGTCAGGTTGAGGATCACCGCCCTGGCCGCGCCCATGCGGGTGACGGTGATGTAGAATGCCAGGATACCAAAGGCTCCCACCACGCCGCGCAGAAAGACCAGACGGTTGTTGAACATCCCCGCCGGGCGCAGGCCGCGGCCAAAGCCGAACAACGCGAACACCACCGCCAGGCCCACCACGCCGCGGAACAAGGCGGCCAGCCAGCCGTCCGCCTGCGGCGCGTAGGTGGCCACCGCCCGCACGAGCAGGGCATTACTGGCAAAAAGAAACACCGAGAGCAGCATCAGCAGGACGCTGCGCGAAACACCGGACGGCATTCCGTTTCCGCTCATGGTTCTCCGCTAGCCACTTTTGGCTCCACGTTTTTGAACAAGCGGAAGAGATCGCTATTGGTGGTGAAAATCGTGGTCGTCTGCGTGTCGAGCGTGGTCCGGTAGGTATCCAGCGTCTTGGTGAATTGATAGAAATCCGCCGCAGTGGCACTGGAGCTGTAGGCGTTGGCATAGATGCCGGTGGCCGCGGCATCCGCCTTACCTTTGATTTCCTGCTCCCTGCGGTAGGCGGCGGAATCGATGGAGAGCAGGTCGCGTTCCTTGCGGCCGATGATCTTGGCGGCCTCGCCCGCACCTTCGGAACGGAAGCGCTCGGCGATCTGCTGGCGCTCGGAGGCCATCCGGGCGAAGATCTTTTCAATCACGCCGGACTTGTAGTTGACGCGCTTGAAGCGCACGTCGAGCAGCTCGATGCCCCATGCGCTGACCTTCGGCTGGGCGGCTTTGAGAATCTGGCGGGTGAGGATTTCACGGCCCTGTTGGATCGGCGGCAAAAGGCCGAGATTCGAATCCGCTGCGGTGAGAGCCTCGTCGCGCACCGGTTTGCGCTGCTTGTCGCTGCGGATCAATTCGATCAGGTCGTTGGCCGCCACCACATTGCGCGTTTCACTGCCGATGATGTCATCGAGCCGCGAGAGGGCGCTGCGCTCGTCACGGAGTTTCTCATAATAGGTGATGGGATCGGCGATGCGCCAGCGGGCGAAATTGTCCACGCTGATGTATAACTTGTCGCGGGTGGGCATTTCGGTGGCCGGGCCATCCCAGGCGAGAATCCGCTTCTCGATGCGGTTCACTTGCTGGATGAAGGGCTTCTTGAAATGCAGTCCGGCCTCGTTTTTCGCGGGATCCGCATTGATGGCCTTGCCGATCGGCTTGCCGAACTCGGTGATGAAGACCTGCTCGGTCTCGCTGACCGTGTAGGCGCTGCTGATGAAAAGGATCACCGCGGCGACCAATAGGACTAAAATGACGGGAGCTTTCATGGCTGTGGGGTGCTGGGTGTCTGGAGGTTCAGAAGCGGCAGAAATTGCCGCGCGTCTTCATCGAGGATGATCTTGGGGCCGAGCTTCGGCAGCACTTCGTTCATGGTTTCCAGATAGATTCGCTGGCGGGTGATGGCCGGGGCTTTCTCGAATTCCGCCAGCAACTGCTTGAAGCGGGTGACATCGCCCTCGGCCTGGTTGATGCGCTGGACGGCGTAGCCCTCGGCGGCGGAAACCCTCTGCTCGGCGGTGCCGCGGGCCTTGGGAATGACCCGGTTGTATTCGCCGTTGGCCTCGTTGATCATTTGCTCGCGCTCCTGCTGGGCGCGGTTGACTTCATCGAACGAACGCTGCACCGGACCCGGCGGATTCACGTTCTTGAGTTGGATCTGCTCGGCGGAGACACCCATGTTGAGTGGTTCGAGCATCGCCTTGAGGCGCAGCAGGGCCTCGGTTTCGATCTCAGTGCGGCCGACGGTTAGCACCTCGTCCACCGTGCGGTCACCCACCACCTCGCGCATCACGCTCTCGGTGAGGTCGCGCAGGGTGGCCCCCGGGTCTTTCATGTTGAACAGATAATCCCGCGGCGCGGAGATGCTGAACTGCAGGATCCACTCGACCTGTGCGGCGTTGAGATCGCCGGTGACCATGTCGCGCTCGAGCTCCGGCCGCTCGCCAATCTGATCCATGTTGGTGGCGTTTGCCGTGCCAAAGCCGAACTCAAGCTTCAACTGCCGGCGCACCGGCACGATGGTGGCCTCATCGATGCCAAAGGGCAGTTTGAAATGCAGCCCGGGCGTGGCGGTTTGTTGGAATTTTCCAAAGCGCTGAACCACAGCGACCGATTCGGGGGCGACGGTGTAGAAAGAGGTGAACACACCATAGATCAACAAGAGGGCAAGCGGTGCGAGAATCAGCCAGCGCGGGCCGATATTCAGCGTGGAGCCGCCAACCGTGACGGTGCGGGGGATGGGTGGTGGTTTCATGGCAATCCGGGTGCCTCGCTGGGAACCCGTCCCGGCGCGACCGGGCGGACCTTAAGCGCCCGTCCGGCAAATGAAACCTCAATCGGAAAAACCGACATCAATGGCCACCGCCACCGCCACCTTTGAGATAGGTGCCGAAGCCGATGATGATGGTGGAGAGGATGAGCGTGACGATACCTCCTGCAATCAGGCTGTGCGCCTTTTTGGACGATCCCTTCCACTCGTGGAAAATCCAGCCCCACATGGTGGAGAAAATGATGATGGATGCCATGTGAAGAGTCCACGAGGCGAAGCCGAATTCACCCATCTGGGTCTCGCCCATGGTATAGAAGAAAAACTGGAAATACCAGGTGGTGCCAGCCAGAGCGGAGAAGAAATAGTTGCTCGCACGCGGCACACGCAGGTCTTCCTCACTGTATTTGGCGGGGTCGGCGGTTTGTTCCTGTTCGCCGCCGCCGTGTTCGCCACCAGTGGCAAGCAGTCCGGCGTGCTCAGGCCGGGCCCGCGGCGCGAGGTATTGGTAGCCGGTCTTGTTCTTGAGATTGAGCATCGTGCACCAGATGAAGTTGGTGGTGAAACCACCCAGCAGCACAACGATGAGTTTTGGCAGGCCCACCCAGAAGGTATCGGTTCCGGCAGCTTGCGAGGCCTTGCCGATCGGTTCGGCGGCCGTCAGCGCGAAGGCGAAGCACGCGCTCATGATGCCTGAAAATGTGGCCACCAGAATGCCCTTTTTGAAATTGAACTCCTTGATCGCCTTTTTCTTTTCCTCCGCCGGCATCTCACGCTCCTTGGTGAGCCCCGCGTAGGCGGCGATGCCGATGCCCAGCAAGCAGACGAACACACCCAGCAGCGTGATCTGTCCCGGCAGCGTGGAGGCGATCTGGGTGATGGTTTCCGGCACCGGTATGGTGGGAATGAACAATTTGAAAATCGGCGGCAGCAGGGTGCCGAAAGCCGCGCAGTAGCCGAGCGCCACGCCCATGCCCAGTGACATGCCCAGATAGCGCATCGTCAGGCCGAAGGTCAGCCCGCCGATGCCCCACAGCGCGCCAAACAGATAAGTCCAGCCGAGCGTGGCCCACGATTGTTGGCTGATCACGCCCCACACGTCCTTGGAGAGCAGCGTGGCGAGCAGAGCCGGGCAGATGATCCAGGAGAAAAATCCGCCCACCAGCCAGTAGGTTTCCCATGACCATTTTTTGACCCCCTTGTAAGGAACATAAAAGGAGCCGGATGCGAGTCCGCCGAGCCAGTGGAATACTACGCCGAGGAATGGGTTCATTGTGGCGCGGATTCTTGGACATCACCTTGCAGGTGGAAAAGACAAAAATTTTCCGTCAAACCATCCGAAAGGATGCCCATGATTTGTGCTTTGGCAGAAACTTCCGGTTGCTTCCAAGGTGCTGGTATCCATAGTTGCATCCCATGAAGGACCAGAAAATCGGATTTGTGGGAGTGGGGCGGATGGGAGCAAACATGGCGCGCCGCCTGGCAGATCTTGGCTATCAGATCACCGCTCTCTACGATCCGCAGGAATCGACCGCCGCCTCGCTGGCTGTCGAACTCGGCTCCAGCGCCGTGCGCTCGCTGCCGGAAGTTACCGCCGCCTGCGAGGTAATCTTCACCGTGGTGACCGACGATGAGGCGATGCGCGCGATTTTTTCCGAGAGCCAGCCATCGTTGCTCGATGGCGCGGCCGGCAGGGTTTTCATCAACTGCGCCACGGTCAGCCCGGAGACGCATGAGGCTGCCGCAACGGCTGCCGCCAGGGCAGGCGCGGGGACGCTGGCCGCAAGCATGGCCTCGAGCATTCCGCAAGCCCGCCAGGGCACGCTCTATCTGATGGTGGGCGGCGAGGCGGAGCTGTTTGAGCTCATGAAACCACTGCTTGATGATTTATCAACTTCTCTGAGACACGTCGGCCCGGTCGGTCATGCGGCGATGATCAAGGCTCTGGTCAACATGGTGATGAATATCAACACCGCCGGCCTTGCCGAGGGCCTGGGGCTGGGCGCGGCGCTGGGTATGGACCTGCATCTGCTCAAGGAGGTGTTTTCGCAAACTGGCGCGAATTCCCGGGTATTGGAAACCGATGGGGATGATATGATTTCCCGCGAGCACGATTGTTATTTTTCCGCCGCACATGCCGCCAAGGACAGCGGCATCGCCAACGCGATTGCCGGTCTCGCCGGTGTCAGGGTGCCATTATCCCATGCTGCGGAAATACAATATCAGAAAATGATTGAACTCGGGCTCGGAGGGTTGGATAAATCGGGAGTCGCCGAGTTGACATTTCCGGACCGCATCACTCAACCGCAAGTTTGATCCATCACTGCCATGAATGATCTGCATAATTCATCTGGAGAACGGCTTGATCACCACTTTCACCCGGGTGAGCACCGCAGTGCACTGGTGATCCTCGGGCATGGCCTCACCGGTGACATGAACCGGCCCTTGCTGGTGGCTTTGGCCAACGGCCTCTCGGCGCGTGGCTGGCCTTGCCTGCGCATTTCCTTTTCCGGCAATGGTGACTCTCAGGGCAGCTTCAAGGACTCATGTATCACCAAGCAGATCGGCGACCTGAAGGCGGTGCTCGACACTGTTCCGGATTATGTCCAGATCGCCTACATCGGCCATAGCATGGGTGCCGCAGTGGGAGTGCTCACGGCAGCGGAGGAACTACGCATTCGGATGCTGGTTTCACTGGCTGGCATGACTCACACGGCGGATTTCGTGCGGCGTGAGTTCGCGGGACTCATTCCCGGCAAGGATGTCATCTGGGAGGATTCCGCGTTTCCGCTCTCTGCGGCACTGGTGGATGACATGAAATCGATCGGCTCCACCCTCGGAGCGGCCGCCAAACTGCACCAACCGTGGCTTCTCATTCATGGCACGAACGATGATGTGGTGCCGCCGGCCGACAGCCGTGACGCGCATGCCGCCGCGGTTTGTCAGAAGCGGATTTTGGAAATTCCCGGTGCCGACCATGTTTTCGATGAGGCATCCTACCCGCAGATCATCGATGCGGTGAACGGTTGGCTTGCGGCCTACTTCGGCACCTGACCGCACAGGCAAGGGATTGGGGCTTGCCGGGCGGATGAGGGCTTGGCAGGGTCGCACCCATGATCGGCCGATATTTCCGCAGCCTTGTTCCGATGCTGATGCTCCTGCTGACCACCACATGGGCGGCCGCTGCCGAACCTGTGGCGCAGGCAAAGAGTCTGGACCAGAAAATCGATGAATGGTTCGGCTGGGCCACCGGCTGGTTCGTGAATGGGATTTTCACCGACATTCCGATCGGCGGCTATCCCGTCAAGGCGGTGGTGATCTGGCTGGCACTGGCTGGTGTGGTGCTGACCTTGTTTTTCAAATTCATCAACCTGCGCGCCTTCGGACTAGCGATCCGGACGGTGCGCGGCCACTACAGCCACACCAGCGATCCGGGCGAGATCAGTCATTTCCAGGCATTGAGCGCCGCAGTTTCCGGCACCGTCGGACTTGGCAACATCGCCGGCGTGGCCATCGGCATCATGATCGGCGGACCCGGCGTGGCGTTCTGGTTGTTTCTATCGGGATTCCTCGGCATGGCCACCAAGTTCGCCGAGTGCACGCTGGGCTTGAAATACCGTGAGATCGATGCCGAAGGACTCGTTCATGGCGGCGCGATGTATTATCTCAAAAAAGGCTTCGCCGAGCGCGGACTGGCACCGCTGGGAGCCTTCCTTGCCGGGTTGTTCGCCTTCTTCTGCATCTTTGCCTCCTTCGGTGGCGGCAATGTGTTCCAGATCAACCAGACCACCGCGCAGTTGCTCAATGTGACTGGCGGCGAGAACAGTTTCTTCTTCGGCCGGCAGTGGGTCTTCGGATTTCTGATGGCCATCATCACCGGGTTGGTCATCATCGGCGGAATCCGCGGCATCGCCCGAGTCACGGCGCGGTTGGTGCCGGCCATGTGCCTGATTTACTGCCTCAGCGCCCTGCTGGTGCTCATCGCCAACGCGGGTCATGTGCCTGCGGCGATCTCGATGATTGTCACCGAGGCGTTCACCCCCCGTGCGGCGGTGACCGGCGGCATCCTTGCGGCGTTCGTCTGGGGCATGCGCCGCGCCACATTTTCCAATGAGGCGGGCATCGGCTCCGCTCCCATCGCCCATGCCGCCGCCAAAACCCGGATGCCCGCTTCCGAGGGGGTCGTCGCGCTGCTAGAACCCTTCCTCGATACAGTGGTCGTCTGCACCATGACCTCGTTGGTGCTGGTGACCTCGATGTATTTCGAGGGCGATAGCGGCCATTTTGTCATCAATGGCATGCCCTTCCTGCTGGGTGATACATCAAACGCCAGCACCTCGTTTGGCATCAGCATGACCTCGCAGGCCTTCCAGACGGTGCACGACAGCTTCAAATACGTGCTCTTCGTATGCGTGCTGTTGTTCGCTTTCTCCACGCTCATTACCTGGAGTTATTATGGCCTGCAGGCGTGGCAGTATCTGTTTGGCAAGGGCAAGGGCACGGAATTGACCTACAAGCTCATCTTTTGCGCCGTCATCGTCGCCGGTTCGGCCGCCTCGATGGACAAGGCCATCGATTTTTCCGACGCCTCGTTGTTCGCCATGAGCATTCCCAATCTCATTGGAGTCTATTTCCTGTTGCCGGTGATCCGCCGCGAGTTGAATAAATTCATCGATTTCACCAAGCGGGTGGATGGCGGGAAATCCATCAAACAGGCAGCGGAGGAAATCGACGCGGAATATCGCTGAATGGAGCGTGACGCTCGTTTCTGCGATACAGTTCCATTGAGCGGATTTTTTTCATTTCCCGATGAGCTGGGGGGTGCTTGTCTCTGCCGCCCATGGCCGCCCCCGAGAAAACGAATCATCAAGAGCATCCGCTCGCGAACATCCTGATCAATGTGTTGATCCCGGTGCTCGCGCTCAGTTATCTGAGCAAGGATCCCGAACTGCAGCAGGCCTTGGGCAAGGCGGTGCGCCCCTGGCACATCGGCCCGGTCAAAGCGCTCATCGTCGCACTTGCTTTTCCGATCGGCTACGGCGCGTGGCATTTCATCAAAACCCGCAAGGCGAATTTTTTCTCCGCGCTCGGCTTGGTCTCGGTGCTGCTCACCGGTGGGCTGACCATTTTCCTATGGAACCAGGACGGCACGGTGAAACCCAACGCGGACATCCTCTTCGGACTCAAAGAAGCCTCCATCCCATTGATCCTCGGCATCGCCGTAATCGGCTCGCATTACACGCCGAACCCGCTGCTGCGCGCATTTCTCTACAGCGATTCGATTTTTGATATCCCGAAAATCGAGCGCCGGGTGGAGGAGACCGGGAGTCACGAGCAATATCGAAAAATCATTTTCCAGGCCACGCTGTTGTTCGCCACCTCGTTTTTCCTGAGCACCTTGATGAACTTCGGGCTGGCAATCTATTTCCTCGGAGACCTCGACCACACGGCAACCAACGCGCGTGAGCTATACAACGAGCAGGTGGCCAAGCTCACCGGCTGGGGATTCGCGGTCATCGGCATCCCAATTTTGGCATTCCTGTTCTTCACGCTGCGCCGCCTGCTCAAGGGCCTGGGCGAGCTCACCGGCTTCAAGGACGACGAGTTGATGCTGCCTCGTTGATCACCACCGACTGGAAAGCAGGCGAGCTTCGAATGCAGCGGTGTAATTCTGGCTGCCCATGTTTTCGGGATTTGATCGCTCCTCACCCTGAGTGGTCAACCCAGCATCAAGTCAGTCCACCAGATTGTCCACCCGCTGGGCGAGCTCGATATCGAGGTTGGTGACGCCGCCAGCATCGTGGGTCGTGAGCTTGAGAGTCACCTTGGAGTGGCGGATGGTGATGTCCGGATGGTGCTGCGCCTCCTCGGCGATCTCGGCGAGATCGTTCACGAAGTCGATGGCATCATTGAATTCCTCGAACTCGACGGTACGGGTGATGGCTTTTTTTTCGTATTCCCACTCGGGGCATTTTTTCAGCGCAGCGGTGAGATCATCATCTTCTAGCAAGTCGGACATGGGATAGGGATTGGAAGTTCGGCAAGAGATTGCGGCGCGGGATTTGCGCTTGGCAAGCCCGTTCAAGCGATCTTTTTGCAAAAAATTCAAACCCCATCCGCTACCATCCCGGATTCCGGCTTGGCAGCCCCGACTGAAACAGCGAGACATGCCGCCGCATGAACTCATACCACTTGCCAGCTTGCCTCCTGATTTCCGCACTCGCCATCGCGCCGGCATCCTGTCAGGAAGTCCGCAGCATGAAGCAAACTCCCGCAGTGACAGAGGAAGTTTTCGGCACCCATCCGGACGGTCGTGAGGTGAAAATCTTCACCCTTACCAACAAGAACGGCCTCGAAGCACGCGTCACCGAATACGGTGCCATCCTCGTCTCAATGAAAACTCCGGACGCGTCCGGCAAACTGGCAGACATCACGCTCGGCTACGACACACTCGATGGCTGGCTGGGCAACACTTCCTACTTTGGTGCCACCGTCGGCCGTTTCGGAAACCGCATCAAGGACGGGATATTCAGCCTCGACGGCAAGGCATACACGCTGGCCACCAACAATGATCCCGGCGACATTCCCTGCCATCTGCACGGCGGCCTGAAAGGCTTCGACAAGGTGCTGTGGAGCGGCAGGCCCGTCGGTGACAACTCAGTCGAGTTCACTTATCTCTCCAAGGATGGCGAAGAGGGCTACCCAGGCAATCTGACCGTGAAGGTCACCTACACGCTCACCGATGCCGACGAGTTGAAATGGGAGGCCAGCGCCACCACCGACGCGCCCACCATCCTCAACATCGTCCATCACAGCTATTGGAACCTCTCCGGCAATCCGGCCACTTCCATCAACGACCACGAGCTGATGCTGGCCGC
>CANLKN010000132.1 GCA_947491475.1 Akkermansiaceae bacterium | reverse complement strand
AAGCAAGCCTGCCCGGCCAGGAAATTCGTCATGAAATGAACCCGGAATGAAAACAAACTGAAAATGGACTGACCACGACTTTGTAGTGCCTTTTGAAACGAATCCCTGCAAAACCAAGGGCTACAGCCTCCTCATAAGAAACTTGGGTTCAGCGTCACGGTCACCGAGACGGCTCCGCCTCCCGTCGCCACCACCGTCGTGGTTTCCCCGGCCTCCGCCAGCGTCATCACCAACGCCACCCAATCGTTCTCCGCTGTCGTCAACGACCAATACGGACAACCGCTCTCACCCCAGCCGTCCATCGCCTGGTCGGTCTCCGGCGGCGGCTCCATCAACAGTTCCGGACTCTTCACCGCGGGCTCCACCGCAGGCGGCCCCCACACCGTCACCGCCACCTCCGGCGCGCTTACCGGCACGGCTGCCGTTACCGTCGCCCTCACCCCGCCCGTCGCCACGAGCATCGTCGTCTCCCCGGCCAACCCGAGCGTGGCCGCAAGCACCACCCGTCAATTCACCGCCGTCATGAATGACCAACACGGCCAGCCCTTGGCCTCGCAGCCGTCCTTCACGTGGTCCGTCACCGGCGGCGGCACCATTGACTCCTCCGGTCTCTTCACCGCGGGTGGAGTGTGAGCGGCGGCGGAAGCATCGATGCCAACGGCCTCTTCACCGCCGGAACGACTGCCGGCTCCTTCACTGTCACCGCCAACGCGGAAAGCATCAACGGCTCCACCGGCTTCACCGTCACGCCATTGGTGGTGTCGGGCAGCACGGTGTTTTCCGCCTATTTCAACAATGGCACGGGCAGCGGTCTTGATGACGACCTGTCGGCTTACAGTTGGACGGCAGCAATTGGTACGGGTGGTGAGCTGGACAGCACAAGGGCCAATGCCCCTGGCGATGTCGGTGTGAGTCAAGGGGTGACCAATACAATCGGCGTTCCACTTGTGCCCGGGGAATCGACCAGTGGTGGTTTCGCCTAAGTGCTGCCTACAGTGGCATCCAGCGGTGTATCCCTCCTGCACACCACCCATTTGGTCACTTCGGACGCTCTGCAGAATAATCCGCAGCCGGATTGGCGCCGCACTGGCACCGCCTCACTTGCAGGCTTGAAGGTTGGCGAGATTGACCAGTTGTCGGTTTACACCCGCGCTGCGACCGCTGACACCACCATGCGCTTCGCCATCCTTGCCGACGGCCAATGGTATGTAAGCACCGCTTCTTACAACCACAGCCCGGCCAACCTTGCTAATTTCGAACTGCGGACGCTAAGCAGCCTCACCGCCGCGAACGCCTGGTATTCCAACGTATTCACGGCCGGCTCGTCGCTGGACGATAATGTGGCAGACAACACAACCGCAACCCTCAGCGCCAATGCCCTGGTCACCGGCTACGGTTGGTATGCCGATACCGGTGCACAAATCTCCACAAATTCCCGCGTGCGCATCGATAGCTACCAGGTCACCACGGTAGTATTGAGCGGGGATAACGCTTATGACACATGGGCCGGCGGCACCTTTGCCAATGCCTTCCCTGAAGGCCAACGCGGCGCGGAAGTGGATTTCGACATCGACGGCCTGAACAACCTGCTTGAGTTCGTGCTCGGCGGAGATCCTACCATCAGCCAGCCAGGCGTGGCTCCAGCTGTCGTGACTGCCTCCGGCGACGACTTGGTGGTCACCTTCGATCGCTCCGACGAATCGGAACTCCAGCCGGTGGCGGTCAAGGTGCAGGTCAGCAACGACCTCGTCACGTGGAACCCGGCGGATGACATCGCGATCGGCAACGTGAGCAATGCCGGCCCGGTAGGCGGCGCTGGAGCCTCCTACACGGTGGCCGAAAATGACGCAGCGCCAGATACCATCGTGGTCACCATTCCCAAGGGCGCGGCTACCAAAATGTTTGGCCGCGTCGTGGCCACGCAATAAGCACTCATCGCCGCGCCGTTCCAAGAGCCAATAAGGTCGCAACCATCCGCCTCATTCGAAGTGCTGGAGTTGATACTTCAGCATGCCTTACCCGAGGCGGCGGGTAGATCGGTCAAAGGCTTTACTCCGACACCGGCAGGGTGAAGTGCGCCATTTTCCTTAATTTGACGCACGTCCCCTGTCATCATCAATGGGCGGCCAACCAGTTCGGGCCGGTGCCGTGTTCGACTTCCACCGGCACGTCGTGAGGCAAGGGCAGTGCTTTGCGCATGATTTCGAGGATTAGGTGGACGATTTCCTCCTCTTCGTCACGGGCGAGGTCAAAAACCAGTTCGTCATGGACTTGAAGCAGCATGCGGGTTCGATACGAATTTTCCCGTATCAGGGTGTCGATGCGGATCATGGCGAGTTTGATCATGTCAGCCGCAGTGCCTTGGATGGGTGTGTTGATGGCTGCACGTTCTGCATTGCCGCGGATGTTCTGGTTTGCGGAATCGAGATCCGGAAAATATCGGCGGCGTCCGGACAAGGTTTCCACATAACCGCGCTCGCGGGCCTCCGCGACGGTGAGCTCCATGAAGTCCTTGATCGCCGGATATTCGCGGAAATAAGCCTCAATGATCGCCGCCGCCTCGGTGCGCGGGATGGCCAGGCGCTGGCTCAGGCCGAAAGAGGATATGCCATAGATGATGCCGAAGTTCACCATCTTCGCCGTGCGGCGCATGTCCGAGGTGACGTTTTCCGGTTCCACCACAAACACCTTCGAGGCGGTGATGGTGTGGATGTCCGTGCCATTGCGGAAGGCTTCGATCATGGTGGCGTCATTGGCCAGCGCCGCCATCACGCGGAGTTCGATCTGCGAGTAGTCGCAGCTGAGGATTTGAAATTTGAGATTTGAAATTCGGGATTCCCTGGGCACGAAGGCCTTGCGTATTTTGCGGCCGGCTTCCGATCTAACGGGGATGTTCTGGAGGTTCGGATCCGACGAGGCGAGGCGGCCGGTGGCGGCGATGAGTTGGTGGAAATGGGTGTGGATGCGCCCGGTTTTCGGAACGATATGAGTCGGCAGCGAATCAAGATAAGTGGACTTGAGTTTGGTGGCCTCGCGCCACGAAAGGATGTCGGAAATGATCGGATGTTTGCCTTCCAGGGTGGCGAGCGTTTGTTCGTCGGTCTTGTATTGGCCGGTCTTGGTTTTCTTCGCCTTATCCGCCAGACCGAGGTGATCAAAGAGAATCTCACCGAGTTGTTTCGGCGAGGCGATGTTGAATGAACGGTCGGCATGGTGGTGGATCGATTTGGCGAGTTGGTCGATTTGTTCCTGAAGCTCCACGCCGATCTCTCCGAGCGATTTGGTATCTATGGCGATGCCCTCCATTTCCATGCGCACCAAAACCGGCAGCAACGGTCCTTCGATCTGGTGGAGGATTTTTTCCTGACCGGCTTCGGCCAGCAAGCCGCGTAATTTGAGTGCGAGTTGCCAGGTGACATCGGCGTCCTCGGCCGCGTATTCGGCGAGTTTTTCCAGCGGAATTGCCTCCATGTCCAGCTCCTTGGAACCCTTGGCTTGCTCGGCGAAGTCAAACAAGTCGCCGGTTGGCGGCGCGGCGGCGGCGGGCGATGCAATGTGCGCGAGCTTCACCGGCGAGTAGTTGAGCAATATCTCCGAGAGGTAATCCATCGAGTGCCGCCGCTCCGGTGCGGCCAGCGCGTCGGCGAGCATGGTGTCGAAAAACGGTCCACTCACCTCGATGCCGTGGTTGAGCAGAACTGATATATCATATTTCAAATGATGACCTGTCTTTTCAGCGGAGCTGGCGAAGATGGATTTGAGATCGGGAATTTGGGATTCGGAATAGGGAAGATACCACGCCTCATGGGACTTCCAGCTGAAGGCGATTCCTAACAACTTCGCTCCGAAGCGGTCGAGCGAGGTGCTCTCGATGTCGAAACAGAAGGATGCTTGTTTGGAGAGTTCCGCAAAGAGTTGTTGTTGGAGTTCCGGCGTATTGGCGAGGTGATAGGTGTGATCGACATCGCGGATGGTGAGGAGGTTCCCGAAGAGAGTGGGGGTTTCGGTGGGAGATGATGTGGGCGGGACGTCCACGCTCCTTGATTCTCCGAAGAGGCGTTTGGTGAGTGAGCGGAATTCGAACTCGTTGAAGAGCACCTTGACCGCTTCATCATCGCGTTGGGAAAGCGCCAGGTCATCCCAACTCACCTCCACCGGCACATCGGTGATGATGGTTGCGAGATCCTTGGAGAGCAACGCCTGGTCCGAGTGGGTTTCCACCAATTCCTTCTGCCGCCCCTTGAGTTTGGCGCTGTTGGCGATGAGGTTTTCAATAGTGCCAAACTCCGCGATGAGCTTCTGCGCGGTTTTCGGGCCGATGCCGGGAATGCCGGGGATGTTGTCTGAAGCATCACCCATGAGGCCTAACAGATCCATGATGTGTTCCGGCTGCTCGACGCCCCAGATTTCCGGGAGTTTTTCCAAGGTGATGACATCATGCTCGTTGCCCTTGCGGCCGGGTTTCCACATGAAGGTTTGATGTGAAAGCAGCTGGGCGAAATCCTTGTCCGGTGTGACCATAAACGACTCGAAACCAGCGCTCTCCGCGCGTTTCACCAGGGTGCCGATGATATCGTCCGCCTCGTAGCCGTCGATCTCGAGCACCGGGATGTGGAAGGCCCGGCAGAGTGCTTTCACATGGGGGATGGCGGCGGCGAGTTCCTCGGGCATTTCATCACGCTGCGCCTTGTAGGCCGGAAATTTCACATGGCGGGGAGTCGGCGCGGAGGTATCGAAAGCCACGCCGATGTGGGTGGGGTTTTCCTTTTGAAGGATGGAGAGCAGGGTGTTGATGAAGCCGTAAAGCGCGGAAGTGTTGACGCCTTTGGAATTGCGGATCGGTGTCTGGATCAGCGCGAAGTGTGCACGGTAGATCAGGGCCATGCCGTCCAGCAGGAACAATCGTTTCATGCTGTGATCATGGGTGGCGGCGCATGCCGCGTCGAGGGAAAGCATTCGCTTTAGCCGGCGATAAAGTCATGCAACCTGCCCGCGATGGCCGGAGGAACGACGGCGCGAACCACGATGTCGTCCGCCTCGTATTCGGTGGAGAGAATTTTTGCCTCGCGGTGGAGCAGGCCGACGAGATCGGCGCGCTGTTGCGGGATGCGGTAGGTATGGCATCGCACGCGGTCGGCGAGCAAGGTGGAGCAGGCTGTCAGGAGTTCATCGAGACCGCTGCTGTTGAGAGCGGAAACGTGCAGGGCACCGGGGTAGCGCCGGTCGAGGGCGGCGAGTTGTTCTGGGTCTGTGACGAGATCGATTTTGTTGAGCAGTGTGATGGCGGGCTTGTCGTCGGCACCGAGCTCGGAGAGCACTTCGAGAGTGGTGTCGTAAAACCGTTCGATTTCCGGCGCGGTGGCATCCAGCACGTGGATGATGAAATCCGCGATCACTGCTTCCTCAAGCGTTGCCTTGAAGGCTTCTACCAGGCGGTGGGGCAGGTTTCTCACAAATCCCACGGTGTCGGTGATGAGCAGCGGCTGGCCGTCGGGCAGCTCGATGCGGCGGGTGGTGGTGTCCAGCGTGGCGAAGAGCATGTCCTTGGCCATGACGTCGGCGCCGCTGAGTGCGTTGAGCAGTGAGGACTTGCCGGCATTGGTGTAACCAACGATGGCGGCGTGCGGCGTCTCGTGTTTCTCGCGCTCCTTGCGCTGGGTTTTGCGCTGCTGGCGGACGTGCTCGAGTTCGCGCTTGCAGCGGTCGATGGCGACGTTGGCGAGGCGGCGGTCGATCTCGATTTGTTTTTCGCCCATGCCGCGGGCCGCGCCGCCGCCCATGCCGCCGCCAGAGCCGCCCTCGCGGTCCAAGTGTCCCCACATGCGCGCCAACCGTGGCAGCGCGTATTGCATGCGGGCTAGCTCCACCTGAAGGCGGGCTTCCTTGGTGTGGGCGCGCTTGGCGAAAATGTCGAGAATCACCTCCTCGCGGTCGATCACGCAAAGGTCGGCGAGTTTTTCCCACTCGCGCTGCTGGGAGGGGGCGAGGCCGTTGTCGATGACGATCACGTCGCACTCATGGGCGTGGGCGAGTTCAACGATTTCGGCGGCCTTGCCGGTGCCGCAGAGGAATTTTTTGTGCATTTCGCGGCAACGCGGCAGCACCTTTTCGACCACTCCGATGTTGAGGGTTTTGACGAGTTCACCGAGTTCGTCCAGCAGCGACGCCGCCTCATCCGCCTCACGGGGATCGAAGTAAAAGCGCACCAGCAGCGCGCGCTCGACCATTTGGGGTTTTTCCCTGACTTCAAACATGCGCGGCAGAAGTAGCACCGGGTGGCGGCTTGTGCGAAGGCAATTTATGCGATCAAGGCTGCCACCGCATGCATGGATGAATGGGGAGATTGCTGCCTTTTGAGGTGCCTGTATTTACAAAAGGAGCACAATGAAGGTATTTTTTTAGAAAAAATAGGAATAATTCTTCGTCTGCGACGTTTAACCAGTAACCCCACACGACCATGGCATACGAATCCGAAGGCAGTCTAAAGCTCTATCTCAGAGAAATTTCCAAAACCCCCCTACTGACACCGGAAGAGGAGATCGCTCTCTCTGAGCGGATCAAAAAGGGGGACCCCGAAGCACGCTCGCACATGATCCGCGCCAACCTGCGCTTGGTCGTCAAGATCGCCCAGGACTATGCCAACTACGGCATGCCGGTGACCGATTTGATCTCCGAAGGCAATATCGGCCTGATGAAGGCCGTGGAACGCTTCGATCCGGACAAGGGCGGCAAACTTTCGACTTATGCCGCCTGGTGGATCAAACAATCCATCAAGCGCGCGCTGGCCAACCAGTCCAAGACGATCCGTCTGCCGGTTCACATGGTGGACAAGATCGCCAAGATGCGCCGGATCGCAGCGATTCTTACCGAAGCGCTGGGCCGCGAGCCCACCGATGAGGAACTCGCCGATGAAATCGGCCTTCCCCGCCGCAAGCTTGCCATGCTGCGCCAGGCATCGCACCGCCCGACATCGCTCGACGCGCCAATCAATGAAGGTGAGGCCACCGAATACGGTGAAATCATCAGCGACGAGCGCGCCGTCAATCCGCTGGACATGCTTTCCGACAAAAATCTCCACGGCGAACTCGATGGACTGCTCTCGGTGCTCGACGAGCGCGAGCGCCGGATCATCGATGAACGCTTCGGCCTGAGTGGCCGCAAGGCGCTCACGCTGGAGGAAGTGGGCCGCGAATTCGGGGTGACCCGCGAGCGGATCCGCCAATTGCAGAACTCGGCGCTCACCAAGATGCGCCGGGCTCTCCGCAAAAAGGAAAAACCGCTGCCCAAGCCGCTCGCCAGCGGGCTGGCCGGAGCCTGATTTCTTGTGTGTGTTCTGGTGTGATCCAGCAACCGCGGCAGGTAGATCTGCCGCGGTTGTTTCGTAAGAATTGAAACCCAATGGCAGTTTTCTGGCAATGCAGCGCGCACAAAAAACAACTCACGATCCTCTCCACCACCCCGCATCCGTGATCTGAAATTCACTATCTCCAATCCACGATCTCTCCTCCATGCACCGCCACTCCTCCCGCCGCGCCCCGTGTGCGACGAATCGAGACTTCACGGCCTTCGAACCTCAGCTCTTTGGGGATTCTCACTGCCTGAGAGCGACCATTTATAAACAATGGTTGTTGTCATAGCTGGTATATATCAAATCATCATCAAGCAGTCAACCTGCAATTCCTTCATCACTTCGGAATGGTGTCAATTCGCCGGTTCATGACCTATATTTCGATGCATTCGCCGTTTTCTCGCATTGCGCGCCTCAGATCATAGTCCAACATGAGGTTGAGCCGGAAGCCCGGAAATCTTGGGTTTTGAGCAAGGGAGCGTGGGCGGTTACAATATGTGGTTATTATAAATTCTTGCGTTTGTGTCTTTTCACAACGCAGGGCAGGGATGAATTTCGGCAAGGGCGGATTTCATGATGCCTTGGCGGTTTGCTGGTCGTGGTGCCCGCGTAGTCGATCATCAGGACATCCCCGCGCGTGGTTTTCCCGCCGTCCCACAAGTCGCCCTCGTTCTGCGTGAGCTTTTCCGGCGTGCTTGCAACGAGAACCTGGCAGGCGGTTTCCCGCAGACTCCGTGCCTTGGGATCGACCGCTGCCAGCGTCCACATCAGCCGCGGCTGGACCACGTCGGTGCCCACCGGATTGGTGAGATACTCGCAGTGCGGGGTTTCGGGTTTGAGCGTGCCCTCCGCTTGCGCGGCGAACGCGGAAGCGGAAATCAGAAGGGCAATGAGGCACGAGGCGGGACGAAGGAATATTTGCATGATATTATGCGTTGTTCATTTGCGGATCCACAAGGCGGCGGAGTTTCGTGGCATCGAGAGTTGGAAGCCATCGGCGGCGGGTTCTATTTTCACGTTCGGGTCCGAGCTTGCCAGCAGCGACCATGTGCCCTTGGCGCCGGGAAGTCTGATGTGCTGTTGCTCCGGCCCTTCCATGCGGAATGCGTAAAGCAACTGGGCCTCGCCCGTGCCGTCACCAAAGCAGACCGCGTCCCACTGACGCGGTGAGCGTGGCTGGGGCAGGGGATAGGACACGGGCCCGGCTTGAAGGTGCCGGACGGACTTGTAGTCATCCACGAGCGCCCGCATGCGTTGAGTGGCTTCCGGGGTCCATTGGGCGATATCGCCATTGAAGCTCGGCGTGCCCGGCATGCGGCTGATGAGGTTATGCGCAGTGGCCTCGGTGTCGCCGCTGTTCCGGTGGACGCGGACCGCAAGATTGAGCAGATGACTGGGCCAGAAGCGCAGCGCTCCGGTCTGGTTGAAGCGGCACACATCGGGATCTGCCGTGTGATCGCTCAACCAGGTCGAGGTGCAGAAACGGATCATGCCGAGATCAAACCGCGTGCCGCCGGACAGACAGCATTCGATGTTCAGAGCGGGAAATTCCCGGACGAGGTCGGCCATCATGGCATGATAATGGTTGGTGTAGTTGAGGTCACCCTGACCAGCCATTTCCCAGCGCATCCAGGTCAGGTCGTATTCCTTGATCCACTTGCGCAGGGTTTCATGGATGACCCGGCGGTCGGCCTCGACGTTGAAGTCCAGCGCGGGACCGGCTCCATTGCGGGTTTCCACCATATGCCAAATGCCGAAGCCCATCCCGAGGCTCCGGACATAGGCGCTCAGCTTCTTGAAATCCGCCTTTCCGCCGGGAAACTTCACGGGATCGGGCTCATCCCATTCGCCCTTCCCGGAAGCGCCGAAGGCTCCCTTGCCATACCAGGAGGCATCGACGCAAAAGAACTCGCATCCCAGTTCCGAGGCGCGCTTGGCCTGCCGCATCATGTCCTCCAAATCGAAGCCCGAGTGGATGCCAAACCAATGATCGTAGGTCACCTTGTTGACATGTTGTTTTCCATCCATGCGATAGGCCACCCGCTCGCTGATGTATTTGCGGGTTGCGTTTTCAAGCGGCTCCCAACCGGCTCCTTCAAAAAACACCAGATGCACGGCGGGCGCGCTCACCGTCTGACCCGGTGGCACGGAGAAGTTGCCAAGCTCCATGCTGCCGGTGAGATGGAAGTCGCTCAACGGCTCGCCTGCGAAAGCCACGGTGTCCCACCCCGCCTCATACTTGAACGAGCCGCTCCACTCAAAGGCCGCAGTGAAACCTGAGAGGGCTGTATCCGGCCCCACGGCAAACTGCACCATCGGGACATAATCAAGCGGGCCGCCCGAGATCGTCACCGGCTTGGCATGGTCGTTTCCCATAAACACCCGCTCGACCTCCTGGAACGCGCGTGGCGGATAGGTGGCATCGTAGTGGAACGAGCCCGTGAAATAGCGCACCCGCGGGCGAAGATCCGGCGGATGCGTTGCCAACTTCATTCGCAGCGGCTCAACGGAAATCCCGGACACCGGCGAGGTGCCGGTGTTGGTGAATTCCGCATGGTATCGCAGCGCATTCAT
>CANLKN010000131.1 GCA_947491475.1 Akkermansiaceae bacterium | reverse complement strand
ATCGTCCGGAGTTCAAGCTTCAGCTTGTCCCCGTAGGACGGAGCGCAAGAGCCGAAGAAGAATCACGCTGAAGCGCGAACTCCGGACCGCCTTCCCCGTGGATCAAATCGCGCGGACCTTCGTAGTTTTCATTCCAAAACATTCATGGGACCGGAATCAGATCTTGTCGGCGACGCGACGATTCTGCAATCTATCTGAGTATGCTGAAGTCAAAGGATAACTTGGCGCTGCAGCCGGGCAAACCGGTGACGGCGGTGGAACTGGCAAGAATGCTGGGGGTGTCATTATCTACGGTATCCTTCGTGATGAACGGGCACGCCGAAAAATACCGGATTCCCGCCAAAACCGCCAAGCGGGTGCTCGATGCGGCCAAGCAGCACCGCTATGTGCCGAACCCCCACGCCCGCAGGCTGCGCAGCAGCAAGAGCGGCATGATCGGCGTGGTGCTGGGAAATTTCAAAATGGACTGGGTGGAGATGGCGATGCAGGGGATGCAGAAGGTGATCGACGCCACCGACTACGTGCCTTTCGTGGCGACGCATGGCTTCGATGCGGAGCGGAACCGCAAGGAACTGCAGTCCTCGCTGCAGCGTCGTGACGAGGGCTTGATTGCCTTTCCCATGCCGGATTGTGACGAGCTTTATCATTCGATCATCCAGGCGGGAGTGCCACTGGTTTTCATTGGCGAGGAAATGCCCGGTTTGGAGGACGTCAGCGCGGTGGTGTGGGACTCCGAGTCGGCGGCAGAAGCGGCAGTAAGGCATCTCGTGGAGATCGGGCGGCGGCGCATTGCCTTTCTCGGTGTGGACTATCCCGGTCTCGGCACCTTGCACCGCTTCAAAGCCTATTGCCGCGTGCTGCGCGAAAGCGGGCTGGAACTCCGTGAATCATGGATTGCCCGGCCATCAGCCAACCTGCCACCGCGGGAAATGATTGGCATGGCACTGGACCAGTTCTTCGCCGACCCGCATGACGCGCCAGACGCGATTTTCGCGCTCAACGATGGTCTGGCCCTGCCAGCCATGGAGGAGCTCACGGCCCGCGGCATTTCGGTGCCCAGAGAAGTCGCGCTCATCGGCCTTCAGAATCTACCGCTCTCCAGTCATCCGGCCATCAGTCTCTCCACTGTGGAGGAACCGGTCGAAGCCATGGGTGAAGCGGCGGCGCGCATCCTTCTGGATCTCATTTCCGGCAAAACCAAAGCGCCCGTCAGGTTGGTGATACCGACCGGCGGAGTGCTAGCGCGCAGAAGCACCATTGGTTGAAGATAAGCCCCACTAATTCATGAAAATGTGCCGAATTCTCACGACCCTCGCCATGTTGCCATACCTGGCAGCCCATTCACCCGCCACTGCCGGGGAAGCGCCTGTGGCAATGGTTTCACTGAACCTTGAAGCGCCGGGACCCGTGGTGGACCCGAACATCTACGGTCACTTCGCCGAGCACCTTGGACGCTGCATCTACGAGGGCATCTGGGTGGGCGAAAACTCGCCGATCCCCAACACCCGCGGCATCCGCAACGATGTGGTCGCAGCATTGAAGGAAATCCGCATCCCCGTGCTGCGCTGGCCAGGCGGCTGTTTCGCCGACGAATATCATTGGAAGAACGGCATCGGTCCGCGCGAGCAGCGTCCTGCGATGATCAACACCCACTGGGGCGGCGTGGTCGAAAACAACCACTTCGGCACCCATGAGTTTTTCGATCTCTGCGAACAACTCGGCGCGCAACCCTATGTCTGCGGCAACGTCGGCAGCGGAACCGTCCAGGAAATGATGGAGTGGGTCGAATACATGACATCGGATGCGGATTCGCCGATGCCCAACCTACGCCGGAAAAACGGCCGCGAACAACCGTGGAAACTCAGGTATTTCGGCATCGGCAACGAAAGCTGGGGTTGTGGCGGCACGATGCGCGCCGAGTATTACGCGGATGAATACCGCCGCTTCAACACCTTCGTGAAGAACTATCCGGGCAACACCCTGTTCCGCATTGCCTGCGGGCCATACGCCGCGGATTACCACTGGACGGAGGTTCTCATGGCAAACGCCAAACCCCACATGCAGGGGCTCGCGCTGCATTATTATACCGAGGCGAAGACGATGAAGCTCCGCAAGACAAGCGCCACCCGCTTTGACGAGGCCGTCTGGCACGGTTCTCTGGAAGGCGCGCTGACAATCGACGAACTGCTCGCCAATCACACCCTGATCATGGACAAGCATGATCCGGACCGCCACGTGAAGCTGGTGGTCGATGAGTGGGGCATGTGGACCGCCGTGGAGGATGGTACCAATCCGGGTTTTCTCTATCAGCAGAACACGCTCCGCGATGCGGTGGTCGCGGCGCTACACTTCCACATTTTCCAACGGCATGCGGCACGCGTCACGATGGCCAACATCGCACAAACCGTGAACGTGCTCCAGGCGATGATCCTCACCGACGGGGAAAAAATGCTGCGCACGCCCACATACTGGGTTTTCGAGATGTTCAAGAACCATCAGGGAGGCACGGTGATTCCGTTGGAAATCACCTCGCCTGAATACCGTTTGGACGGTCGCGCCATTCCCGCACTCAGCGCTTCGGCCACCCGCAGTGAATCGGGTGCCATCCTGTTGTCCTTGGTGAACACGGATCCGCATCAGGCGCTGGGCGTGGGCATCGCCCTGCCCGGCCTTGGCGGCAAGCAGGTTTCCGGCAGAATTCTCACGGCCACAACGATGCAGGCGCACAATACCTTCGAAGCGCCTGATGCGGTGGCACCCGCGGTTTTCACCTCATTCAAGGCGGATGGCGACAAGCTGCGAGTCGATCTTCCGGCCAAGGCGGTAGTCACGCTGGAGATCCAATAGGGTGGTGTGGAGGAAAGGAAGAATCACGCTGAAGCGCGAACTCCGGATAGACTTCCCCGCCGATCGGATCGTCCGGAGTTCAAGCTTCAGCTTGATCCCGCAGGGTGTAGCGTAAGAACTGAAGAATCACGTTTAAGAACAAACATGGCACTCTCCACCACCTCGCAGCTTTCGCCGTTGGGTAGGCGCAGTTGCAGGGGCTTGGGAGTGGAGATGCGGAAAACAGGGCCCGCTGCTTCAGTTTTCCATGAGATCCTGATCCAGCCGCCCTGCGGGTGTGGAAGTCGTCCCGAGGCCTGCCGGAGCGAACCCGTTTCCATACGGAAGGCGAACACCGCGTCACCGAGATCAAAGCGGGGATGCAGGCCTAACAGATAACGCGAGAGCTGCCAGGTCGGGCAACCGCTCCACTGATGGCTGTGGCTCCAGCGGGTGTCGAAGACCTCGATCCATGTGGTGCGGCCGTTGGCGAGCATGGATTCGCCCCAGCACTTGCGGTATTGGTCCAGCACGAAGTCCATGCGACCGCGTTCGATGAATAGCGGCATCACATAGTGCGCGAAATACGGTGTGATCAGCCGCGCGTTGAAACCGGTGGGGTCGTCATTGCGGGGCGCGGCGGGGTGGTTCGGGTAGCAATCCATCAAATGCCCTTCAAGATAATCGAGACAGCCGGTTTCATCGGCAATCAGATCCAGGCACATCGCGAGTGCGGCACAGTGGTATCCGAGCGCCTGCCAGCCGCCTTCGGCGAGTTTGCCTGCGATGCGCTGGTGGAGCAATGTGGCGAGCTGCTGTGCTTGTTGGGCGAATTCCGAGCCATCATGGCCGAGGGTTTCCGCCCAGTTGCACATGGCGCGCAGTGCCCACAGGTAGTGCAGGTTGCAGGCGGTATCGACCGGTCCTTCCTCCGCCTTGTATCCCCAGTCCACGAAATTCCAGCCGGCCACATTGTGCAGGCCGTCGGGCTTCCAGAACGCTCGGATCGCCGCCATGTTGCACAACGCGGGTTGCCACAGTTCCTCTAACAACAACCGGTCTCCGGTGTGGCGGTGATAGCCCACCACGGCCACCGACCACTGGAAGGCATAAGTCGGCAGATAGACACAACCGCCGGGGGCCATACCCGCCACCAGACCATCCTCGCGCGGGCAGAGCGCCGCCTGGACAAGCGCCCGCTTGCACAGCCGCAGGTCATGGTAGGCTACCGATTCGATCTCCATGCCCACCGAGGCCACATCGCCCACCCACTGGCCGCGTTCGCGCGTGGGATTGTCGATCACCGCGTCCTCGGCGCAGGACCGGTAGGTTTCCACGCCGGTTTGCCAGATGGATTCCAGCAACGGATCGCCGCAGGAGAAAGAGCCTTCCGTGGCATCGTGATAACATCTTTCGAGATAATTTTCCTTCAGGAAGCGGACGCCTTCGCGGGCATTGACGACATGCACTTCCATGAACCGCCCGCCCTTCGGCGTGAGCGGACAGAACACCTGCTCGCCGCCACGGGCGATGAAGCGGTCCATGTTGCACGAAGTGCCGCCTGATAGATTGATGTAAGGACTCACGCGTCCTTCGGTGAGATATTCGGAGTAGCCGAACTCGATGATCGTTCCTTCCGGCGCGTCGATGCGGAAACACGGGCGGCCGAGTCGCACGCGGCCGAGGTCATAGCGCCGCCAGATCCCCTTGGCAGGGAGTTCGTCGCAAACGCGGTCTCGTCCGTGGAAGATGAAGGACGGTTCATCAGTGACGTAGCCGAACTGCGTGGCCAGCGGACCTTCCGCCAGCGCGCGGAGTGGATGCCAGAACGTTTTGACCGGCGCGAGATCCGCCGCACCGGGCTCGGGCAGCGGCGACGCATCCCGGACGACCGGCTGCCAGCCACAGTCATCAAAAGCGGCCAGCTCCCAGCCATCCGGCTCAAGGCGGGTGTCGCGCCACTCGATCCAACCGAGCTGCGGGTTGATCCTGTGGGTTTGTGAAGTCTGCGATTCAAGCGGCTTGCAGCACCATTGCAGCGGCAGTTTTCCATCGGCGGAGACGGCCTCACACCACAGAAACGGCGGCGTGTCCTTGAGGATGCGGGTTTCCACCCCGATGTGGTGCGCGTGAAAGGCGAGCACGTGGTCCCCGGCGGGCAACTCCATGACCTTCGTCTGGTATTCCGGCCGTTCCAGCGCGTAGCGCAGCGGACCTTCCAGCAACGGAGAGCCATTCAGCCATGCCTGATACCATGCGGAACCCACTACGCGGAACTCGACGCGACCAGACTTAGGAAGACTGAAACGACCGCGGAAAAGGGAATATGTGTCAGGGGAAACTTCGGTGTGGGACCAGAAGGAGTGTTTCATGGTTCGGTCTTGGGGGAATTCTTTTTAACTAACAAAAGTTCGTGGAGAGGGCCGGCTGGCAGTTCGAAGCCGTCCGGGCCCGTACTGATCTCCACCGTCTGCGCTTCCGCGTCCGCAGCGGCGCGGATCGTGGCGGTCCATGCGCCTTCGGGCAGACGCACGCGCAGCGGCGCATCCACTTTCCCGGATTTCACGCGGAAGGTGATCGAGTCCCGGGACAAATCGATGTCCCAGCGCAGGTCGCGATAGGCGACATTGCTGACGCCCAGTGATTTCACACTGGAAGGCAGCCGCGGTGCCAGGTCGAAGCCGTCCGGGCGCACGCTGAAGCCGATGAAGCCATCGAGAATGATCGCGGGCGCAAGCACGCTTTCAAAAAACTCCTCATCGATGCCAAGTCCGCCAGCGGTTCCACCACCTTGCAGGGTGCCGCGGCCGGCTACGGAGTAATAGGTACGCGCGCCGCCGGCTTTCTCCACCTCATCATACCATGTGAGGATTTCGCCGAGGCGCTTCCATGCGTTGTCCGGGCCGAGGTGGCGGATGCGGGCCATCAGATCATGATAACTGAAACCGAGCACCGCGCCGCCATCCTGCACTTGATCGCCGAAGTTGAGGTCCTCCGGCTTGAACCACACATAGGCATAGTATTCGATGTTGCGCCTGGTGGTCGCGCGCGGCGCGAAACGCCAGCGGTAGATATCGGCACCTTGCGCCGTATCGCCATCGACCATGCGGCCACCCTCCATCCAGGAAAGAATCTCGCGTGCCTGCGCGTCGGAAGCCAAGCCATAATAAATCGCCTCGTTGTTGAGGAAGGTGAATCCATAATCACGGAAGCGGCCTTGATCGTCCTTCGGCGCGAATCGATTGGTTTCCGGATTCCAGAATGTCTGCTGGAATTTCGCCCGCACCGCATCGGCCAGTGTGTTCAAAGCAGCGGCGTCGAGACCGGCAGCCGGTGGCTTGATTGCGGCATCGGCCGCGACGAACTGTTCGATGCGGGCCATGCGCCGCAGGGCGGAATAAAGATAGATGGTGCCGAGCGCGTCATCGCCGCCGAACGGGATGAGATCCCAGTAGTTGCCGCCGATGCCCACGCCGTTGTGAATGACCTTGCGGCCGTCGGGCGCGATTTCCAAGCCGCTGCGACCGTCGTGGCCGATCCATGGCGTGCGCAGCAGATGCGCCTCGCGGACCTTGAACTCCGAGATCATGTAATCCGCGGCACGGCGCATTTTTTCAAGGTTGTTGGAAAGCCATGCCTTGTCGCCGGTCCATTCGAAGAAGTCAGCGGCCGCGATCAGATAATTCGAGTTGTTGATGGTATGCCGGGAATCCACCGCGGAGAACAGTCGCTGGATGGTCACCTTGCCGGGCACCGGATTGCCGAAGCCAAGGCGCAACCGCGTGATCCGGCCTTTCGCGCCAGTGATTTCATGCACCGGGATGTCGATATCATGAATCAAACCCTTGCTCGATGACGAGGGTTTGGGAAAATCCATCCGGCGGGACGGAGCGAATTCCGGTTCTTCCGCAGTGGTCCATTCGAGATAGGGCTTGCTGCCCTCCGGCAGGCCGGTGGCATCCCATTTCACGCGGATGAACGGGCTGACGAAGGCATCCAGATCGAAGGCCGGCGAGGTGATCGCCGCATTCGGCGCGGTGAGTTCCAGCAGCCAGCCCGTGGCGGGATCCACGGCATTGCCGCCCGCACCGGTGAGCTGCCAGCCGTCCACACTTGCGACCGGTTTGAGCCCGAATTCCGGACCGTATGGTACGCCGGCCATGGTGAAATAATATCCAAGCCCCTCGCTCTGGGTTGGCAATGGAAAGGGCCAGCCTTCGGAATGTGCGAGGCCCTCGTGCTGGTGACAGGAGACATAACCATCGGCGCTCATACGCATGCTGCCAATGCGGTTGGCGATGCGCGCACGCATCGGTGATTCGGAAACCTGCGGGGATTCGCCCACCCACAGCATGGCCGGCGGCAGCCAGGCGAGCGCGTAGGTACCGGCGATGTCCATGTTGCAGGCCGGATGAAATCGCCTCAGCATGTCATCGAGCGCGGCGAGGTTGGCACCCTCGGCGCGGAAGCGCGGGAAAATCTTTGTATCCTCGACGGGCGGCGAAGCCTGAACCGCGGGAGGGGCGTCATTCGCATTGGCGGAGAAGGATAAAACCGGAATGGCAGCGAGCGCGAACGCGCAAATCCCGGCGGATAGACGATGGGGCATGATAGGCATATGGGTAATGGGTTGTGGCATGAACCTGTCATACGGGATGATCCAGGCAAATCTTTTCACAAATTTCGTAATCTCCCGGGTTTGCGAGGAGCATTCGGAAAAATGGTCTGACCTCATTTTGGCTCCGGGAGAGACGCCCGGGCCACGGTGGCGCTGGCGTCTCGCCAGCCGCCTCCTCATCTGATCCTGCGCATCGTAATCCGTAGAGAGTCCGCCACATTCGGCCAAGCCATCACTTGGCTGCGCCGGGCACATGACCGGCGGCCCACTGGATGCCTCCTAACAGGTGCTGGAGAAACAGCGGTTCCGCGAAGGTTTCCTCGGTGTGGCCGAGCGCCGTGAACCAAAGGCGGCCCTTGCCGGCCGGACGGCACCAGGCGATGGGATGATCCGCTCCCATGGTGCCGCCGGTGTAGGAGGATTCATCCACCGTGAGAAGCGTATGCACGCCGGACCGGGGGTTGCGGGTGAAGTTATACCATTCGTCCGTGCGATTCCATTCGTGAGGCAGCATGCAGGTGGATGCGTGATCCTTGTCCTCCACCAACAGGCGGGCGGGCACCACGGCGGAATGGCCTGCAAACTGCGTGCAATAGAGGTCTTTATACCAATCCCAGTTTTCCTCCGTCGCCTGCGGGCCCGGGATCGCGCCATGAACGCCCGCCAGGCCGCCGCCGCCGAGCACGAATTCTTTCAGCGCGTTCTCCTGGGCCTCGTCGAGCACGTCGCCCGTGGTGCTCAGGAAAACCACCGCCTGAAATTTCGTGAGATTGTCGGGCGTGAAAGCGGCGGAATCCTCGGTGGCTTCCACGTCGAATCCATGCTCCGCACCCAGCCGCTGGATCGCGGTGATTCCATTGGGAATCGAAGTGTGCCGGAACAACAGGGTTTTGGAAAACACCAGCACGCGGAATGCCGGTTGCTTTTCGCTGGTCTCGGCATGGATGCAGGGAGCGGCCATGGATAGAAGCAACATCAGTGTGTGGATGCGTAGAAGCGTTTTCATCACATTCAGGTTCAGAGTTTCCAGGGGGCGCGCAGCGGTTTGCCGACAAACATGCGTTGTGCCTCCGCATCATCGGCGAAGATTTCGTTTTTCAGATCGAGCTTCACCGGACGCTTCAGGCGGATGGCGATGTCCGCCGCATGGCAGAGGTTGTCCACCAACACCGTGGAATCGATCGGGCAGACCGGCTGCACGCGGCTCTTCACGCTATCGAGGAAATTGCGCGCGTGATTCGGGCCGGAAGTCACGAGGTCCAGCCGTGCCAGTTCCTTGTTCTGCGGATTGACCCGGCCGCGGTCCACATGCACCCAGCCGTCCGAGCCTTCGAATGCCGTGCCGTGGGAGTCGATTTTGCCGTAGCGCTGGGTCCATTCCTCGCCATGGGCGAAGGGATCACCCGTCGCAAGGAACTGGTTGCCGCCATTTGGAACACCCACGAATTTCATCGTCAGTCCGCTGGCGAAAGTGAAATCCACCTCCCAGACAGTCGCGGTGTCGCAGATCCCTTCGTCGTTGCGGAAGACGCCGCTTCCTTTCACTTCCACGCTGTCGCCGAGGCGGTCCTCCGCACCCCAGACGGCGATGTCCAGCGGGTGGATTCCCCAGCCGGCGATGAAGCCGAGCGCGAAGTCGGAGACAAACCACCAGGTCTTGGCGAATGAGTCGTCGGTGCAGAGGTTCTCGGTATGCTCGCGCAGCGGGGCCGGGCCGAGCCAGCGGTCGAAATCCATGCCCGCTGGCGGCGGAGTCACCTTGCGCGATCCGCCGGGCGCACTGCCGGGTGCCCAAATGTTGATGTGTTGCAGCTTGCCAATGTGGCCTTTTCCCACCAATTCGCAGGCGTGGCGGAAATTGCGCGAGGACCGTTGCTGGGTGCCGAATTGGAACATGCGACCGTTCTTTTCCACCGCATTGCGCATCGCCTGCCGTTCCGCCAGACCGAGCGCCAACGGTTTTTCCACATACACATCTTTGCCCGCGTTCACCGCGGCGATGGCGGGCAGCACGTGCCAGTGATCGGGCGTGGCGATGAGAAACGCGTCCATGTCATCCCGCGCCACCAACTCGCTGAAATCCTGATAGGTCCGGCAATCCTGATTCTGATAGCGGCCGTTGATCGTATCGGCCGCCAATTTCAGGCGGTCGGGTTTCAAATCGCAGGCGGCGGACACATGACAGTCGTCCTCATTGAGAAAACCGCTCAGAACTCCCATGCCCTGCGGGCCGCAGCCGATGATGCCGAGGGCGATGCGGTTGGATGGTGCGACCTGCCCGTCGCGGCCCAGCGCCGATGCCGGGATGATCGCCGGAAACGCCCGCGCCGCGAGCGCCACCGCCAATTGACTCTTGATGAATTTCCGACGACTGAAGCCGCCTGTGGTTTCGGGATTGCTTGGTGTGGTCATGATGATTTTTTCGATTCCGATAAAACCTGAGGCCGCCGACCTCTCAATCGACGGCCCCTTTCGATTCCGGAGAAACCCAAGAAACTCCGGAAAATGCATTAGGCGCGGCGGCGGCGCAGCAGGGCGAGCAGGCCCAAGCTGCCGAGCAGGGCGGCGCGGGGCTCGGGGATCACCACGAGGTTCATGCTGCCGGACTGGAAGTAGGCTTTCTTGCCGCCACCCAGATCGTAGGCGTTGGCCAGACCCAAGTT
>CANLKN010000130.1 GCA_947491475.1 Akkermansiaceae bacterium | reverse complement strand
AATTTCCCGACGCGCTTTCTAACCAATGACACCGCGTTTTTTCTCCAAAAGCCGCTGGTCTATGGAGCAATTCACCGCTTCGAGGGGCAGACCGGCGTGTTCGCGCCGCATCTCGGCGGGCCGTGCTACCGCTGCATGCTGCCACACATGCCCGCGCACGGCAGCGTGCCATCATGCCAGGAGGCCGGCGTGCTCGGCGTGCTGCCCGGCATCATCGGCTCGATCCAGGCGATGGAAGCCATCAAGCTGATTCTTGGAATCGGCGAGCCGCCGCTCGGAAAAATCACCGCTTACGATGCGTTGCACAGCCGCTTCCGCACGCTCACTCTGCGCCGAGATCCGCATTGCCGTCTCTGTGGTGAATCGCCGGAGATTTTCTCTGTTAGAAACCCGGAAACCCTCGCACAAAATTCCTGCACCCCATCTGAAAGCACCATGCAAACCATCACCACCGCCGAACTCCGCACCCTGCTCGCAGGGGATTTCCAAGGTCTGCTCATCGATGTCCGCGAGCCGCACGAGCACGCAATGGCAAAGATCGAGGGCGCGCGCCTGATTCCATTGGCCACCTTGATGGAACACATCGACAGCCTGCCGACCGACTGCGACATCTTCGTGCACTGCAAGATGGGCATGCGCTCGGCGCGCGCCGTGGAAATGCTGATAGACCGCGGATTCACCCGCGTGAAAAACGTGCTCGGCGGCATTGATGCCTGGCTCTCAGAGGAACGCTGAAAAGAAAGGCGCCAACCACGAAAAACACTTAACTTCATTTCGTGCCAAGCCACAGATCGTGGTCGTGAGCCGCGATCTCCCGCGATAGGACAGCCTCTCCCCCTTGCTCCCACGAGCAAACCTACAGAAAAATCAGAGGAATTTGCCGGGATTCAGCGTATCTGCCGGATCGAGGGCCTGCTTGATGGATTGATGGAGTGCGAAAGAAACCTCGCCGAGTGCCTGGCGGATCCAGCGCTTTTTGGCGAGGCCCACGCCGTGTTCGCCGGTGATGGCCCCGCCGTTTTCGAGCACCCAGTTGAACAACAGGTCAAGCGCGTGATCGGCCCGTTCTCTAACAGCCGGGTCCTGATAATCGCCGACCATCAGGTTGGTGTGGATGTTGCCATCGCCGGCATGGCCGAAACAGGCGACCGGGATACCGGTTTCCTCCTGCAGGCGCTTGGCGAAGGAGACGAGCTCAACGAGCTTGGAGCGCGGAACGACGATGTCCTCGTTGAGCTTGGTGAGCCCGGTATCGCGCAATGAGTAGGAAAACTCGCGCCGCAATTGCCAGATGCGCTCACAGGATGCCTCGTCCGGCGCGCGCTCGATGAAGCCCGCGCCGAGATTCGTTAGAAGTTGGTGGAGTTCCTCCAGCTCCGCGGCGACCGCGGCCGGGCGGCCGTCGATCTCCACAATGAGATGCGCGTTTCCAGGCGGAAAGGTTTCGGCACCGAGGCGCTTGCGTGCGGCTTCGAGCGTGAACGCATCGGTGATTTCAAGCGCGGACGGCAGGTGCCCGGCATTCAGGATGGCCTGCACGGCGGCGGCGGCCATCGGGAATTCGGGGAAAATCGCCGCCAGCATCGCGCGGCTCGCGGGCTTGGGGATCAGCCGCAGCGTGGCCTCCGTGATCACGCCTAACAGACCTTCCGAGCCAGTGAACAGGCCGCACAAATCGAAACCGGTCTTGTTCTTGTGCAACCGCCCGCCGGTGCGCAGCACCCGGCCATCGGCGAGCACGACCTCAAGACCTAACACATAACTGCGGGTCACTCCATATTTCAAACAACGCGGCCCGCCGGCATTGGTGGCGATGTTGCCACCGATCGAACATTCCTTGAGCGATGCCGGATCCGGCGGATACTCCCAGCCGACGGCACGGGCGGCATCCTGCAGATCGCGGGTGATCACGCCCGGCTGCACGATGGCCACGCCATCCTCCGGATGCATGCCGAGGATGCGGTTCATGCGCATCACCGAGAGCGCGATGCCACCGCGCACCGGCACGCAACCGCCGACGTAGCCGACGCCTGCGCCGCGCGTGGTCACCGGAATCCCTCGCTCGTGAGCAAATTTCAATACCGCCGCCACATCCGCAGTGGACTCCGCAAAAACCACTGCCTCCGGCGCATGACTGGCCGACCATTTGTCCGCCGAGTGCGCCGCGATGACCTCATCGGCGGCGCTGACCTTTTCAGCGCCTAAGGATAGAACCAGCGGGGCAATCCAATCGGGTGATGAAGCTTTTTGCATCGGAAATGCGGCATGTAAATCCGCGCGGCCAACATCGCGGCCAAGCCGTCGCAGCGTCAACCATGGACTCCGGACAAGTGTGAGCAATGGTCTTGATCGGTTGACATTTACACGTTTAAGTCGAAATTTTCACGCCTTAACCCATTGATCATGATGAAAATCCTTTCTGGATGGCGGTTTTCCCACCGTCTTGTCCAACGCACACTCATGGCTGTGCTGCTGGCGACATCAGCGTTGTCGCTATCAGCGACGGCGCGTTCCTTCACACCTGACCCTGCAGAAGTTTACCGGTTTGAGCCCCGCGGCTGCAATAGCATCGTGCTCACCGGGGAGCGACTCTGGGGCTCCGAGCCGATCGTGGTCTCGATGCACCGGTTTTTCGAGCGGAGAATCCAGCTCTGGCGTTTTGAGCACGTTGCCGACGGGTATTACAAGGTCATCTGTGACGCCAGCCCCGCCGGCGAGGTGCTGACGATGTATCAACCACCGGCTGGTAGGAACAAACCACTGCCGCCTCGCTATGCCGACACGCTCGCGTGGGCTGGTGCCAACAACCAGCTCTGGAAACCCATTGACATGGGCGGTGTCTGGACCGGGCTTCAGGTCAAGGACACCGCCAGGATGCTCACCGGCGTGGAAGACCCGATTTATCCTTATCCGAGCTCGGTATGGAACCAGATCCCGGAGAGCGTTTTCAACGCTGCCAGCATCAATCAATACTGGCAGATTGAAGTTGCCCGCCCGTTGCCGGTCAACAGCATCGCCCTGCCGCAGACCGGGTGGTCGCCGCGCGCGCCCAAGTTTGCCGTGCTCTCGCTCACGGAAAACTCGACTTTTACGCCCACTTTCAGCGTCAGCGGGCCACAGTCGCTCTCCGGAACGATGGTAAGGATGAACGGCAGCGCCGGTCAGGAGTTGAAATACAACCTCGCCACTTGCTCCGCCAACCTTACCGCGCTGACGGCCCCGGGAAACTACACCCTGACCGTGAACAGCTCCTTGGGCAGCTACTCCAAGCCGTTTGAAATCGCCGATGACGTCTATCGCCGGGTGCGCGGCAATGGCGGCTCCGGCGGCATCGTCACCGTTCAGAACATGCTCGACGGCTTCTGGCGCTGGAACTCCATCACCGAGCCCGAGACGCTGCCCAACGTCTCCGTGCAGCTCAGCGGCAACACCACGCTCTACACACCTACGGGCGGAAACCTCACCCTGACCAAGGGCTGGTATGACGCAAGTTCCCGTGATGCCAAGGTGGCGCGCGACGCCACCACGCTGGGCTACATGGTCCTCGGCTACCAGGCCACGCCCGATCCGGCGGCGCGCGCCGGGTTGCTGGGCCAGCTGCAATTCGGTGTCGATTTCTTGTTGGAAACCCAGGGCACCAACGGCAGTTGGCCGGTGGGCAAGGTCAAGGACGCCACCAACGGCGCATCCTACACCTATGTTTGGAACGTGAACACCTACACCGGCACCACGGCGCGGGCGGTCGCCGCCCACGCGATGGCGGCGCAGGCGCTACGCGATCCGGACCCCGCGCGGGCCGATGCAGCGCTCGCCGCCGCCCAGACCGGCTGGACCTACGTGCTCGCCAACAACACCGACGCCAATTTCCAAGGTCCGGAGGAACTCTCCTTCCGCGGCAGTTCCGGTGGCGTGCTCTGCGCCGCCGTGGAACTCTTCCGCGCCACCGGCAACACGGCTTATCGCAGCTTCGCGGAAAACATGATCACCAATGGCTGGTTCAACACGGTCCCGGCATTTGTGGGAGTCACCACCCCGTTTCCCGGCGAAGTGGATAACAATGGCCTCTGGGAATTGGAAACCAGCCAGTCGCTCATTGCGCTGTGTCGGCACCGGCCGTTCGCATCGAGCCCGGCGATGGCCACCAAGATCGATACCGAAGTGAACAATTGGCGCGCAGCCTGGGCCAACAAGTTCGTCTTTCTGCCATGGGGCATCCCCAACACGACGGTGAACCAAGGTTTCGGAGCCAACGTGGCCCACAGTTTCCTCATCCTGCAGCATCTCGTCGTGGCCCAGGCATTTCCCAACCTCCGCAACGAATGCCTGGCACGCGCCAGCAAACTCTACGATCACCACACCGGCCTCAACCCGTTCAGCACTTCCTTTGTGATGGGCTTCGGAAACTGGAATGCCATGCCCGGCCACGGCCGCACCTGGGAAGACAGCATCGGCATGGTGCTGCCCGGATATCTGCGCTTCGGCACCAGTCTCAACAACACCCTGCTCGCCGAATACGCGGATGGCACCAATCAAAGCTCCTACCGCATGACCGAAGGCATGATCATGGAATCCGCCTCTTTGTTTCCGATCCTTGCCATGCTCGATGCCATGCAAGGTGGCCCGCCGGAAGTGGTCCCCGACATTTATCTGGAAGACGTCGGGGCAAACCAGCTGCGGATGCGGCGCCCTTCCTGGGCCAGTGAGTGGAAACTGCAACAATCCACCACTCTGGCGAGCGAATCATGGCGCAATGTCACGCAACCCGTCGTCCCGGCTATCAACGGCGAGCTCACCACCACACTCGATCCAGGAAATGTCCCTACGATGTTTTACCGGCTCAACGCACAGTGACCTGGCACGGAAGATAACGAAGAGTATTGACCCCCACGGAGATTGGGATGACGGTTTCCGCCGTCTCTACAACCCTATGAATGTCACATTCGATATCACCAAAACGGGGGGCCAACTCGGCCCGGTCAAATTCCGCATCGGACGCCAGAAGATCGAACCTTTCCACACCGCTCCATGGTGCGGCAAACCGGAGGCCAAAAAGCTCATCCCCTTGCTGCGCGAGCTGCGGGGGGATTTCTTTTGTGCGCCGTTCGGCGACGGTCCTGCGTGGCGGGGCGAAGCGCATCCGCCCCATGGCGAGTCGGCCAACAGCGACTGGAAAGTGACATCGTCCGAGCCCGGACGCCTGGTTGCCACGCTGCAAACGCGGGTCCGCCCGGGTAAGATCACCAAGATCATCGAAGCCCGCACCGGCGAGACCAATCTTTACCAAGCCCACGTGCTCGAGGGATACCAAGGCGGGATGTGTCTCGGCCACCACGCCATGCTCGATTTCAACCGCAACGGCCCGGGCCGCATTTCCACCAGCAAACTGCGCCTCGCACAGGTTCTGCCCGCCCCGTTTGAAAACCCCGCCCAAGGCGGCTACTCCTCGCTCAAGCAAGGCGCGTGGTTCCGCCAACTCAACAGCGTGCCCATGGCGGACGGCACCAAGACCGATCTCACCAACTACCCAGCCCGCGATGGTTTCGAGGACCTCGTCATGCTGCACCACAAGGACGCGGATGATTTCGCCTGGGCCGCCGTCGTTTTCCCGGAGAAGAAATTCGTCTGGTTTTCGCTGAAAAATCCCGTGTATCTCGCCTCCACCGTGCTGTGGCACTCGAATGGCGGCCGCCACTACGCGCCTTGGAACGGACGCCATCGCGGTGTGCTCGGGGTTGAAGATGTCACCGCCTATTTCCACCTCGGTCTCGCCGCATCGTTGGCGGACAATCCGTGGAAAGAGAAGGGCGTGCCCACCGCACATACCTTCGCCCGCGGCAAAAACTCCCGCATTCCATACATCATGGGCGTCGCCCCTCTGCCTGATGGTTTCGATATCGTCAGCACCATCCAGCGCACGGCCACCGGCATCCGCCTCACAGCCGCGAACGGCAAGCAGATCGATCACGCCGTCGATACCACCTTCATCCAATAAACAAGCGCCCGCAAAATCCCACCCATGAGCACCACCATGAAAAAATACGCCGATTACCTTCAAAATATCAGTGGCAAAATCCTGCTTGGCTGTGACGGCTTCGTTGACGAGACCTACGAGATTGTCGAAGTCAGAAGAAGCCAGAGCGATTTCACCGCGATGAAAAAACTCAGGCAATTCGGCGAATTGCTGGTCGAGCGGGCGGACGGCGGCGTCGGTCTTGAGCTTGTGCCGAAGCGTCGTTGCGAAGGAGGCTTTGCCATCAACACGGGGCGGGTGGCCGCATTTCTCGGCCTCAAGCCCAGCTTGCCCGGCCTTTACGGCAACCAGGGCATCGATCCCGCCTATCACGAGTTTGAAGAGAACTGCAATCTGCTTTCCCTCGGCGATCCCGCTTTGACGATCGCCCTGGAGTTCAGCGACGGGAAGGTCCTGATGAGCAATCTCGAAGCCGTCTCCAACCTTTCCTGGGAACAATTCAAAACGCACTTCGGAGATAATAAGCTCAAGGAAATGTTCAGCGGAGTCGATATCCTGGGACTGGGCTATTGGTCGCTCACCGCGGACTTCGATGGCATCTTCCAGGGCTTCATGGATCAATATGAAACCCTCACTCCGCCGCGCCGGATGTTCTTCGACTTCGCCGACATCAAGAAAAAGTCCAGCGAGTCGTTCATCAAGAGCCTGGAGTTGATCAAATCATACAACAGCAAGATCCGCATGACGTTCAGCTTGAACGAACATGAGGTGTTCGAGTTATGTGCGAGGGTGGGAGTCGAGCGCCCGGAACTGACACCGGCGGCCATCGCCTCCGCGTTGACCATCGTCCGTGAAAAGATCGGTTTCGATGAACTGGTGGTCCACACACCGGAGTTTGCGGCCGCATCGAACGCAAGCGAAGGCGAAGCGTATGCCATCCAGGACCGCCAAAGCAATGTCATCCGCCTGGCTGGCGCGGGAGACAGTTTCAACGGTGGATTCCTCTGCGCTTCCCTCGGCGACTTGCCGCTCAAGGAACGTCTCGTCGTCGCCAATGCGGTGACCGCCTTCTTCGTCACCCACGCCACCGCGCCTAACAAGCAAGAGCTCCTCGCCCAGATCGAAAAGGCGGCGGACCACTGAACTCGTCCGGGCGTGAGAACGAAAGATTTGGCCTCCATGCTTTCGAGAACAGCCTTTCGAGAAATTCCTTGCCACGCATGATCACCGCGCTGGTTTCCCGCGCAATGGCCGCCTCGGCATCCGGGCCGCGGATGCCGAGGCGGATTCACGCGCGGCGGTTCATATCCAGCCAGAAAAACCGTTGCGGGGAAAAACCGGCTTTCCGGGAATCCTCCTTGTTCATCCTGCTCAAGCACATAACTCCATGGCCCGGAAAAAAACCGCAAACTCCATCGTTGGCTTGTCACAGTTTGGACCGCAGGTCCTCAATGCGGGGTTTTTCCAATTCGAAAAAGCGATGGAGTTCCGTTACGAGCTCAAGCTCCATCACCTGATTCTGGTGGAGCGCGGGCAGTTGGATGCGAGCACCCCGAGTGGTCCCGTTTGCGCGAAGGCGGGCGACTTGCTCTGCTTTCGCCCGTCGCTCGACATGGTCTATCGCGTCACGCCGGAAACCGCGTTTTACCAGGCTTCCGTGCAGTTCCTGCCGCCACCGAACCACCTTCTTACCCCGGAGCTGCCCGAGGCCGGACTCATTCCCATACAGACACCGACGGGCGAGGCGGTGGGGCACTTCCGCGGCCTTTTCGAAAGCATTTGTGTGGAGCTGCCCCAAGCTGGATCGCCGCACCATTTCCGGGTCCAGGTTTCCGTATTCAAGATTCTCGCTCTGCTGGCCGAGACGCTGGCAGGTTCGTCCCGTCCTCCGTTGCCACTGGATGCCTGGGAGCGCATCCACCTGCGCGTCGCATCGATTGAAGGAGGCGGGTTCTCGCCTGCCAGGCTGGCCCAGGAGCTTGGTGTTTCGGAGCGGCACTTCCAACGGGTATTCAAGCAACGTTTCGGCATGAGTCCCGGCACATGCCGCATGCGGGCGCGGTTGGGTGAAGCCGTCCGCCGCCTGCGCGAAACCGATGAACCGGTCAAATCCATCTCCTATAGCCTTGGCTTCGACGGGGCCAAGGGATTGACCTTCGCGATGAAGAAACACCTCGGCCTGACCGCCTCCCAGCTCCGATTTGATCCTGAAACCGGTTCCAAAAGTCTGGCTATCCTGGCTTCACACGGCCTCTTCCCCGGCAATACGCACATCCTGCCGCCTACGGATCGCCTGGATCTGTTCTGGGCGCGCGTGACCGTCAGTGAGCGGGAGATGTGAAAACCAGCTCTGATTTTTTCAGTCACTTCAGCGGTTGGAGCACCTTGGCTTGGTAGATGCCATCGCGCGCGAAGAGTGCGTGCATCCAAGTCCAGGAATAGACGAGGTGGCCCTCGTAGCCACTCGTGTTTCCCTCCCAATCGAAGAACTCGGCACCGGCACCGGCGCGGTCAATGATGCCGTTCTGAAAAGCGCCGCCATTGGGAAACACCCCACGGCGCTGGCGTTCGAGCATGGCGTCCAGGACTTGGTCGGCCCGATCCTTCCGCCCTGCGATATAATTGGCCAGCAGCCAGAACGAGGTGTTGCTCACACACGCGCCGCCGTTGAGGTATTTTCCGAATGTATCCGAGCCATCCTCCTTTTTGCCACCGTATCCTTGCAGCATGAGGGACGGCGGAATCGGGCGCAGGGTCAGTGGCAGGCCTATCTCAAGCATCTTGAAACCCGACTTCCCGAGTTCGGCCCAGTGGCGGTCGAGCATCGCTGCGCCATCCTCGGGCGTGAGCAAACCATAGGAGACAGCGACACTGGTTGGCATATCGCTCGCGAAATCATGCAGCTCGCCGTCCGCGCTGCGCCACCAACCGAGCCAGCCGGTTTCGGGATTGTAGAACGCGTCGCGATAAACCTTCTTCAGGCGGTCGGCCAGATCGTTGAAATGGCGGGCCTTTTCGGTCCTCCCTGCGCGCTCCTCCATCTGAGCCATACCCCGCCAGGCCCAGTAGGCCAGCGCATTCACATAGGCGTTCTTGTGGCCAGTGGAAATGCAGTCAAAGGCGGTGTCGCCAAAGGCGCGGGTATTGCGATTGCCGCTCGCAGGCGACTCAATCAAACCATCGCCATCCACATCGCGTTGCTCCATATATTGGGATATGTATTCCAACCGTTCCGCATTACGTTTGAACCACTCAATGTCGCCACTCGCTTCGACATAGCCCCACGCTCCGATCAGGAGCGCCGGATTGGCATCCATGGTAAAGCCGTCGCGCCAGACGTAGTGAACGATGCCTTCCGGAGAGACCGCGCCATTCATATACAGCTCGACCGTGCGCCGCAGGAGCGACTTGGCCGAGATGTCAGGTGCCAGGTCAGGCATGAGCATGACGTGATCCGCCAGCCAGAAAAGGGTGGCGCTGACCGGGTCGCTGATGATGTTGTTGGCCCAGACTCCGGCGGGACAGGGCCGGTAATGCGCTTCGGCCGGTCGTTTGGTGCTGGTCTGGAGCAGGTTCATCCAACCGCGGCGGGCTGCTTTCCAGCGATTGGCATCGGCCATCCCCTCCGGCTGCGGCAGGTGGTATGGCTCAAACCGCAAAGTGGTCTCCACATTTTCCTGCAGGGGTGGGATTTCAATCGTCAGGGTCGCCCAACATCCCACGCGGCCACGGCTGCCTTCCCAGCGGCACAGCAACTCCGGTTGTCCCGGGCTGGAGAGCCGCATCGCCCCAAGGTCCGGGGCATAAAGTAAAGTGGGCAGCCGAAGTTTTCCGTCCTCCGTCCATTCCCCGCCCACCGGCCCCGTGGCGGTCGCCCGGGGATCAAACGGGAAAGTGAGTTCCAAACCGCCCAACTCTTTCAACCCTTTGCCGCTGCCAGCAAAGCTCATACGGATTCCGCCGTCCTCCACCTGAACATTCCAAGTGATCCCGGCGTCTGGCGCGGACAGTTGAAACACCGCCCCGTTCTCCCCATGTAATTTCCCAGTGCCGCTCAACACCGTCTCCTTGGTGCCGATCCGGGCTGAGAGTGTGACCGGAGCGAGCAGCAGATTCAGCTTCGCGCGGTCGCCGCCCTCGGTATCCCAACTCAGGAATGGCAACTGTGCGGAC
>CANLKN010000129.1 GCA_947491475.1 Akkermansiaceae bacterium | reverse complement strand
CCCATGAAAAATGCGGATTTGCGAGCTGGATTCGAGGTAATTGCAGAGATCGAGCGCATCAGCGTAGAAACTAGAAGATTTTTTAATTGTCCAAATGAACAGTTTTGAGGATTCGGTCAAAAATCGCCGATTCTGGGACAGGCTCTAGTTACAACCGGACACTTGTGTCCAATTCCATCAACACCGAGCCTTTCGGGTCCCTGCGCTCGCCGGGTAGATAGATCAACAGCGGTTGCGGACGGTTCATTGTCACCAATGGTTCCACCTGGAGGCGCAGTGCGAAATAGGACCCTTGGAAATTCGCCAACCGCGTTTCGGTGGTTCCAAGCGTGACGTTGGGCAATTCGCCATCGTCGTTCCGGTCCAACGCCGCAACGAAAGCCTCGAACTCGCGGGCGGCGTCATACCAGACAACCACCCGGTGGTTCTTGAGCTTGTCTACGAGCTGGTTGTGCAGGTATGCGGGGAAGGGATTCATGGGTAAAAGCTGAAATGCTGAGAAGGGAAGATCAGGAACTTGGGAGCCGGGGTTTCAGTGCCTGTGCGATGGCGGTCATGGTGGCCAGAGCTTGCTCGAAATTGAAGGCCGCAAACGCATCCGGGCGGAGGACCGGGCGCAGTTCGGGCTGGATGCCCCGGCGGAAGGCGGCGATGCGGCTTTCTGAAAGCCAGTCGGTCACGGCCTCGTCGGCCACCTTACGGATTGTGAGATCGAGAAAATCCTCATCCTGCCAGACGAGCACGCCGCTGCTGACGGCGTGGTGGAGGTCGTAGAGATCCCGGGGGGCCGGGTCGATTCGCGTGAGTGTGGCGCGGACTTTTTCGGCGTACGCCTCGATGGCGTCCAAGGCGCTCGCATTTACCGGCGTGACGGCTGGCTCGTTGAAAAGAGGATCTAGCAGTAGGGTTTGCAATGGCACGCTCTGGATTGGCCTCAGCGGCAACTCCCGCTGGCCGACCTCCAACTTGATCGTCCCGCTGCCACCGAATACCGATGGGTAACTGAGAATCATCTGATGCTGGGTGGAGTTGTTGAAGCTCTGCCAGTCGCCCGCTTTCATGGCGAACTCACCCGCGATGGCCGCGACCACCGAGGCGATTTCTTTTCCTCTTCTGCTGCGCTCGCCACGGGCCACGGACTTGTCGGTGGGAAGCGTGAAGTCGAGATCTTCGCTCAGGCGGTTGAAAGTGACATAGGCCTTGCTGAGCAGCGTGCCGCCCTTGAAGACGAGCGGACAATCCCCATGGGCAAACAAACGCCAAAGCACCACCGAGCACCAGTAGTCCTTTTCAATGAGCGCCGGGATGAAGCCTGTTTCGGCGGCGGTGAATTCCACCGCCGCCTGCAACCCTGCGGGCGATCCCACGAAACGGAGAATGTCGTGTTCGGGGTCAGCCATGCCGCCAGTCGGTTTGGTTGAGGATCACGCCCCAGCGTTTATTGATGGTGCCGATGCGGTTGCCGCCGGGCACCAGCGGAATCACCGAACGCGTCTCCGGTGTTTTTTTGTGGAGCTTGTCGAGACGCTTGCCTCCGGCTTCCAGCAACTCCAGCACGCAGCCCACCCGACGTCGGGTCGAAGCGTCGGCATGGCGGATGGAGCAATCCACCAGTTCGTTCAGAAATCCTTCGTCCTCGCGCCGGTCACGAATCCACCCGTAGGCCTTTGGCAGAGTGCCGAAGCGGGAGGAGTCGAAAATCGCGTCCATGACCACCCGTCCGAGGGTGCCGATGCGTCGGCCATCGGCCTCGGTGACGGAGCCGAGCCGGCTTGGTGCCACCTTGATCATCTCGAATTCCAGGCCGGCGATCCGGTCACGCTTGGAATAGAGTGTATTGTAAACCGAAGTCGTATTTGGAACCTGTTCGCTGAGGCCATGGAAATGCAAGGCCCCGACGCCGGTCTCCTGCCATTGCCCGCCCTTTGCCTCAAAAAGGTTGCGCAGGATCACCGCCGGGGCAGGAGTCCATTTGCCTCCGGGGGGGAGTTTGGCGGGCAAAAGGTAGAGCCCGCGCTGGAGTTGCACCACCCGGCCGCGCTTGTTCATGCGGTCGAGCAGCTTGCGGCATTGGATCTTGTCGAGCCTCAACCCGGCGGCAATCTCGTCGCTGGTCGCCCGCCGCACGTCCAGCATCTGCGCCCAGGCCATGAGACGGGTCTCCAACGGACCGAGTTGGGGTGCCACTCGCTGCATCTGGCTTTCTTTAAATCTCCCGGGAAGGGATTACAAGGAAATATGATGCGAAAGAATCTGCGGCGTTCTGCCGACCTCTGATTTCTGGCGCTTCGACCTTGTCCTATTCCGTTATCTTCGCCCGAAAGAACTTATTCTCGCCGAAGGGTGGATTCATGAGCGCCACGTCGTAGCGCTGGCGGCAGAGGTCAATGAAGGCGAAGCCGTGGGCGGCGGCGGCGGCGAAGAGGCGGCGCTGATCAACCCCTTTTCCCCGCCCTCCGGTCCGACCCAATGGCTCTTTCAGGGGCCTCCCGCAGAAAGCAAAGTCCTAACAGCATTTTATAAAATAGGGTGAACAGAAGGACCAGTCCGAGCACGCCGGCGACATAGAGGATGAGCCCGAGATGGTGGTGGATGAGCGCGTCAATCCTGGGAAACAAGTGGCGGAGGTGTCCGCCGGCATTGATGATGGCGTTGGCGGAGGTGATGAGGATCAGGCCGGCAGCAACGATGAGGATGAAAAGATAGGGCATCAGCGCC
The DNA here is from genome assembly GCA_947491475.1 of Akkermansiaceae bacterium. GTDB lineage: Bacteria > Verrucomicrobiota > Verrucomicrobiia > Verrucomicrobiales > Akkermansiaceae > Luteolibacter. Next base: position 7,575 of record CANLKN010000129.1, on the reverse strand, counting down.
GAGACCCAGAACTTGCGTTTCAAGGTCGGCAGTGGACGGTGGAAGATGATGGCGATGGCATCCTCGAGGACCCGGAAGGCCATCGAGCTGAAGAACAGCAGCACCAGCAGGCCGACCCAGCCGACCACCTGGCGGTTTTTCAGAAAGCCCTCCAGAACCTCTGTGAGAGTAGGGGTGAAGCCCGGTGCGATGAGGGAAATCTCGTTCGTGAGGGTTTCCATAAGCAGTTTCTGATCGAAGACATGCGAGAAGGCGACCATCAGCACCGCGGAGAGCGGGATGAGCGAGAGCATCATGCTGTGGGCGACAGCGCCCGTGAGCAGCGGCCCGTGATTGCGCAGGAAGAAATCCCGCAATACCCGCGTGAGAAAGCGAAGCAATCGCGGCATGAGTTTTTCAATCACGGTCCTACTCTGAATCGCATTGGTCCAAGCAAGCAAACCCAAACGCCCGGCTGCCTTGCCCTCGGAAGAAACGGGCCGTTGCGGGCGAAGTGAAGGAAAAAGCAAGAGAGCGGTTGCTTGGCGAAAACAAATCGGCACACTCGCGCCGCCATGATCTCGCTTGCGAAACTTTTCGGAAGGTCGGACCGTTTTTTTGAATTGCTGGCGGCCAGTGCCAAGTCGGCGAACCAAAGCATCGAGGCGCTCGCCCGCCTTCTCAAGGAATCCAACGGCAATGTCTCGCTGGCCGAACTCGCCGTAGCCCGCCGAAACGAGAAGAAAAACGCGGAAACCATCAGTGAGGAGCTCGTCATGGTGTTCGTCACCGCTCTCGAACGCGAGGACATCGAAGCCCTGTCGCGCGCACTCTATCGGATTCCCAAGACGGTGGAGAAATTCGGCGAGCGCTACGGGATCATGCATCATCTGGTCAAACCGGAGGACTTCGCTCCGCAGATGGCCATTGCCCAGGAGGCTTCCTCGGTGGTTGTCCGGATGGTGGACATGCTGGCGAAAAACCCCAAACTCGAGGACATCAAGGCTGAAAATGACAAGATGCAGGAACTTGAGAGCCGCGCCGACCAACTCGTGCTCGGCTACCTCAAGGAGATTTACTCGGGCCGCATGGACCCCATCAAGGCCATGGCCATGCGCGATCTCTACGATCTGTTGGAAAAAGTCATCGACCGCTGCCGCGATGCCGGCAACGTGGTGACCCAGATTGTTCTTAAAAACTCCTGATCCGCCTCCCCATGACGCTCGGGATCATCTTTTTGGTTATCTTCATCGCACTGACCTTTGAATACATCAACGGTTTCCACGATACGGCGAATTCCATCGCCACCATCGTCGGCACCAAGGTGCTAACACCCCGTCAGGCGATCGCGCTGGCCGCATGCACCAACCTGATTGGCGCGCTCGCCGGGCATGCGGTGGCCAAGACGGTCTCTTCCGGGCTGGTGGATTCGCAGTTTGTCTCACCGCTGGTGATCATTTGCGCGCTGATCGGAGGCATCGTCTGGAATCTCATCACCTGGTGGTTCGGCATGCCATCAAGCTCCACCCATGCATTGGTCGGCGGCATTTGCGGTGCGGCTTTTGCCAGCGCCCACAACAACTGGAACGCCATCATCTGGTCGGTGGAAAAAGTGAAGGACGGCAAGGTGGTGATGGAAGGCGTGCTTCACAAGGTGATCCTGCCGATGGTCACCTCGCCACTGATCGGTTTCTTCGGAGGATTCATCATCATGGGCTTTCTCTATGCGGTGCTGCGCTGGTCGCGACCGCGCTTCGTCAACCGTTTCTTCGGCAAGCTCCAGATCGGCAGCGCGGCCTACATGGGATTCGCGCATGGCCTGGCCGACGCCCAGAAAACCATGGGCGTAATCACTCTTGCGCTTGTAACCGCCACCGCCGCAGGCAGCTTCGAGCACTTGCCATCCTGGCTATCCTTCCTGCGCATGGACAAGTCGGCCGCCGCCGAGCGCTGCATCGTGGAGATTGGCCGCAAGGATGTTTCTAACACCGAACTTCTCGCCGCCGCCGCCAAACTGGAAGCCGAGGCCGTCAAAATCAAACGCGGCGAATTCCGCGAAGCTTTCCTCACGCTCACCGCCAAGACCTATGAGACGCTTGGCGACACGGATGCCAGCCAGCGCGCCGCCGCACTGGCCGAGAGCACCCACCGGCAGGCGATCGAGCGGGAAAACGCACGCATTCTGACCAAGGTGCCCGTGATCGGCAAGATGGTCGCCGCCAAGATCAACGACTGGGACAAGACGCTCACCAAGGAAATGGCCGCCGCCACCGAGGTCGGCAAACTTCCGCTCGCTGCCGCCGCCAAAAAGGTGGATGAGCTCTCTCCCGATGTGCCGGTGTGGATCAAGATCATCTGCTCGTTGACCATGGCCGCCGGCACCGCCGCGGGCGGTTGGCGCATCATCAAGACGCTCGGACACAAGATGGTCAAACTCCAGCCGGTGCATGGTTTCGCCGCGGAAACCACCGCCGCCACGCTGCTGGCCGTCACCGGCAGCCTCGGAATGACCGTGTCCACCACCCACAGCGTGACCACCGCCATCATGGGAGTGGGCTGCGCCAAACGCTTCAGCGCGCTCAAGCTCTCGCTCGTCGAGCGCATCCTCTGGGCCTGGGTTCTCACCTTGCCGGCCGCCGGAATCGTCGCCTACCTCATGGTGAGGTTGTTCCAGACTTTCGGCTGGATTGCATGAACCGCTTGCGTGCAAGGTGAACCGTGACGGGGACGATAAAGACCATCAGGGTGAGCGCCGAGCTGCCGAAATCGAAGTATTTGCTGGCCAGGACGGCATGAACGGGATGGGCCTCATCGAGAAAATGCCGCGGGATGCTGAGCATGAGTTTGACTCCCAGAATGGCGATCACGATGAAGGCGCAGGTTTCAAGGAAATGGAAATGTTGCATCAGCTTGACGAATCCCTGGGCCGCGAAGCGCATTGTCAGGATGCCGAGAAACACGCCGGTGCAGACCAGGACCAGCTTCGAGGGCATCGGGAATTTCTGCACGTAGGCGACGGCGGCCACCACGTTGTCGATCGAGAAGGCCAGGTCCATCACCTCCACGGCGAACACGGTGGCCCAGAAGGGGCCGAGTCTTCCGATGGTATGTCTGAAGAGCCAGTTGCCCTCGGTGGCCACGGCTTCAAGTCCCTCTTCCTCCACCGATTCGTGCCGTGAGAAATGTTTCCACGAAAGCCACAAAAGATAGAGGCCGCCGACGGGTTCGAGCCACCAGATTTTGATGAGCCATGAGGCCAATGCGAGACAGATGCCGCGGAACAGATACGCTCCCAGAATGCCATAACGCAGCGCCTTGCTCCGTTGTTCCGCAGGAAGGCGCATGACCATGGTTGCCAGCACGGCGGCGTTGTCAACCGAGAGGATGCCCTCGATCAGGATCAGGATGAGCACCACCATCACCCCTGCGAAGGGATCAGGACCGAGCAGGTTGTAGGACCAATCCATGATGATCAGAGCGCGGAGGGATGCTGCAGGATTTCCGAAACCCGCTTGAGCAGCACGCCCGCGCCGCCGCCATCCACCACACGGTGGTCGAACGTGAGGAATATCTCCGCCACCGTGGCGGGCAGAAACACTTCCGCTTCCGCGCTCCACACGGGTTTTTTCACACCCGCGCCGATGCCGAGGATGAGTGTTTCGTTCGGCAGCGGAATGGGAGTGCCAATCGTCAGGCCGAAGGTGCCGAAGTTGGTGACCGTGGCAATCCCGCCGCGGCAGTCGTCTTCGAAAAACCCCTTTTTTCCCCGCCTCCGGTCCAATGGCTCTTTCAGGGGCCTCCCGCAGAAAGCAAATTCCACAGCACATGAGCGCCTGGATTTACTCCATCCTGCTCCATCCTGCTCCATCCTGCTCCATCCTGCTCCATCCTGCTCCATCCTGCTCCATCCTGCTCCATCCTGCTCCATCCTGCTCCATCACCGCGCCCAGCCGCACCGCATGCTTTCTCAACGCTGCCAGCACCTGCGGCTTGATGCGTGAAGCTCCGCCGCCGCTGCCGTGGATCACCTTGAGCGACGGGTGACCGTGCCAGACACATTCGCTCACGTGCTCGATGGGCACCAGCCGGTCCGAGTCACCAGCCGGAATCAACTTGAGCGCCCGGTAGTCTCCCATGGACTCCGAACGACACAGCCACACCTCACCAAAGCCGCCCCGTCCGAGGAAGCGGACCAGTCGGTAGCCGTCGAGGACGAGAGAGTTTGACAGGTGGGCGCTCATGCGATGAGTGGATCTTTTAGAAACACAAAGGGGCTGACAACAGCGAATGCCGTGCAAGCGCGAATGACCTGTAGGATGCGGCGTTGTAACGTAGCCCGCTTCCCGATATCTCCCGCCATTACCGTATCGCACGTGGGATGAAGTGGTTCGACAAAACGGGCTGAGATTGCAGTTCTCCCGCCGCCATGGCCTCAGGTAAGCGGATTTCGCCTGTTTGATTTCCGTCCGCGTAATCAGCCCTCGCCGCAGACCTTCTGCAAGGGCCTGTTCCAGCATGGACATGTCGGCGTCCCCGGACGTCGCCGAATCGAGGATCGCGCGCATTACCGCAGTGATCGCGTAGCCGCGTTCCCGAATAACCTCCTGAGGCTCCAGCCGGGACTTGTGCAGCACCAGTATGGCCGGCATCTCGCTGTTGCGGCGGAAGCTGGGAGGCACCGTCATGTGCAGTTTCGAAGGATTGGCATCGGACAGGTCGCGCAGCGCCAGCGCCGTGGTGTGCGAATACACTCCCTGAGGTTCGCCGTGACGGTCTCTCGACCACAGTGACCAAAGCACCAGTTGACCGTTCTCTGCTTGGGGATACTGGCGCAGTCGGTAGATCCCCCGGTGCTCGCGGAGCCAATTTCCTTCCTTCACATGGTAGCTGTGAGTGCTGCGGGCAAACCCCGCCTCCAGCGCCTGCGCCATCGTGAAATACCCGTCCTGACTCTCCGCGATGGCGAAGAGATGGTCATGGTCAGGAGGTGTAGCGACTGCACGCATGTTCAGGATTACTGAACATACATGCGGACCAAGAAACCCGCAATCCGAATTTTCAGACCCATTTCCGAGGCATTCTGCCAACCGAAAAACAAACCAACCCCCATCCAAACATCAACATGACAACCACAACTCCCACCCTCCAATCCGCCTCGCTCCATTTCCGCGAGGGATCATCCGACAAGGAATACCACGCCGCCATCGAACCCAAAGGCGAAGGCTTCATCGCCGGGCCAGCCATCCTCACCTGGATCGACCACAAGGATCCGGAGAAACGTCACGTGGCCACCCAATGTGGACGGCACCTGTTGGTGAGCAAGCAACTCGTCGGCAATTACCCGAACTTCAAACAGGTGATTCCGGCGTTCGCGGACCAACTCGCCGTCATTCCTCACGACCGCAAACCCGGCCTCATCGCCTGGCTGCGCTCGCTCGGGAAGGACCAGTGCTCGGTGCGCCTCGACTGGCAGAAGCGCGGCCAGCTCACACTGACCCACCGCGACGCCAACGGCCACTCCGCCACCATGCAAGTGCCCGTCGAAATCCACGGCAGCCCGCCAGTGATCGCGTTCAACGCGCGTTATCTGGCAGACGCTTTGGAAATCGGGAGCACTCTCTGCCTGAGCGATGAACTCAGCCCGGGCATCTGTCGCCACCCCAACGGCCGCTTCTGCGTCATTATGCCGATGCGCGTGCCGATTCCGGCGAGGACTAATGCAGAAACCGCCGAGTCACCATCACATCACACACAGGCAGCTGCTTGAAGCGCCCGCCGGACCCCGCGCCCGGCTCTTCCACTGCTCACTGCTCACTGCTCACTGCTCACTGATCCCCCTCTCCCCGCCTCCGAGTTCCACCCGCGGAATCGGGAGCCCACCTGGCAATCGCCACGGCAGGCTCCCGCGGTGGGGGCCGTCGTGGCGGTTGCCTTTCAACCAACAAACGAAAGGAAACCACACCATGAGCCCCATGATGGATGAAATGTTAGTGCATGAAGTCGTGCCGCGTTTGCGCAACGTGGCTCGCACGATCCCGAAGATCGGCCACGAGGACGACGAGGAAATCATTCAGGACTGCACGTTGCAGGCTGCACGGATGATGGACTCGGCGGAGAAGGCTGGCCACCCGATCACCGCGGGAAACGCGTCGTATTTCGCTGCCAAGGCCGCCCGCAGCGGTCGTCGGAGTTATTACACTGGTCGTAGCGATGTCATGTCGCCGGGCTGTCAGATTGACGGAAAAGCGCGCCATGAATGGCTGGATGATGAAATTGAATTGGAGTTCGGTGACACCGGCACGCTGCACGATGTCATCGCCCCACCCGGCTACCAAGGCCAGGAACCCGACCCTGCCGAGGAAGCCGCACGCAATCTCGATTGGGAAAGCTTTCTCGCAGCCCACTCGCCGCGCCACCGCATCGCCATCCTTGTGTTGGTGGAAGGTGGCACGATGCGCGAGGCGGGCAAACGCTGTGGACTCAAGGACAGCGCCGCCTTGGTGCTGAAACGCCGCATCGCCGCCGACCTCATTGAGTTCTTCGGCGAGGACGTGATCCGGCGTTTGCTGGATGGCGTTAGGCCGGGTTGGGAATCCGACCTGCGCACCGTGCGTGATCGGCACCTGAGCCTTGTGGCGAATGGAGCGGATGGAGCAAGAATCGTAGAACGCTGAAGAAGCAACTCCCCCGGAGTCCCATGCGCGGGGCTTCGGGGCAGGATTCGGTTTTTTAGCTCATCGTTCTCCTCCAGAAATTCATCACACCCAAATGATCACTCAAAGCGATCCATCACCCCCGATCTTGCTCCACACAAAAATTGTTCTTATGAACACTCTTTGTGCCATCCATCTACCAACCCCGCCGCCCCCGCGCCTCGCCGCTCTGGCAGCTCGTCCACCACGGCTGGGATGACTTCCTTGCCAACTACGAGGGAAAATACCGCCAATCCCTCGGCCCGCTCCACCCCGCCGCCACTGCCACCGTCGAATCCTTCCTCCGCTGTGGCGACCTCGCCTCCGGCTTCACCCGCCTCCAGTGTCCCGATTGCGGCCACGAACGCCTTCTTGCCTTCACCTGCAAGGGCCGCCACTTCTGTCCATCCTGCCACCAACGCCGCGTCCGCTCCACCAGCGACTGGATCGCCACCGCCGTTTGCCACGAAGTCCCGCACCGCCAATTTGTCTTCACCATTCCCCGCGTCCTACGCGGCATCTTCCGCAAACGCCGACAACTCCTAACCCACCTCTTCCACACCGCCACCGAAACCCTCCGCGACGCCTTCCGCACCCGCCTCGATCTCCCCGACGGCAAACTCGGAGCCATCGCCGCCGTCCACACCTTCGGCGATTACTTGATCTTCCACCCGCACCTCCACGTCCTCGCCGCCAACGGCCTCTTCACCCCCGACGGCCATTTCCACTGCATGCCCGCCGAAGACCTCGCCCCCGCCATCGAACTCTTCCGCCACCGCTTCCTCCACGCCCTGCGCGAAGCCAAGCTCATCAGTCCCGGAAAGCTCGCCGACCTCCTCTCTTGGAAACACTCCGGTTTCCACATCCACGACGGCGGCGAAAAACCCGTCGCCGCCCACGACAG
>CANLKN010000128.1 GCA_947491475.1 Akkermansiaceae bacterium | reverse complement strand
AGGCGCCTGCGCTGCGGAGTGACCTAACCCGGGGAATAAAATCAGCGGCGCGCGCGGCGGCGCGGGCGGTAGGCGGCGAGGCCGGCGCCGGCCAAAGCGAGCAGCGCGTAGGTGCTGGGCTCGGGGACGACTCCGGGTGAGCCGATGGTGACGGCGCTATTGGGATTGGCGAACGCGCCCCACTGGTTGGTCACCGCGTTCCGATAGGTCGGGCTTCCCACCAGAGATTCCGGATCCCACACGAGCGACTCGGTGCCAGTGCCGCCGCCCATGACGCCAGCGTGGCCGTTGGTGGTGGGTTGCGGATTGAACGACTTGGTAAACGTGCTCAGCGCGACGGTCGACAGATCCTGGTTGGTGGCGCTCGCGAGCGGTGCGATCCGGTAGATCAACGAGCTGGCCACATTGCCCGCATTATTGAAGAGGATCACGCCGTCGCCGCTGCCGAGCCCCGCGCCACCGCCGGTCCAGGTGAGCATCTTGACGCTCGGCGACAGGCCCCAACTTGTGCGGAAGGCGGTGTTGGCCGCGGCGGATCCAAAGAGCGGGTTCGGCGGCGAGCTGTTGTTTCCCACGCCGACGACGGCAACCTCGCCCGGATTCAGCGAGGCGGCGTCAAACGACCAAGCCGAGGCCCAATTGCGGGCGTCATAGTCGGCCCACCGCCATCCGGTGAGATCCAAGGTCACGGGGCCGGAGTTGTAGATCTCGAAGAAGTCGCCGCCGGTGCCGTTGGAGTTGATTTCGGTGATGAGGACGCTCTGCGCTTGCGCGCCGGTGATGATTGCCCCGCGAGCGCGATGGTGGTGAGGAGTTTTTTCATGGTTGGCTGGATGGTGGTGGTTTGGTTGGTTGGTTGGTTGGTTGGTTGATTGGAGCCGCGGGGACGACCTAGCAGCAGAGAAAGTGAAAGCAGGGCAGCGCCGTAGCAGAAGTGCGAAGTTGTGAATTCTTTGTCACAAAAGCGTCAGCGGGGCAGGTCATTCGGCCAGTTCCATGCGCAGGCGCAGGAATTTGCGAATGCCCTCGGCCGGGGTGCGGTAGATGCGCTCCTGGGCTGCTAGGAGTTTGCTTTCTGCGGGAGGCCCCTGAAAGAGCCAATGGTCCGGACCGGAGGGCGGGGAAATGGGGGTTAAAGAGCTGATTTCCATCGCCGAGATCGTCTATTCCCTGTCGCTCGATCCCGAGGCGTTCGGACGGGTTTCACTGGAGGCGTTGTCCATCGGGAAGCCGGTGCTTGCCTACGGGCATGGCGGAGTGAGGGAGCAGCTGGAGCGGATTTTTCCCGAGGGTCTGGTGGAGCCGGGGAATGTTTCCTTAGCCATTGACCGCTCCGCTGAGATTCTGGAAGACTCCCCGCGTCCCGGTTTCATCGGGGATTTCACGCTGGAGCGCATGCTCTCATCGACCATGGGGGTCTATGCGGATGTCCTGGGGCAAGCCACCAAGCGAGAATGATCGTCAGCCATACATACAGGTTTATCTTCATCAAGACCCACAAGACCGCCGGGAGCAGCATGGAAATGGCGCTCGGCCCGCTGTGCGGCGAGGGGGGTATCGTCACGCCGATGGAGTCGAATGCGGGAACGGGCATCCCGAGGAATTTTCACCCGGATACATTTTTCGGAAGGGCGTATGCCAGCTCGCGAATGCTTCGGAAGTTCATTGCCAGGGATTCCGGATTGGTCAATCCATGGTTTTTCGAGCACATGCCGGCTTCCCGTGTCCGGGAACTCGTCGGCGATGAGGTGTGGAATTCCTACCACAAATTTTGCTTCGAGAGGAATCCGTGGGACAAGGTCGTTTCCTACTACAACTGGAAAAAATTCGGACAAGGTCGCAAGCTTCCCGATTTCAAGACATGGGTCATGCAAAAGACCCACCGTCTGCCCATGGATGCGAAGCTCTACTTTGATGGCGAAAGTTGCATGATGGACGAGGTGCTGGAATACGATGGGTTTCTCGGCCGCTTCAAGGATCTGTGCGAAAAGCTGGAAATTCCCTACGACGGCAACATGCCGCGCGAGAAGACAAACATCACAGAAGAAAAAGTGCACTATCCGGATTACTATGACGAGGAGACGAAGGCGAAAGTGGCTTTCGAATTCCGGAGGGAAATTGCGCTGATGGGCTACAGATTCGGGGCTGGCGCGGACTGATCTTATGAAGGTGCTCTGGATCAAGGACTCGAAGGCGGGGCACCTGAGCAAGGCACTCGGTCTCCTGATGGCGATGGGCGGGAGGCTTGATCTGGAGGTGATCGAGTATGTTCTGGACTGGCGCTGGCCGGTGCTGAGGCAGCCTCTTTCCTGGCTTGGAAACGCCGGGCTGGCCTTGGATGCCAAGTGGTTTTTAAAAGGGATGCCGGCATTGGATGGGATCGAGTTGGTGGTTTCCGCCGGCGGTGCGACGCAATGGCTCAACGCCGCAGTCTCGCGCCGCTGCGGGGTTGGAAACGTGTTCCTCGGTTCGCCAAGGAACTTGGATCCCCGGGGCTTTTCCCTCATCGCTTCCCATGACGCTCCGCAGGATGGCGGGCGTTTTTTCCGCTTCGATCTGATTCCTTCCGCAGTGACGCGTAAACTTGCATCTGCCGCCGCCGTGGATGCGGGCTTCGAAGTCCGGAAGGATATCGGCTTGCTCATCGGTGGTGACGGGGAGGGCATCCGTTGGCGCGCTGAGGATTATCTTTCCATGGGAAGGAAGCTCATTTCTCTGGCACAGGAAAGTGGGACCGGCGCATGGATCGCCACATCAAGGCGGACCCCGGCTGCGGCCGAGGCGGGGCTCCAGGCTATGCTCGATGAGGCTGGTTTGCCGGGAGGAGCTTGCTGGGCGCACCGGAAGAGCGCCGCCGCGCCACCTTTGCTGTCTATGATGGGTGCCTGCGGTCACCTCTTCGTGACAGCGGATAGCATGTCGATGACCCATGAAGCGGTCGCTGCCGGTGCGAAGGTTCATTCCCTGCTGCCGGATGCCTCGATGAATCCGAGGCTGATGGGCAATATCAGGTTTCTGGAAGAAAAGGGCTGGGTGCTGCCTCTGGCGGCAGACGGGTCCTGGCGCATTGACCAAGCACCCAAGGCGGGGTGGAGTGTAGTTCCCGAAGAACCATGCAGGAGCCTTGCCGATGCGGTGCTCAGGGCGTTGAATCCGAATTGAGAATTTGAAACGAACATGAGTGATAGCAAAGATCTTTTCGTGCTGGTGCGGATACGGAAATCCGGCAGTCAATCATTGGTGGAAATGGCCACCGCCGCGCTACCGGAGTCCAAGATCTACGCGATGCCGCCCGATCCGCCCCTTGCCGACCTCGGTGTGGGATTCTTCGAGGATTTCCGCAGGGTGCGGCGTATTAGGAAGCGGCTGCGGAAATTATTCAAAGTCTCCGATTACGGCACCGCATGGGAAATCGTAAACCGTGACGCCAAGCCAAGGGACATTATCTCGGGACACTTCAAATACGGGAGCCCCGCCTTGCCCGCCTGGGATCTAAAATATATCACGATGATGAGGGAGCCGATCGGCAGGATCTATTCGGAATACAGGTATTGCCGGCAGAGCTATTTTCAGCGTCCCGCCTGGAGAAGGCTGCACCTCGCGGAGCGCTTGAAAGTCGCCGGCAAGGGAGAGTTCAGGGATTATGTGGCCTATCTCGACTCGTTCGGGGAGCGGTTTGCAAATCCTTTCACGGGCTACGTCACCGGCGATGGGGAGGTTGCGGATGTGTATGATTTCCTGAGGGAAAACTACTTCCACTACGGCCTGTTGGAGAGAATGGGGGAATTCGCGAGCATTCTCTCCGCTAAGCTCGGGGGGGATTGCAAGTCAGTTTGGAAAAACCGGACGGAGAAGAGCGGCACGATCGATGCTGAATCCTTCGATGCGAAGCAGATGGATCGTTTGCTCGGCAGGGATCTCGAGCTTTACCGCCGCATCGAGGCGGAGTGAGCGGGGCTTCTCAGACGACGCTCATCCCGAAGTCCTTGCCGATCTCGGGAGAGCTTGTCTTCAGTGGCAGTCCGGCTTTCACGGCATGCTTGAGGAAAAGGGCATCCTCGCGGATGTGTCCCCTTTTGGAGAGTTCCTTTCCTGTGCTGTAGGCGTGCTGGCTGTTGAATGAGAAGCCGACCAGCAAAACTTCCGGAGCGCCAAGCCAAAGCGCCAGCGCAGCCATAAAGATACCGTTTGAAACATTTGCATCAAACGGGTAATTCCCAAGAATGGAGTGGCCGGCGGCTTCACCGAGGATCACCCGCTTGTCGTATTTGGAGACGGGGAAGGTTTCGCCAAACGTCATGTTCGCCTTGCCCATCATTTCCAAGGCGAGGCCGAAGGTATGGCGCGCGATGACTACATCGCCGATCTCTTTACCGGAGATTACCTCTAGGGTGGCGTTTGCGTATGAGTCTCCGTCGTTGAAGATCGCACCATTGAGGTAGGTCAGGTCGGGGGCGGCGGACCAATGCTTGTATGCCGAGAACACGGAGCCGTTGACGCAAATGGAGAATGCTTCGTCCAAAGGGGGGACGATGGGATTCGGTGCGGAGCCCATCACGATGCAGCGGCGGCTATTGACCTTCGGTACAAGGTGGGATTTGAGCAGGGCGAGCTTTTGTCGGTCCGCCCGCAGACGGTCGAAGTAATGGTTTTCCATACCTAGGGTGCGGCGATGACCTTGGCGGAGGGCTTGAAGCTGAAGCACTGCCTGAACCGGCTGAATCCGGCGGCCGCGAAGATATCCTTCAGCGATTTCCTATTGAAGTAGATGAGGTGCTCAGGCGGTCGGAAGCTGGTCCACCCGGCGAGTTTGTGGATGTCCTTGGGCAATGAGTAATGGCCGTTGTCCGGGGTGGTGAGCAGCAGGACGGAACTTTCGGACATGACGGAGCGGATGTCGCGGAGGAATTGGAGCGGGTTGGTAAGGTGCTCGATCACTTCGCTGCAATAAACGATGTCGAAGACCCTGCCTTCCGCCGTCAGAGTATCGCTGCCGACGCAGCGGAACTCGGCATCCGGGAAAAGTTCCTTGGCGCGGGCAATCGCATCGGTGTCCACATCGATGCCCGTCGCCCGGTATCCCAACGATCTTCCCGCTTCCGTGGCGAAGCCGAGATTGCAGCCCACGTCCAGGAATTCAAGGTCTCCGCGCTTGCCGAGCGATGCGATGCGCTTCTTCGCGCGCTTGATTTTGGATTTGATCTTGTCCTTGTATTGCCTGGACTTGTGGTAGTTGTTGTAAAAGTCCGTGAGTTCCTGCGGCGAAGGGAAGGGGTGGACGAACATCACGGTGCATGCGGGGCAGCGGTGGATGTCGTATTCGTTTTTGGAAACGATGAAGCTGTGGTTGGGACTGCGGCAGATGGGGCAGGACATATTAGCGTTGGTTGGGGGTGGCAGGAGAGTGCGGTTTGCTCCGGCATTCATCCGCGTAGCGGTTCATATTTTCCAAAATCAAGCGATGGTCTTTCCTGGCGTTCTCAATGAGTGCCGGTGTGATATCGGCGACTGTGGCGGCGGAGTGGGGGATATTTGCGTCACGGGCGAAGGCCAGAGATTTCTTGCGTGTGGTGACGGGCAGCAGAGGGGTTTCGGCGAGGGAGCCGAGGATAAGTCCGTGCAGGCGGTTGGTAACGATCAGTTTGCACGCCTTGAACTCGGCGATGATTTCCTGCCAGCTGCCAGGTTCGTGGTAGGGCAAGCCGAAAGATTCCGCCAGGCGACGGTAAGTCTTGGAGTCTTCCGGAGGGCAGGTTGTGAATAGTTCCAGGTTGTCCGTTGTTAAAACCAGTTTTTCGAGATTGGTCGCCAGATCCTTCTCCTGGGCTTTGACAACATATAGGGTTCGTTCCGGATTGCGGTGGGCGGCAGGCGCGATCGCTGATGCCTTTCGGTTGAGGGAATAAACGCAATCTGCCCCGAGTGTGGGGCGATCCGAGAAGGCATCGATGATCCCTTTTGAAAGACTGTCTCGGACAATTATGGGTGCGCTCAGCTTGTCGAAATATCCGTTCAGATCCTTCTTGGAATAGAGGCCGAACAAGCTGGATTTCAGTGAGAAGGGGAAGGAAAACACCGGTGTGTTGAGACGGTGGATGGCGGTCAGCGTGCCGAACATCGCCACACCCAGTTCGCGGCCGCTCCATTGGTCGCCTCCGGCCATGAACACGGCCTCGTATTTGGAGAAAGGGGCGAAGTGTTCCGTGGAATGCTTTACAAAAGAGCGGATGCGGAACGCCTGGCTGCCGCGCTTCAGTAAGAGTGACGAGAAGATATCCTGAACTCGGGTTGTGCCTCCAGAATATGTGGGGGCGGATATGGAAATGGCTGGGTTCTGGCGCAAGAACTCCGCTAGCCGTTCCTTGTCGACGGGAACCAAGGGATGGGGATGAACCACGATTTCCCGGCCGGGATAAGCGGCGATTAGGAGATCCACCATGGCTTCGAGAATTGCAAAATCACCGATGTTGCCTTTCAGATTCGCAAAAAGAATGCCTAATGGCTTTTTTGTCGGGATGTCGGTGTTCAAAGTCAAATCTGGTGAGGAAATAATTAATTTATTGCCAACAATTGTGTCAAGGTTGGAACGGCACAAGTGGCCGTGAGGTCGTTAAAATATTGAGAACCTCGCAAAGCCCTTGCCTGAGTTTTGAATTTTCGTTCCGGAGTCTGATGTCTGTCAACCGCATTAGCTGGAATCATTCGGGATGCATGCAGGGCCGGATTTCGGGCTCGATGAGGGTTGGTTCATGAAGCTGAGTCTTGGGTGCGTCGGACTGCGTAGTCTGGGCTTTCGGATCAGGAGCGGCAGGCGAGTGTCGGAGGCGTCCTCATTCGACGCTTGACCCGGGTTTCATGGCCAATTACGGATTCACATATCTTCAGCAATGCAGCCTTAGTGCCGCCGTGCTTTGTGATTCGCCTGGGCAGAGACTCAGGGCGTGAAGGACAGCATGGAATAGGATGACGATGAAAAGAAAAGATCTAGCAGACTACCAGCATTTCCACTCCGCCGCGATCTATGGAACCGGAGGCAAACACTTCCCCTACGTTTTGCCCCACATCCTTTCGATTAAGGCAGACTCTCTGATCGACTATGGTGCCGGTCGAAGTGAGATCGCCGTTTGGATTGCCAAAAAGGCTGGTATGAAGCGTGTAGCCCGATTTGATCCGGCGGTTCCTGGAATTGACAAGATCCCGGAAGAGAAATTCGATATTGTTACGAGTTTTGATGTTCTCGAACACATTCCCGAGGAGGAACTGGATGATGTGCTCCGCGAAATGTCCTCTGTTGGCAAACATGCGCTCTTTGTGATCGATATTGCCCCTGCAAAAGCAATCCTCTCCGACGGTCGCAACGCCCACGTATGCCTTCACGAAGAGGCATGGTGGCAACAGCGTTTAATCCAGTTTTTCCCTGACATCAGGCCATTGCTGCTAGGAGTTTGCTTTCTGCGGGAGGCCCCTGAAAGAGCCATTGGGTCGGACCGGAGGGCGGGGAAATGGGGGTTGACCTACGAGTCAGAGGGCATCATTTTCAAAACCCGCGCTGGCGACTACCTGATGCACGAGTGATTCACCGCGTGGCACCACAGTATCCAGTGGCAACTTGCTCATCACGTTCAATGCTGCTGCCGTGGGCAAACTCAAGCCGTGCTCCCAACGCTCAATCGTCCGGTGACTCACGCCACACATAGCGCCGAGATCCCTTGTGCTCAAGCGTTGCCTACGCCGCAACAGCTTCAAACCGGAACGGTAATCCATCACGCTCCCATCTGGATGCAGGATGACTGGTTGCCCATAACTGGACGCGGGGTGATCGGTTGTGATTTTCATAGCGCCGAGATATTACGCTCGCCCGCGTATCCGTCAACGAAAAAACAATAGCGCCGAAACAATAGCGCCGCTGGCTGCTAGGAGTTTGCTTTCTGCGGGAGGCCCCTGAAAGAGCCATTGGGTCGGACCGGAGGGCGGGGAAATGGGGGTTGGTGTGCATGTCAGTGTTGTTGAAGACGATCGGGTGATTCGACAGCATCTCATTTCTATCTTGAAGAATGCATCAGGCATCAGCCTGGATAACGTGTACTCTTCGGCCGAGGAAGTATTGGATGATAAGCGCATCCTAGAAGGTGTTATTTTAGTGGATGTGCAACTTCCGAAACTCTCCGGCATCGGTTTGGTGCATCTGATGAAACAGCGCCAGCCAAACTTAAAACCTTTGTTTCTGAGTGTTTCTAGCCAAGGGATCACTGTTCGGAAAGCCTTGCAGGCGGGTGGTTGTGGTTATCTGAACAAGCCCTGCAAGCCGACCGAACTTATCTTCGCCATCTTTGAGGCGGCGGCCGGTGGCTTCCCCGTCTCAAAAGATGCGATGCGTTCGTTGATCGAGGATCTTCAAACGGAAGAGGAAACAACACAAGCCGATGATGCCATTGAGGAAAAAGCAGCGCAGCTTTCGCCCGCACAAAAGAAAATTTATGAACAGTTGTTGCTAGGCGCCAGTAGCAAAATCATCGCTGAAAGGGTAGGGGTCAGCGAAGCCACCGTGAATACGCACATACAGCATATTTTCCAAAAGTTTAAAGTGGATAGCCGGCTCGAACTCTTCGCTTTGATCCTCTCCCATTTTCGCACGTATAAAACCAAGACACTCGCGAGGTAGTCGTTCAATCGTGAACTTACGAAGCTTGAGACTCCCGCCTGATTCGCTCTCTTCCTCGACGCGGCTGGGTAAGATGGGCCAGCTAAAAATAGCTGATCAACGCAGCACCACGCGGCAGGGAGCGCCGTCTGCGCCTTCGAGTTTGAGGGGCAGGCAGATCAGCTCGTAGTAGCCGGGTTTGATGTCGGAGAGGTTGAGCCCTTCGATCACCCAGATGCCGGCACCGAGCATGATTTGATGGGTTTCGACGCCGTCTTTGTTGAAGCCGCCGATGCTGAGGTAGTCCACACCGACGGTCATGACGCCTTGAACGGCGAGATACTGCGCCGCGTCGGCGCGGAGGGAGACGAAGTCTTGCTGCTAGGAGTTTGCTTTCTGCGGGAGGCCCCTGAAAGAGCCATTGGGTCGGACCGGAGGGCGGGGAAATGGGGGTTGAGCGCACAGCCAAGCGCCGCATGACCACCTACGAAGCCGAAGGTGCGATCTTCAAGACCCGAGCCGGTGACTACATGCTCAACGATAGCGCCGAGGACTAGGCTGGCTGCTTCTTGCGCAGCATGCGACGGGGACGCGGAACCACCGTATCGAGCGGCAGTCGCGACATCACGTTGAGTGCAGCCGCAGACGGCACGCCGACGCTATACTCCCACGACTCGACCGTGCGGTGGCTCACGCCACACATAGCGCCGAGAGCTTTGGTCGAAAGGGCGAGGTTCCGGCGAATGGCGCGGACACCCTCAGCGTAGTCCATCACCTCGTCTTTTGCATTGAGGATGACGGGGACACCGTAGGAACTGGCAGGATGGTCGAGTGTGATTTTCATGGCACCGAAACTTACCGTTAAACTCGTATCAAGTCAACGAAAAAACAATAGCGCCGAAACAATAGCGCCGAGTCCGATGGCCGGGCATCGGACGGCCGCGCATGGCTGGGGCGCGGCGGGCCGGGGTGGCCGGTGGTCCTGTCTGCGGGGCTGTCTGCGGCGGATCGGGTGGCCGGTCGCCTGGTGCGTGATTGGCTGGTCGCTACGGGGAGCGGGGCTGGGTATGGGAAAAGCAAAGCCTGGCCGGAGCAATCCCGCCGGGCTTTCTGTGGGTGGGTGGGTGGAAGTAGAGTCAAATGGCGGCCGCAATAGCTTCCGGCGCGGTCATGCCCGCGATGCGGAAATCCGTTGCAAAGTCGGCCACCCGTTCAAGGTAGCTTCGTGTTTCCGGTGTCATTGCAGTGCGGCGGTTGTGGCTATGGTTGACAGCGCGGCGGCGCTGCTAGGAGTTTGCTTTCTGCGGGAGGCCCCTGAAAGAGCCATTGGGTCGGACCGGAGGGCGGGGAAATGGGGGTTGCGGGGGAAAAGGGGAGTCTGGGTAGAGCTGAAATGCTGAAAACTGAAACGCTGAAAGGAAGAATGCTCCGCCGGACGCCGGGATTTGGCACAATAGGGAGATTTTACGGCGGTTTTCATTCAGCGCGAGCGTAGCTCTCCAGTCCGCCTTGCCAAGATTTCTTTCGGCAGCGGTGTTTTTTGAATCCGACGGGCGGGTCAGGTGGGTTCAAGAACCAGGATGCGCTCGTCGTCCAAGTGGATTTCGGGTGCCTGCCATGTTTGACTTTGGTCGTAGCCATCTGGATCGGGATTGGATGGATTCCGGGGACGGTTGAACCAGTCGAGATCCGGTTCGTCGTCGGGGATCCATTCCTTGATCGCCTGCCAAGGTGGTTCGATCGGCTCCATGGTCTCGATGTCAAAAGGCGGAGGCGGCGGGCGCGGGAGCTGGATCAACCCCTCCCACAGCCCGTGGAGGCGGAGGAAGAACTCGATTTCCTCGCGGCGGATGACTTTGTCTAGCGACAATTAAAACTTTCGTTGGCGACAATTAAAACTGCCCACTGACGACAATTACAAACAGGGCTCTTT
>CANLKN010000127.1 GCA_947491475.1 Akkermansiaceae bacterium | reverse complement strand
TTGGCGTCGATCTCGTCGAACACCATCAGCGGCGTGGCGTCTTGATCGGCCAACGCCGATTTCACGGCGAGCATCACGCGGCTGATCTCACCGGACGAGGCGATCTGGCGGAGAGGAAGAAGCGGCTCGCCGGGATTCGGGCCGAATTGGAATTCGACGGCTTCGAAACCCTGCGGCCCAGGTTCCGTTAAAGCGCGCAGCGGCGCTTCGAACGAGGATTGCTGGAAACCAAGATCCTTGAGCTGGCTGGAAATTTCCTTCGCGAGTTTCGGCGCGGCCTTCTTGCGCAGAGTTGTTAGATTTTTGCCGGCGGCATCGAGCGCGGCGCGGCTGGCGGCAAGTTCCTTCTCCAGCGTTTCGAGTTTCTCACCGCGATTCTCGATGGTGTCGAGACGGGCGGCAGCGCTATCGCGGCGGGCGATCACGTCGGTGAGAGACGGGCCGTATTTGCGCTTGAGGGATTCTAACAAATTGACGCGTTCTTCGAGCGCGGCGGCCTCTGCGGGATTGATATCGAGTTCCTCGGCATATTCGGTTAGATTGCCTTCGAGGTCCTGGAGTTCGAGAACGGCGGTTTCCAGCGATGCGGTTTGCTCGCGGATCGAGGGATCGAGTTTTTCAAGATCGCGCACCAGCCTCTGGACATCGGTGAGCCGTGTGAGAACGCCGTCCTCGCCACTCAGCGCGGCGGCTGCTGCGGCGGCGGTTTCCACCAGGCGGGTCGAGTTCGAAGCGCGGCGCCAGCGGTCTTCGAGATCTTGCTCGTCCTCGGGTTTGAGGCTTGCAGCGTCGATTTCCTGAATCTGATAGCGCAACAGTTCGATCTCCTGCTCGCTGGCGTTCTCCGCGTGGCGAAGTTCGTCGAGTTCGGCGGATTTGGAGCGCCAGACGCGGTGGTTTTCGCGATAGGCGGCGTGGGCCTGCTCTGCTCCGGCGTAGGCGTCGAGCATGGCAAGTTGGCGCTCGGTGGAGAGCAGCGATTGATGGTCGTGCGGGCCGTGGAGATCCACAAGATGCTCGCCGAGGCGTTTGAGCAGCGCGAGTGTGACCGGCGAATCGTTGACAAACTGGCGGTTGGCGCTCTGGCCGATCACGCGGCGCACGATGAGCTGGGTATCCTCGCAGCGCTCGAGGCCGCCGTCTTCGAGAATGGCGTTGATTTCGCGTGGATCACTGAGTTCGAACACGGCCTCGACCGAACATGTGTCCTCACCGGTGCGGATGAGCGATTTGTCGGCGCGTTCGCCGAGCACGAGCTTGAGCGCGCCGACGATCACCGACTTGCCGGCCCCGGTCTCCCCGGTCACGCCGATCAGGCCGGGGCCGAGTTCCCAGACGAGTTCATCCACCAGGGCGAGGTTGCGGATTTTAAGGAGGGTGAGCATGCGTGTCGCGGACGGTGCGCATGATGCACGGAAGGAAATCCGAATCAATCGCAGGTTGTGATTTCCTCGCCGTCAATAGGCGCATCCGACATAGGCGCATCCGATGATTGCCACCCGCCGGGAATTCTCACATGTTGCGCGGGTGACGCTTAACGACCTCATCACCTCGCCGGACGAAAACATCCGCAATCAATCACTCGATGCCGCCTGCGCCGGGCTCGGGCTGGATGAACTGCTCGCCCAAGCCTCCACGCTGGATGACTTCCGCCGCAAGAGCGACAACCTCTACCACCGGGTGCGGGCGCTGCTTTTCCTCCACGCCATCCACCGCTTCCACCTGCCGGCGCTTCTCACCGACAAGAAGCCCGGGGCCATTCCTTTCAACGGCTACGAGCATCTGTTGGAGCGGCGCTTCGAGGAAGCCATCGATCTGTTTCTCAAGTCCCAGCACGATGATGGCCCGAGCGACGGGGTTTCCAGCGCACTGGCCGCCGCCTATCAGAAACTCGCGTTCCAGACACTGGCCGACCAGGTGCGCCGCAGCGTGCGCGGCGTGGCCGGCAACCAGTGGATGTTCCGCATGGGCCACCCGGCCGACCAGCCGTTGCGCATCCGCAGGGAACTCGCCACCCGCGATGCCGCCACCGGCCTCTATCCGGTGCTGCGCGAGCGCACGCCGGTGCGCATGGACCTCAGCCACTGCGGCTGGAGCGACATCTTCTTCCTCGGCATGGATTATCCGGAGGGCGCGAAAGTGCTCAACATCTCCGTCGATCTCGCCGTCCACGGCCGCGACAAGGAACCGACTCCGCCGGTGGAGGCCAGCCTGCGCGTGATCGACCAGCCGGTGCTGCGCCTCACCAGCGTGGATCTCGGCTGCACGGCGGAAATTTCCAGCCTCAACGAGGTGTTCGATTTCGCCAAAGACTACCTCGGCCTGCTCAAGGCGGCGGTGATCGCCAGCGGCATCGTGCCGCCCGGCATCGAGGGCTCCGGCCAGCATCTTTCAGATCTGTTAGAGCAAATCGTCGGTCCCGGCCGCGGGCTGGAGATCGTCAGCAACGTCAACAACATCCCCAAAGGCTCGCGGCTCGCGGTTTCCACCAACCTGCTTGCGGCGCTGATCGGCGTCTGCATGCGCGCCACCGGCCAGGCCCGCTCACTCACAGGCGGGCTTGAGGAAAACGAGCGCCGCATCGTGCTTGCACGCGCCTTGCTGGGCGAGTGGCTCGGCGGCTCCGGCGGCGGCTGGCAGGACTCCGGTGGTGTATGGCCGGGCATGAAACTCATCTGCGGTGCGCTCTCCGGCGAGAGCGACCCCGAATACGGCATTTCCCGCGGCCGGCTGATGCCCACCCACCGCATTCTCGACCGCGACGACGCGCCCGACGCTGCCCGCCGCCGCTTGCAGGAATCACTGGTGCTCGTCCACGGCGGGATGGCCCAGAACGTCGGGCCGATATTGGAAATGGTCACCGAAAAATACCTGCTTCGCAGCGAGCCCGAGTGGTCGGCGCGCATGCAGACGCATGAGATCCTCGACCGCATCCTGGCCGGATTGAAAACCGGCGACATCGCCGCGATCGGCGAAGCCACGACGAAAAATTTCCAAGGCCCGATCCAGACGATCATCCCGTGGGCCAGCAACCATTACACCGAGTTGCTCATCGCCAAAACGCGCGAGGCTTTCGGCGCGGACTTCTGGGGTTTCTGGATGCTCGGCGGCATGTCCGGCGGCGGCATGGGATTCATTTTCGCGCCGCAACGCAAGGCGGAGGGACAGGAGTTTTTGCAAAAAACCATGCTGGAAACCAAACGTGCGCTCGCCTCCGCGCTGCCGTTTGCGATGGACCCGGTGGTTTATGACTTCGCCATCAACGAGCGAGGCTCATGGGCCGATCTGCTCACCGGCAGCGATGCGCTGATGCCCGCCGCTTACTACCGCTTCACCATGCCCGCGATGTTGCGCATGGACCGCCGCGCGCTCGGCCCGGCGCGCCTCGCCGAGCTCGACCAATTCGCCGACGCCTGCCGCACGCGGCCCGAACTCCAGGGCATGGTGCGCACCTTGTTCGATTCGATTTTCCCACGCGTCGGGGAAGACAGCCGCAGCGGCGAAACGCTCGCGTATTATCTCGAAAAATACGGTTTCGACCGCAGCGCCCACGAACACATCCGCGACGATCTGCGCGCCGGGCGCATCGGCCTCGCCCAGAACCGCCTGTCCGCCAACAGCGTGATCGAAGACGTGAAAGCCGGCGATCTAACCGATTCATCCGCCCTCACCAAGGACGACCATGTCCGCGGCATGGAAGCGCTGAAAAACGGCGAGGTTGCCGTGGTCACGCTGGCCGCCGGTGCCGGTTCGCGCTGGACGCAGGGCGCGGGCGTGGTCAAGGCACTCAACCCATTCTGCCGACTCGGCGGCCGGCACCGCTCGTTCGTCGAAACCCACCTCGCAAAAAGCCGCAGGACCGCGCGCGAATGCGGCACTCCCCTGCCCCACATCTTCACCACCAGCTATTTCTCACATGAGGTGACCAGCCGTTTCCTCGAAGAATATGACAACTTCAGCTACGAAGGGCCGCTGGTTCTATCAGAAGGCAAGTCGATCGGCCTGCGCATGATTCCCACCGTGCGCGACCTGCGCTTCGCATGGGAGGAAATCCAGCAGCAGACGCTCGACGTGCAGCAGCAAAAAGTCCGCGACAGCCTGCGCATCGCACTCATCGGCTGGGCGCAATCCGCCGGTGAGGCCGCTGATTACACCGACAACCTGCCGCTCCAGTGCCTGCATCCCGTCGGCCATTGGTATGAGGTGCCCAACCTGCTGCG
Organism: Akkermansiaceae bacterium; assembly: GCA_947491475.1. Classification (GTDB taxonomy): domain Bacteria; phylum Verrucomicrobiota; class Verrucomicrobiia; order Verrucomicrobiales; family Akkermansiaceae; genus Luteolibacter. Next base: position 6,835 of record CANLKN010000127.1, on the reverse strand, counting down.
CAATGGCACACTCGCCCGTTTGTTAGAGGAACGCCCGCAGCTCAAGACGCTGGTCATGCACAACATCGACACAGTCGGCATGAATGTCGATCCCGCGTTGTTAGGCCGCCACCTCGCCAGCGGTGCCGGCCTCACTTTCGAGGTCATCACCCGCCGCCTGGAAGACCGTGGCGGCGGCCTTGCCCGCGTCAACGGCCAGCTCCGCCTGGTCGAGGGCCTCGCCATGCCGCGTGAGGAGGACGAGTTCCATCTCACTTATTACAACTCCAACACCTGCTGGATCGATATCGACGCGCTGCTCGCCGCCTTCAAGCTCACCCGCGCCGATCTCACCGACGAAACAAAAACCGCCGCCGCGATCCGCGCGCTGGCGGCAAAAATGCCCACCTACATCACGCTCAAGGACGTCAAAAAACGCTGGGGTCACGGCCAGGAAGATGTTTTCCCTGTTTGCCAGTTCGAAAAGCTGTGGGTGGACATGAGCCAGCTTCCATCCATCGAGACCCGCTATCTCGCGGTTCCGCGCCTGCGCGGCCAGCAACTCAAGGAGCCCGCCCAACTCGACGGATGGCTGCGCGACGGCTCAGCCAGCTACCTTGAATCGCTTTGCGAGTGGGACTGAGGTTTTATCAGATGACTCCGCCATTATCTACCAGCGGGCATTTCCAAGTTAGTATCAATTCGCCTTGCGGGCGATGGCTCACAGCGGAAACATCCGCGCCGTGAGCACCGACCTTGAAGATCTTTTTGCATTCCTGCGATTTCCGAGCATTTCCACCGATTCACGCCATGCCGGCGACGTCAAGGCCTGCGCCACTTGGTTGCTGGAAAAACTCGATGCGATGGGCCTCCGCACCGAGCTGCACGAAACCCCGAAACACCCGCTGGTGATTGCCCGCAATACCCATGTCGCGGGGCGTCGCACGCTACTCATCTATGGACATTACGACGTCCAACCGGTCGATCCGCTCGAATTGTGGACCAGCGATCCATTTCAACCGGAAATCCGCGACGGCCTGATCTGGGCTCGCGGTGCCACCGATAACAAGGGACAGATGCTCGCCCACGTGCTCGGTGTCGAAAAATTGCTGCGCGAAAACAACGAACTGCCGCTCAACTTGATCTTCCTCTTTGAAGGAGAGGAGGAAATCGGAAGCCCTAACCTTGCACCATTCCTGCAGGAAAATTGCGACGCCCTGCGCTGCGACGTGATCGCCATTTCGGACACCGGCATGGTCGCGCCCGGCATCCCCACCTTCGGTTACGGCCTGCGGGGCATCGCCTGCTGCGAGGTCACCCTGCGCGGTCCCAAGGGCGACCTCCACTCGGGGCTCTTCGGTGGCGCGGTGGCCAATCCGGCTGCCGCCATCGCCCGGCTCGTCGCCAGCCTGCACCACGCCGACGGACGCGTGGCCATCAATGGTTTCTACGACCAGGTGCGCCCCTTGGAAACGTGGGAGCGCGAAATGTGGTCGCGCATCCCCGGTGCGGGCGATGCGGATTTCCTCAAGGTGACCGGCTCCCCCACCCTTTTCGGAGAACCCGGCTACAGCTCTGCGGAACGCACTTGGGCACGCCCCACCGCCGAGGTCAACGGCATCGGCGGCGGCTATCAGGGCGAGGGCTCCAAAACCGTTCTTCCCGCCGAAGCCTTCGTGAAACTCTCGTTGCGCCTCGTCCCGGACCAGTGCCCTGAAATGATCATGCAACAGGTCGAAGCGCACCTCCGTCAGCATTGCCCGCCGGGAGTGGAAATCGAGATCGACAACGGTCATTACGGCGCTCCCTACATCACCGATCCCAACTCGAAATACGGCCTCGCCGCGCAAGCGGCCCTGCGCGCCGCCTTCGATGCCCAGCCCGTCCTCATCCGCGAAGGCGGCAGCATCCCCATCGTCCAAACGTTTCGCGACATCCTCGGCGCCGATACTTTGTTGTTAGGACTCGCCCTGCCCGACGCCCAAATCCACGCGCCCAACGAGAATTTTCCCGTCGAAAACTTCGAAGCAGGCATTCGTTTGAACCAGAAGTTGTTAGAAGAACTGGCCCGCTAACCCGAAAGACGCAAGATGAAGAATTCTCATTTCCCATTGCCACGCAATCGAAGCGCTCACGCGTGGCTCCATCTTCTCTGGCGTCTTGCGTCTTGAAGTCTTGCGCCTCTCTCCGCCACGCATTTGCATTTCCCCACACAATTCCATGTCCGAAGCACCCTCCCTCGATTTCATCCGCGAGATCATCGCCGATGACCTTGCCTCCGGCAAACACGCCAGCATCATCACGCGCTTTCCGCCGGAGCCCAACGGCTACCTCCACATCGGCCATGCCAAGTCGATCTGCCTGAACTTCGGCATCGCGCTGGAAAACGCCGTGGTCGGTGCCAGGTGCCACCTGCGTTTTGACGACACCAACCCGGAAAAGGAGGAGTCGGAATATGTCGAGAGCATCAAGCAGGATGTCAAATGGCTCGGCTTCGACTGGGGAGACAACCTTTATTTCGCCAGCGACTACTTTCAGTTCTTTTACGACTGCGCGGTGCACTTGATCAATCAGGGCCTGGCCTATGTGGATGACGACAGCGCCGAGGAAATGCGCGTGAAGCGCGGCAACCTTACCACGCCCGGCACACGCTCGGCCTGTGCAGAGCGTTCTGCGGAGGAAAACCTCTCGCTATTTGAAAAAATGAAGGCCGGCGGTTTCAAAGAAGGCGAGTGCGTGCTGCGTGCGCGCATCGACATGGCATCATCCAACATGAACCTGCGTGATCCGGTGCTTTACCGCATCATGCACGCGCACCACCACAACACCGGCGACTCATGGTGCATCTATCCCATGTATGACTTCGCCCACCCGCTGGAGGACGCGCTGGAACACATCACCCACTCGTTGTGCACGCTGGAGTTCGAGAACCACCGGCCGCTTTATGATTGGTTCATTGAAAACTGCCCGGTGCCGTCCAAGCCGCGCCAGATTGAATTCGCGCGGCTGAACCTCACCTACACCGTGATGAGCAAGCGCAAGCTGCTCCAACTCGTGCAGGAAAACCGCGTCAGCGGCTGGGACGATCCGCGCCTGCCCACCATTTCCGGCCTGCGCCGCCGCGGCTATCCGGCCGCCGCCATCCGCGATTTCTGCAAGCGCATCGGCATGACCAAATTCAGCGGCACCACCGATGTCGCGCTGCTGGAGTTCGAAGTCCGTGATTTCCTCAACCGCGAAGCACCCCGCCGCATGGCCGTGCTCGATCCGGTGAAGGTGATTCTCGAAAACTGGTCCGCCGAACCGCTCACCCACGCCGATGTCCCCAACCATCCGCAAAATCCAGACATGGGCGAACGCCATATCCCGATCTCTAACGAAGTCTGGATCGAGCGCGAGGACTTCATGGAGGATCCGCCGAAAAAGTTTTTCCGCCTCGGACCGGGCCGCTACGTGCGCCTCAAGGGCGGACATATCATCCAGTGCACCTCGTTTGAAAAGGACTCGACGGGAAACATCTCGCTCATCCGCGCGCAAATCCTGCCCGGCACCGTCGGCAAGGACTCGCCGGTGGGTGTGGTTTGCAAGGCTGCCATCCACTGGGTTGATTGCGCCACCGGCGTGGATGCGCAAGTCCGCCTCTACGACCGCCTCTTCACCGTGGAAAATCCCGACGATGCCGAGGGCGGCTTCCTCAGCGTGTTGAATCCGGAATCACTCAAAACGATCACCGCCAAGGTCGAGCCGATGTTGGCCAATGCCGAACCGGGGTTCTCATGCCAGTTCGAGCGCATCGGCTATTTCATTGCCGACAGCAAGGAGCACCAACCCGGAGCCAAGCCCGTCTTCAACCGCACCGTGGCGCTTAAAGACTCGTATGCAGCCCGGGCGTGATGACGCTTGGAGTGCGGTGGCATGACACCGCTTTCACTCCATATCGCACGCACCGCCGCCTTCAACCGCCCAGTCCCTCTCGGCATGCTTTGGTGGATTGGCCTTTGATTGCTGATGGCTCGTCCCGGGATCGAGCCAAAGCGGTGTCGTGCCACCCCACTCCATAATCCTCCTGGTCCCTCTCGGCGTGCTTTGGTGGGCCACCTTGGAGCGCGGTGGCATGCCACCGCTTTCACTCCATATTGCACGCACCGCCGCCTTCAACCGCCCAGTCCCTCTCGGCATGCTTTGGTGGATTGGCCTTTGATTGCTGATGGCTCGTCCCGGGATCGAGCCAAAGCGGTGTCGTGCCACCGCACTCCGGACTTGCCCCCACCAGCGGCATCGTCCAACAGATGTCATGCCAATTATCCACTGGCCACACGCGCCACATCACCGGCTCTGTGAACGAGGAACCTACATGGTGACGGCCGGCACCTACCGCAAAGCTCATCATTTCGCCGGCAGACAGCGGATTGAGGTATTGCACCGCGGCTTGTTGTCGGTGGCAGCGGAGTTTGGCTGGAACCTGGAAGCTTGGGCGGTGTTTTCGAATCACTATCACTTTGTGGGACACTCGCCCGCCGATCCGCAGACTCTTTCAAAAATGCTCGGCAAGCTTCATGGGCTCACTGCCGGATGGGTGAACCGAATGGACGGAAAGGCGGGCAGGAAAATCTGGCACAATTTTCGTGAAACGCGTCTCACCCATGAGAAGTCATATCTCGCAAGGCTTCATTATGTGCACTCCAACGCGGTGAAACATGGCCTTGTCCTCACGCCGTCGGCTTATCCATGGTGCTCCGCAGGCTGGTTCGAGAAGACCGCCAGTTCCGCCCAAGTAAACGTGATCTACAGTTTCCCGACCGACAAATTGAACGTGTTTGATGAATACGCGCCGGATCCGGATTGGTAATGTGGAGCGCGGTTTGGAGTGCGGTGGCGTGACACCGCTTTGGCTGCATATCGCGCGCACTGCCACCTTCAACCGCCCAGTCCCTCTTGGCGCGCTTTGGTGGTGCAACCTTGGAGTGCGGTGGCATGACACCGCTTTCACTCCATATCGCACTCACCGCCACCTTCAATCGCCCAGTCCTTCTCGGCGCGCTTTGGAGGACTGGCCTTTGTTTTCTGATGGCTCGTCCCGGGATCGAGCCAAAGCGGCGTCATGCCGCCGCACTCCAAGCGGCGTCATGCCGCCGCACTACGAAACTCCCTCTCCACCACCAGCGCCATCTCACGCACCGAGATCTCCCTCCCGGCCTCGTTTTCCAGACACGTCATGCTCACGCCATCGAGCCCGCACGGAGTGATGGCAAAAAACGGCGGCAGGCTTTCCTTGGTGATGTTGATGGCGAAGCCGTGCATGCTGATCCATTTCCTGACACCCACGCCGATGGAGGCCAGCTTGCGATTCTCCACCCACACTCCGGTGAGGCCCTCGCGGCGGCCTGCATTCACTCCAAAAACCGCGCAACTGCGGATGAGCACATCTTCAAGATTCCGGAGGTGGGCATGAAGATCCCTGCCGCGCCGATTCAGATCCAGGATCGGATAACCGACGAGTTGACCCGGCCCGTGATAAGTAGCCTGCCCGCCGCGGTTGGTATCGAAAACCGGAAACGGCAGCGAGGCGGCATCACGCAGTGATGATTGATCGCGCAGCCGGCCGATGGTGTAAACCGGTTCGTGCTCTAACAAAAGAATGGTGTCCTGTCCGCTGCCAGCGAGGATGGCATCGACGTGCTGCTGCTGGAGACGAAGACCGGCTTCGTAGGTGATCAGTTCGGGGAGATGGAGGATTTCCTGCATGATCAGACGAGCCGGCGGTCGAGCAGTTTGGCTTTGAGCGGATCGGAGGCCTGGAGATGGGCGATGGCGATGGCCAGCGCGTCCGCTGCATCCGCCAGCGGAGTTTCGGCAAGACCCAACAAGGCACGGACCATGAATGCGACCTGCGACTTGTCGGCATTGCCATTGCCAACCACCGCGCTCTTTACCTTGCGCGGCGCGTATTCATAAACCCGCAGGCCATGATCTGCGGCGGCGATCAGCGCGGCGGCGCGGGCTGCTCCCATCGAAATGGCGGTTTGATGAGACTGGACGTAAATGATGCCCTCCACCGCGACCTCGTCCGGTTGGAATTTCTGGATGATGTTCACCAGATGCGTGCGGATCGCCGAGAGTGCGGCGGATTGAGGGATGTTTTTCGGGATGGAAATCACGTCGAACGCGAGCACCGCCGGCTTGCGTGGTTCGCCCTCCAGCACGGCATAGCCGGTGTTGCGAACCGCAGGATCGATGGAGAGGACGCGCATGGATGGGGACTGACGACGTTCCGGTCGTCGTTGGCAACGGAAAGAATGCGGCTACGAACGGGCACGGGCAAACCCTGATTTTCCAAAAGTCGTTCAGCGGGCGTGGGTGCCGCCAGGGCTTATTCTGGCCGGTGCATCCGCAGCGCTTCCTGATATTCCGCGGAAATGTCGAACTGTATGTCAACCTTCGGATCGATCTTCTGGAAACCGACATACTCGATGCACTAAACGAAGGGATTCACCACCCGGACGCCGCCGTAATCCTGGCCGTGGTTGAGATCCTCGGAATAAATGGTATGGCATCGCGGTTCAAGCGGCCGATGGGTTCGGTGTTCTTCCCGACTGAGAGCGCGGCGATGAGAGCCGCGGCACGGGCCTTGCGCTCGGCCTCCACGTCCGTCACGGGCTGGCGGATGGCGTGTTCCAAGCCTTGCAGCACCAGCTCTTTCAGAGTGATCTTCCGCTGAACCGCTATGGTTTTCGCCCGATGAAGTATGTGTTCGGGGAAATCAATGGTCGTTTTCATGAGCAAGTGATACAGCGATACGGGGATGTTGTCAATGAGGAGCAGCAGCACCCCTAGACTGCGGCAGCCTGCTGCCGCT
>CANLKN010000126.1 GCA_947491475.1 Akkermansiaceae bacterium | reverse complement strand
GCCCGCCAAGACGTGATGTCATGGGACAGCATCGCCGTGTAAACACCGGGATATATCAACTGCTCGCAAAAAAGTCGCAATCGCCATTCTCCCGAAACGACCTCAGGGCCTTGCAAAATCAAGGCTCAGGGCGCGCCGCGCCCAGTCTGGGGGACGGCAGTGAAGATTTTTTAATTGTCCAAATGAACAGTTTTGAGGATTCGGTCAAAAATCGCCGATTCTGGGACAGGCTCTAGCTATCCAGACCGACGTGCCAAGATTTTAGTTTTTGAAGAATTCGTGGACTACTTCACTGATTGGCCGATTGCTAAGCCTAAAAACAGAAAGGTTCCGCTCACGGCAATCGGGATAGTAAGTGCAAAGCATGGAGATGCCCGATCCAACGATCAAAATCCAGATGCGGAGATAAAACCGCAGCACGTGCCTTCAATCCGCCAAGATCGAGACATCCATCCATCAAGGAAAGGACGGCATAATCAGATTCCGGGAATGCGCACGGCCGGTGCAAGGCATCCACGACGGGCAATTTCCGCCGGACACAGGCGGACTGCAACGCGCTCAGTTTAGGGGATTCCGGCAGTTGCCGTGACGCCCGCAGCGGCTCACAACGCGCGGAAAGCCAGCCAGCTGCAATGCCGAGAAAAATTTCCCGTGCGATTTCCTTTTCTCCGAACCGCGCGAGCGCATTCACCACATGTCTCGCAGGAACCGAGGCACGGCCATGTTCCTTGATCGTTTCATAAATCCGTTCCGCCATCGGATGGGGTGGCGCGCCTGTCGCCAGCAACTCGAAATCCAGCGCCACTTCAGTGGAAATCCGCGCCTGCATCGGAGCGTCCTCACGGCAAAACATCGCCGCACGAAATGTGCGCTGCGAGCGCTCATCCATCCATTGATGCAATTCCAGCAGAGGCCGGTCATTGAACAAGCGCGCGGCTTCCGCCTCATCCTGCGCCGACCAGACCTGCGGCCGGTTGTTGGATGCCACCGACTCCCCAAGCCAGCGCAGGCCGCAGTTTCCCGCAGCCATCACAAAGCGGTCGAGCGGCCAGGCATCATTCACCGGCGCGAAATCATCGAACGGCAGGATACCGGGGCCTTTGGCCAGCATGTCATCAATGATCGCCAAGTCCGCCGGATCTTTGGTGACCGATTTGAGGAGCCCAAGCGCCGCCATCTCGTCCACGCCGCCGAATTGCTGGATGGCGCGGGATTTTTCGATCAGCGGCCGGCGTGCGCACCAACCGGCCTCGACATTGAAGCTGATCACCGCCAGCCCGTTGCTGCTCAAATGTTCATGACAAAATGATAACAAGCGGGCCTTCACCTCATCCGGCACCCACGAGAAAAAACCATGGGCGATGATGAAATCGTAGGGCCCGTCGTGCGCCTCAAAAGCGTCCAGCGCGCATTCATGAAAATCCACATTGGAAAGCCCGGCCTCCTCCGCAAGCCCCCTCGCCCGTCGGATCGCACGGCCGGAAAAATCGATGCCGGTGAGGCGGGCCGCCGGCCAGCGCTCGGCCAGCGGCAACAGATGGTGGCCCGATGCGCAGCCGATTTCCAAGATGCGGGCATCTCCCGGAAAAGGTGCTTCCAGTCCCACCAGGCGGGCCGCCACGAAATTCACCGCGGGGTCCGCCACCGGATGACTCATCGCCGGGTAGTCGCGCGCACGGTAAAGATCGGATAGAGGCTCCTCCATGACAAATCACACCAATTGAGTCTCCACCAGCAAACGGTAGGTGCCGTCATGGGTGACCAATTCATCATGGCTGCCGCTTTCCACGATTTTCCCATGATTGAAAACCAGGATGCGGTCGGCATGACGGACGGTGGAAAGACGGTGGGCAATGACCAGGCTGGTGCGGCCTTTCATCAAGCGTTCGAGTGCTTCGTTGACGAGCCGCTCGCTTTCGGAATCGAGCGCGGAAGTGGCCTCATCTAACAAAAGAATCCGCGGATCGGCGAGGATGGCGCGGGCGATGGCGATGCGCTGGCGCTGGCCGCCGGAGAGCTTGGTGCCGCGCGGGCCGACCATCGTCTCGTAGCCCTCGGGCAGCGTGGCGATGAAGTCGTGGGCGTTGGCTTGCCGGGCGGCGTTCTCGATTTCCGCCTGCGATGCGCCGGGTCTTCCGTATTCGATGTTCTCGCGGATCGTTCCGCCGAAGAGCATGACCTCCTGCGGCACGATCGCGATCTGCGAGCGGATGGCTTGCAGTGCGAGCGATGTGGCCGGGCGGTTGTCGTAAAGCACCTGCCCCGCCCCCGGCGTGTTGAATCCCAGAATGAGCGAGAAAACCGTGGATTTTCCCGCACCGGATGGACCCACCAGCGCGACCCGCTGGCCGGGCGTGACGATGAAATCCAAATCATGAAGCACCTGCACGTCTGGCCGCGAAGGATAGCGGAAGGAAACGTTTTGAAATGAGAGATAACCACCGAGTTTCGCCTCGGGGTCGCCATCGGCGCGCTCCGGAGCATGGTCTAACAACTCGCGCAGGCGGTCGGTGGCGCCGGCGGTCTGTTGGAACTGCGCGATGATCTCCGGAAACGATCCGAGCGAGGCCCCCACGAAGATCGAAAACAGGATGAACGCCGCGAAGTTCGTCCAGGTGATCTCGTTCATGGCAAGCATGCGCGCGCCATGCCAGACGACAAAGGTAATGGTGCCAAAGAGCGCAAGGATGACGAAGGAAAGGAAAGCCGCGCGGGTCTTCGCACCGCGTTTGGTCACGCCGAGAAACGTTTCCAAGGCGCGCGAGTAGCGGGCGTTTTCAAACGGCTCGTTGGTGAAGGCTTTCACATCGGCCACTCCCTGCACGGTTTCCTCGATCACCGTGCCGGCATCGGCCAGCGCGTCCTGCGCGTCCTTCGAGTATCCGCGCACCTTGCGGCCGAAAAACGCAATGGCCAGCACCACCACCGGCACGCTTCCCAGCATGATGAGCGAGAGTTTCCACGAGGAAATGAAAATAAAGACCAAGCCGCCGATGAGAATCACGCTCTGCCGGATCGCCTGCGGCACGGTGTTGAGCAGGGTGTCGCGGACCACTCCGAGATCGGCGGAAACGCGGTTGCTCAGCGCCCCGGCACGCTGCTCGTGGAAGAACGCCATCGGCAGCCGCACCAGATGATCGAAAAGATCGCAGCGCAGGCGGTTGAGCGCGGACTCGCCGGAGCGGATGAATCCCTGGACGCGGAAAAATCCGACAAAAGCCTGCAACACCAGCACCCCGGCGAGCTGCATGACGATCAGGTTCGAGCGCGCCAGCACTTCGGCAGGATCGACCTGTTGTTTAAGGGCATCCACCGGATTTCCCACCAGCTCTTTGAGAAAATACGGAAAGCCCAGCGAAAGGATGGCTGTGAAAAACAAGGCCGCCAGCGAGGGGAAAAAGACCGCTTTTTCCTGCATCAGATAGCCCAGAATCCACCGGTGGGACGAGATGGATTTCTTCAGGCGCGGTTCGGACATGCGCGGATGGGAGACTATCAGCGCCGCTACGTCAACCGCGCGTGATGGCTGCTTAAAGACCCATTAGATCCCCCTACCCTCTCTTCTTTACAAACAATGATCTTCATCAATACTCTGGCCCACAGAAGCATCCTTCCGCCATGGCCGACAAGACCCTCTTTGAAAAAATCCGCGACGGTGAAATCCCGGCCGCGATTCTTCACCGGGACGAGCGCTGCATCGCCTTCCGCGACATTTCGCCGCAAGCGCCGGTGCACGTGCTGATCGTGCCGTGCGAGCCGATCCCGCGCGTGGGTCTGGCGGAGCCCGATGACGAGGGCGTGCTCGGACACCTCTTGCTCACGGCTGCGGAAATCGCCCGCAACGAGGGCATCGCGGAAAGCGGATACCGGCTGGTCATCAACAACGGTCCCGACGGCGGCGAAGCAGTGCCCCATTTGCACGTCCATCTGCTCGGCGGGCGGAAACTCGACTGGCCACCAGGTTGAACCATTTTTCATGAAAGCCACCATTTACGCACTGCTTGCCGGGCTGTTAGCCACCATTCCGGCATTGGGACGCGACTTCAGGCCGTTGCGAATGCAAGCCACTGACAGCACCACCACTCTGCGCCCGGGTGAGCAGTCGCGCGGACGGATTGTTCTGGTGCATGGTTTCATGGAGAAAGGAGACACTTTCAGGATGCTGCGAAAACGCCTGGAAAAACAGGGCTTTGAGTGCCTCGTGGCACGCATGAAACCGAGCGACGGGCGCAGCGGCCTTGAAGAACTTGCCGCCGGTCTCAAACGCGAGATCGATGAAACATTCGGCACCGGACAACCGATCTCCATCGTCGCCTTCAGCATGGGTGGCCTGGTCTCTCGCCATTACCTCCAGAACCTCGGCGGTGCCGCCCGCTGCAAGAGCCTTTTCACCATCTCATCGCCCCATCAGGGAACCTGGGCTGCCTGGGCCTATCCGAGCAAGGGCGCGGCCCAAATGCGCCCGGGGAGCGGTTTTCTCGCCAACCTCTCGGAATCGGAGGCCCGCCTCGGCGCGATGCCGGTGGTCTCCTATCGCACGCCGATGGACCTGATCATCCTGCCGCCTACCAGCTCGGTGTGGCAGCGCGCGGAAAATCTGGAGTTCACGGTGCCATTGCATCCGCTGATGCTCAACAGCGGACCGGTGCTGGATGACATCGAGCGCCGCCTGATGGACCATTATCAGGGTTGATCCCGCCTTGCGCGCGCCTCCTCAGTCTGCTTTTGTCCCCACCCGTCTTAGCAGCGACGCTCGTAGAGAGCCGCTACAAGTCGCCCATTCTCCGCACACCCCGACCATGTTTTACCTCACCACCGCCATCGATTACACCAACGGCTCGCCGCACATCGGCCATGCTTATGAAAAGGTGCTTGCCGACGTGATCATCCGCTACCGCCGCCTGCGCGGTGACGAGGCGTTCTTTCTCACAGGCGTGGACCAGCACGGCCAGAAGGTCCAGCAGACCGCCGAGAAAGAGGGCGTGCACCCCGCCACTTTCGTCAAACGCACGACCAAAAAGTTCCTCAACCTGTGGGACAAACTCGGCGTCAGATACGATGGTTGGGCGGAAACCATCGACGACCGCCACAAGGCCTGCGTGCAAGGCATCCTCAGCGACCTCAAGGAGAAGGGCCAGCTCTACAAGAAAACCCACAGCGGCCATTATTCGGTGCGCCAGGAGCAGTTTCTCTCGGACCGCGACCGCAATGAATCCGGCAACTTCGGTCCCGAGTGGGGCGAGGTGGTCGAACTGGCCGAGGAGAATTGGTATTTCAAACTCAGCGAGCAAACCGAATGGTTGAAACGCTACCTGGAAACCACGCCCGACGCGGTGATTCCCACATTCCGCAAGGCCGAGCTGCTCAATGCGGTGGAGCGCAATTCCGGCACCGACCTGTGCATTTCCCGCCCCAAGGAGCGCCTGCGCTGGGGCATTGAAATCCCCTTCGATACCGACTTCGTCACTTATGTCTGGTTCGATGCGCTCATCAACTATGTGTCGTTCGCCGGATACCACGCCGCGCCCGATGCCGACTTGCCGGATTTCAACAGGCTGTGGACCACCGACGAGCGCCCGGTGCACATCATCGGCAAGGACATCCTGGTCCCCGCACACGGCATTTACTGGCTCTGCATGCTGCATGCAATGGGCCTGCCGGACGAGCTCATACCGCGGCTGTTAGTGCATGGCTGGTGGAACATGCGCGGCGAGAAAATGAGCAAGTCGCTCGGCAACATCGTCGATCCCAGCGAACTCGCCGACAAGTTCGGCGTCGAGGCGCTGCGCTACTATCTTGTGCGCGACATCGTCACCGGCAAGGACTCGGATTTCGATGTCGAGCGCCTCATCATGCTCTACAACACCGAACTCGCCAACGAACTCGGCAACCTCTGCAACCGCGCGCTCAACATGAGCCAGCGCTTCACCGATGGCATCATCACCCGCGGCGGAATCTTCACCGATGCCGATCTCGCCCTGCAATGCTCGCTCGCCGAGTGCACCGACGCCTATCGCGCGGCGATGGACGAGTTCGATGTTTCCAAAGGCCTTGAAGCGCTCGGCCGCCATGTCGTGCATTGCAATCAATATGCCGAGCGCATGAAGCCGTGGGAGCTCAACAAGGATCCCGGACAAAAACCGCGCCTCGCCACCGTGCTCCAGCATCTGGCGGAAAGTGTCGCGCACTGTGCGGTGCTGCTCTCCCCCATCCTGCCGGACGCCGCGGCCAAACTCGCCGCCCAGCTCAACCTGCCATCACTCACCGAGATCGGCCTTGCGGATCTCCACTGGGGTCTCATCCCCGAGGGGCATCTGATTGGCAAACCCAAACCGGTGTTTCCAAAAATCCTGTTAGAGGAAAAGGAAGGAGTCCACCAGCCGTGAGAAAGCACATCCAGGCCGCCTCCCTGGCTGCGCTTCTATCATTCTGCCCGGCCATGGCCGCAGATGTGCCGCATGTGGAACAGGCGATTCCCACGTCGTTGAAATTGGTCGATGTGCCATCGATGATGGAGTTTCCCGGTGGCATCCGCATGGCCGTGAGCGCCGCGACCGAACAAGCTCAGGCGCATGTCCTGCAAGGACTGAATCATCTGCACGCGGGCTGGGAGTTCGAGGCCGGCCGCCACTTCGCCGCCGCCATGCGCGAGGATCCCGAATGCCTGCTCGCCCATTGGGGCATGCTGATGACCCTGCTCGATCCGACGCCCGAGTCGCTCCAGGCACGCAATGCCGCAGCTGAACGCCTGCTCGAACTGGTCGAACAAGGCAAAGGCAGCGAGCTCGAACGCGGTTATGCCTACGGCTTGCTGAAATACATCGAGGAAGGTCCGGCGGGAGCCGCCAATGCCTTCCACAAGGTGTCCGCCAGATTCCCCAACGACCTACAGGCAGCCGTGTTCGCCGCGCTTTTCAGCCGTGGCGGATATGATGAAACGGGGGACGCGACCCCGGATCAGGAACGCGCCGAGAAAGCCCTGCTCGCTCTCATCGAAAAACATCCGCAGAGCCCGATACCGATCAACGCGCTGCTTTTCATCCGCGCCGAGGGGCCGGATCCCGCCGCATCGCTTGAGCTGGCGCGCAAGCTCAAAGAAATGGTGCCGGGCTATCCGCCGTTTGTTCATCTAACAGGTCATTACGAATGGCGTTGCGGAAATCACGCGCAAGCCGCCGCAGAGTTCGGCCGCGCGGTTTTCCTCTATCAAAAATGGATGAAGGAACAGTCAGTCACCACGGCCGATTGTCCGGAATGGATCAAGGCGGAGAGCTACCGGATTGTGGCTTTGTTTTCCAAAGGCGACATCAAGACCGCAGAAGCCGATGCACAAAAGTTGGCTGCCAACCCGCGGATCATCGAACGCCCGGCATCCGCCGGCAATCGTTTGCTGTTGTGGGAGGCGGTCACCCTGCCCGCGAGGATTCAGCTTGCGCAGGGCAAAACCATTGAGTCCGCCGTCCTCTTGCCCAAGCCGGAAAGTTTGAAGAAATTCCACGATCACACACTCGCCTACTGGTGGATCGACGGGCTGCGCTTCGTGCTCGAGGCACGGCGCTTGATCGATGAGAAAAAAACCGATGAGGCCCGCGACGTGCTCAACGCGCTCACCCAGCACAGCGAGATGATGACCCGCAGTCGCAACGCCGCTGCTGCGGGCGGAGAGCTTTCTGCATGGATGCGCGCGCTGCGTGCGCTTGAATCACTCAGCAGTGAATCGCGCGGACTGCTGGCATTGACGGGTCCTGACAAACAACGCGGCACGTCTTACAATTGGTTCAGCTCCGCCGCAGACCGCCAGCTTCCCGCCTCAATGTTGATGCCTCCGGCGCTTCTTTCGCCGATGGTCGCACGCCTCGGCGGATACCATCTCGCAGCCAAGCAGGCGGACGAAGCCATCGATGCCTTTCAACGCGCGCTCTTACTGTTTCCCAATGACCTGGGCTCATTGAACGGCATGAAGCTCGCATTCGAAGCGGCCGGAAAATCCGCCGAAGCGGCGCAAACCGCGGAAAAAATCGAGTCCTTGAAAGCTGAGTGAGCGCGGCACCCATGAGGTTGTGGCACGAATCCCGGCTGACCTTGCGGCTTGCCGTGCCGCTGATGATCGGCCAGCTCAGCCAGATGCTGCTCGGCGTGGCCGACACGGTGATGATCGGGCAACTCGGAGTCACCGAGTTGGCGGCGCTGACATTTGCCAGCTCGTTGTTTCATGTGCCCTTTGTGTTCGGCATCGGCGTTCTAACAGCCGTCTCGGTGTTCACTTCCAACCGCCGCGGCGCAAACGACGCGGCCGGCGCGCGCGGCAGTTGCCGCCACGGCTTGATGCTCGGCACCGCGCTCGGGTTGGTGCTTTTCGGCATCTTCTGGCTGGTTTCCAACCACCTCGGAAACCTCGGCCAACCATCGGAAGTGAGCACGCGCACCACCGCCTACTTCCGCATCCTGATGGCTTCGGTGGTGCCCGCACTGGCATCCATCGCGCTCAAAAATCATGCCGACGCGCTCAACCGGCCATGGCCGCCATTCTGGATTTTTCTCGGCGGCGTGGTGCTCAACATCGCGCTCAACTGGGTGATGATTTACGGAAAACTCGGCTGCCCTGAGCTTGGATTCGAAGGTGCTGCATGGGCCACGCTGATCTCCCGCACGGCCATTCTCGTGGCAATGATGGTCTGGCTGCGGCGCGCCCGCGGCCTGCAAGACTGGGTGCCGCGCCGTTGGTGGCGCAGGCCGCATTTCTCAGAATTCCGGAACCTGCTCTCGATCGGCCTGCCGGCCAGCGCGCAGATGCTCTTCGAAGTTTCCGCCTTCTCACTGGCCGGGCTGATCATGGGTCGCTTCGGGCCGGGGTCGATGGCCGCGCACCAGATTGCGCTCACGCTTGCGGCCACGGCTTTCATGATTCCACTCGGTCTTTCGATGGCTCTCACCGTGCGCATGGGCGAGTCCCTCGGCGCGGGAGAAACCGCGCGGCTGCGGCCGATCGCCATTTCCGGCTGGTTGCTGGTGAGCGGCTACGCGCTGCTCGGCGCCGCATTTTTCCTGTGGTTTGGCAAATGGATGGCCGCCGCCTTCACCCAGGATGCCGAGGTGATCCGGATCACCGCCTCGCTGCTTGTGATTGTGGGTGTTTTCCAAATCGTGGACGGCCTGCAAGTCGCTTCTTCTGCGATGTTGCGCGGCCTCCACGATGCGCGGTTGCCGGCGCTGATGGGTTTCCTTTCCTACTGGATCTTCGGCCTGCCGGTCGGCGCGGGTTTGGCCTTCGGTCTTGATCTGGGCGCGCGCGGCGTCTGGTGGGGCCTGGCCGCGGGATTGTTCGTCGCCAGCATCACCCTTGGCCCGCGCTTGTGGAACCGCAGTTCCTGTGCTACCTCGCGCCCGTGATCCGCATCCTGACTCTCATCTGGCTCGCCATGCCCGCCATGGCATGGGGCCAACTCCAGAAAATCCAGCCCTGCACGCTGGTCGAAACCGAATGGGCGGATGGTGATAGTTTTGCGGTCCGCCTGCCAGACGGCAAACAGCAGACCGTCCGGCTCTACGGCGTGGATTGCATCGAAATGCACGTCCAAGGCGATGACTCAAACGCCCGCCGCCTGCGCGACCAGAGGCGGCATTTCGGCATCGCGGACATACTCGTCGCCAAGTCTATCGGCGAGGCCGCAAAAACAGAGACATTCCGCCTCCTGGCCAAACCATTCACCATCCACACCACCTTCGCCGACGGCCGTGGTGACGGCCGGTTTTCCCGCGTCTATACTTTCGTAGAACTCTCTGACGGCCGCGACCTCTCCGAAATTCTCGTTTCCGAGGGCCTCGCGCGGGCTTTCGGAGTGGTGCGCCAGCGGCCTGATGGCACACCCGGCAGCGAGTGGATGGAGCAACTCAAGGATCTCGAACTCACCGCCGCACGTGCCGGACGCGGCGCATGGGCCCACACCGACTGGGCCATGCTGCCGAATGCCCGCAAGGAAGCGCGCGACGAATCCACCGAAATCGAAGCCGCCAAAGGCCGGCGGGCTCCTTCGGAAGATCAACCGGTGGACATTAATACCGCCGCACGCGATGAATTGATGGCGCTGCCGGGAATCGGCGAAATGACCGCCAACCGCATCATCGGTGGGCGGCCCTACCAATCGATCGAAGATTTAACCCGCGTCCCTGGCATCGGCGACGCCAGCATGGAAAAAATCCGGCCGTTTCTGACAGTCACGTCACGCTAGCGTGCCGTAAAATTGATTTTGATGGATGCAGCGCGGAAAGTGGTTGCGGCGTCTCGCCGCAACGTCATGGGTTTTCGCCTGTTGCTGCGAGACGCAGCAACCACCGCCATGCACCCGCCAAAATAAACATCACGGCACTGTAGGTTGCGCCTTTACCACCAAGAGCCGCCACCGGTCATCGCGCCGCAGCACAAAGCCGCGCCGTATTCCCCTGCCTCGCCCGGCCTCGCCGTGTTCCACCGTCACATCCACCACATCCCCGCGGCGTCCGAGTTGAATGATCCGGAACACCGGTTCGCGCCGCATCCGCAGGAAACAATGCAAGGGCACGTCTGGATGCGATGCATTCCAAAGATAACGCGCCGGTGGAAAATCCGGCACTTCAGACAAGGCCACCAGCACCTCGCGCACCAGCAACCTGCCATGGCGCCAGACCAGACGGCCCGCTGCCTGCCGGGCCAGCATCCCCTCTATCCATGCCGCCGCCGGATTTTGGTAATCCTCCTCCATTTCCCCGATCAATTCCCGGGCATGCATCGCCATCAAGGACTGCAGTTCCTCACGCTTGATCTCGCCGCGCTCGAACATCGCAAAAACTTCGTTGGGTGTGGGAATCATGGATACCAAGACGGTTAAGCGCGGTCATGATGCGCACGCGAATCAAACCATGGATTATGCCAAGTGCCATCCCGTAAATTCCTCTCGGGAAATTTCCATGCAGGTCAGTCAATCCCCCGCCGTAGGTCGCGCGCCGACCATAGCAGATCCGCCTCGCCCGAAGCGCCCGCCGCCTTGCCACGCATTCTTCGTGCGCCGGTTTTGCGTTTTGGCCCGAATCGATCCCGGCATTGATCAAACAACCCATCCACAAACTCGCGGCTGCCGATCACCGCTCC
>CANLKN010000125.1 GCA_947491475.1 Akkermansiaceae bacterium | reverse complement strand
GTGTCGCTCGGCGTCACCGAGCCGAAGCGGTGGTGATTGTCCCACGAACAATAATACAAACCCGGCAGAATGTCATGGCGGCGGCACGCGGCGACGAATTCCGCCACGACATCGGTGGGATTGCCGCTGGTGCCGACATGATAGTCGGTATGGGCGGAGGGCCAGAGACAGTGGCCGCAAACATGCTTGGCGGTTAGAACCGCGTATTTCGCACCGGCTGCCTTTGCGGACACGAGCCATTGATCCACATCGAGAGCGTCCGGCGCGTAAAGCGAGGATGGCGACTGACCGTCGGATAGTTCGACACCCTCGTAGGTGCTCATACCGAAGTGGAAGAACACGCCGAGTCCGAGTTGTTCCCATGCGGCGAGTTGTTCGCGACTGAGACGCTGGGCACCGCGTTCGGCGGGTGATGGCTTCATGGGGTTTCCGTTTCGGCGTTCGCGGTGGAATCATTGCCCGGAGTGATGCGCGGCCCGGGCACGGTGGGAATCATGGAAACGAACCTGTAGGAAACCCGGTCGCCGGGGGCGGCTTGCTGCGCCGTGGTGAACGGGATCACTTCCAGCGTGCCGGATGTATCGGTTCTAGCGGTTAGAATAATCATGTTGGAACGGCCGGAGTAATCACCGTAGCCCACAACGCGGCCGCCGCCATCTGGCCTTTGGAGGGTGATGCCGTAATCGGCGACACGCATCGAGGACCGGACTTCGGCGGCCAGTGTGTATCCGGTATCCGGCTGCAATCCCGCAAGCTTGATCGTCTCGCTTGCCGGCGTTTCGCCGAGAGGCAGGGACAGGGTGCGCAATGCCATGGGCAGCATGTTTTCCATGGTGCCAACCGGCGTCACCCGGATCAACGACAGGCTGCTGGCAGGCGTGGGCAGCTTGATGCTCACGGTTCCATTCACCACGGCCAGGTTTTCCATGGCTGAGGTTTCCGCCAGTTCGCATCCGGCATAGCGGTTGCTCAGGCGCAGCCATTTCGCATGATCCTCCGGGCGCATCGTTCCGAGGATGTCGTTGGTATTGCGAAGGTATTCGGGTTTGTAGAGCACATTGCCACCAAGGTGCCCGCGGTTTGGCCCGGCGACATAGGGGATGGCATGATCGTCACGGTATTTCGTCCATTCCGGCCACCAGTTGTTGCGTTTTTCATCCACCGTGGAAACGCCGACGCGCACCTTGTCGATGCCAGTCAGACCAGTGAGCGTAAGAATCACATCATGGCTTCCGCCGGCTGAGGGATTGCGATTGTAAGAGGCGAGCAGGACGTTCCATTCGTAGTTCCAACTGCCGGGAGCGAGCGCCATGGCTTCGATCACGGTGCCGGACGGGGTCTCGCCGCTTTTGACGACCGGGATCAATCGCCGCCCGTGCAGGGCGCGGGAAATGCGCTGCGCATGGAACACCGGAGCCTTTGCGGTGTCTTTCAGGTTATAGATGATATCTCCGGTGCCGAGGCCATAGCGGTTCCATGCCCAGGCGATGCGTGGCGCGTGGCTGTAACCGATGAGACGCAGGCCATAGAGCGCCGCGCCCTGGTGGTCTGCGGGAAGGTAGTCCGCGGGAACCACGCTGCCATCCGGGGCGGTGCCGCCCTTGGTATCGAAATATCCGGCTTCGGGAAGATTGGTTTCGAGGCCGCGCAACGCCGGATGTGCGGAGGCCCACGAGTCGATGTGATCGTGTTTCCATGCCATTCCGGCGGCGATCGATGCCATTTCCGAGAAAGAATCCGCCTGGCTGGCACGCTGTGCCTCACCCTCGCGGCTCAGCGGGTTGAGATCATTGACAAAATCCATCAGCGTCCAATCCGAGAATCCGGTGAAGGCCATGGGCGTGCCGGATTTGCGGGTAGCCCAGTGCTTGATGAAAGGCTCGGACTGATGCTCGAAGGCACCATAAATTCCGAGATACACCCCCGGTCCCAGATTGCGTTCCAGGGCGGCTTGGAAGTGATCCACCATCTTGAGGAACTCCTTGCGGTTGTCATCACGGCTCATGGGCTGCTCGGTGCCGGGATAGACCGCCTTGGCCTGCCAATCCGACTCGATGCCGAAGACAAAGCCCCAGCTGCGGACCTCTTCCTGGCCGTAGCGCCCGGCCAGCCATTGGAACAGACTGTCCAGATAGATGCCCCATTTCGCGTAGTCGTTCGGCTGGCGGACATTGAAGCCATAGTAACCGGCCTCCGGTTTTCCTCCTTCCACCAGCGGCGGCGGAATGGTCGGAGTTCCCATCACCACCAGCGGTTTCACTCCCGCGTTGAGGGCGTAATCGGCGATTTCACGTTCGATGACCGGGCTGGGCTCGAACACAATCGAGCCATCCGTCGATTTTTTCCATAAAGGATATTTCTCGTCCTTGCCGGCGTTGATGTTCGACAAGCCATACCAACCGGCGTTCTGCCAGATGGTGTCGGCGTAGCGCTGGACCATCCAGCCATTCGGCTGGTTTTCATAGCCGATGGCGGCGACGTGCGGGACGTGGCGGAAGACCCGCTTGCCATCCACCTGGCCGGCGGCATCCACATTGAAGGTGATGGAAGCGGATGCGGCGGGAAGAGCGGCAAGGCCTAGGAGAAATGCGAGGTATGGTTTCATGTGATTATTTCTTGGGCACAGGTTGGGCATATAGCGCCCAGGCTCGCGCCACATCCTTTGGCACGTCCAGTCGCGCCGTGGGCGCTGCGAGATGTTTGAAATCCCGGACTTGAGTTCCGAGGACGAGACGGACCGGCTTGCGGGTTTCCACATCGATCCATGCCGTGGCTTTCTGAAATGCGGTGGCATCGACCGGCGGCGGCATCGGCATGGTGGTGCTGCGATCCTCCGCCGCAGGCGGCTTGGTGGGAACCGGCGGCGGATCCTGCCTGAAAACCCAGCACCGGCGGCCATCCAGCATTTCCACGCCCCGGTAGTTTTTTTCCGCCAGCCAATCGAAGCCCTCGTACTTCCTGAAGGCGAATGGTTCGGCCCGTGCCGTGTCGCGGGTGGATATCTGATAGTCGCCATCCTGACCGCGGATGGGGCTGACCAACAGCCCGTCGATCACCCAGCGGACTTCGCCTTCGGAATCGTGATAGGTGATTTCCTCCTTCTGGAGCGCGCCGGTTACCGTGATCACCTGGCGGGCCGGGTGGCGCGTCTTCAAGGGCTTGAGCGCCCATGGCAATTCCAGACTCGGATCGGCGGCGAGCGCCTTTTGTATCAATTCGGGATTGTCATCCTTCGGGATGCCATCCGGGTAGCTGATGCTCACTTCCCAGCTGGCGGAGTCCGCCGGTTCTGCGATGAATGGTGCTTTTGGCGGCTGGGCGTCCTTTTCCGCCGCATTGAGCGGCCCCGCCCAAAGCATTCCCATCATGATCAAAAAAACGCGTGAAATCATGAGTTCAGTCCGTGACGGTTTCCAGCATTTGATCAAGCACTTCGCCGGTGTAGCGGTCGATGGCCATGTGCAGCCAGTAGCGGCGCTCGCCGCGGATTACGAAGTTGCTGTCAAGATTGGTGGAACCCGGCGGATAGATTCCGCTCTGGGCGATCACGTCGATCATGACATTCCATGTGCCGACCTGGCCGGGGCCGGCGAGCGCCCGCGCGGCGACCTCCCGCTGGGCCTTGATGGCGGGCAGGGTGGAACCCGGAAGCGCCGCCAGAACCCTGACCGCCTCGCCCTTGTTGCGCAGCGGGTTGTTGCGGGTTTCCTGGACAAAGGCGGCGGCGATGGTCCGCGCTTCGAGCGCGGTGATGGTATCTGCGGCACCGGCCAAGGGCGGGCCATCGAGTTTGGTTTTTCCGGCACCCTCAAGCGCGGCCGCGAGGATTTCCGGGTGAGGCGTGTTGAGGTCGATGCGTCCATGCAGCATCTTGGGCGGCGCGCCCAGCGAGTCATCCAGCATGGGATCGCCCTCGATGGTGAAGAAATCCAGCAGCGCCTGGTCCGCCGAATTCGCATTGGAGAAATCCAGCGTCTTCCACGGCACGTCTCGGAAAACAAAGCCGAGTTCGCCAATCGAACGGAACGGACGATCCAGCATCACCGGCCGCAACTCCGTTTTGCCCGGAGCGAAGAGATTGTTGGTCGCGCTGACCGTGAACGCGCGTTGGTTGTCGCCCCAGCGAAGCTCGCCATCGTCATCGGTGTAGCGGGTGGCGGAGGCAGGACCATTTTCAGCAAGTAGGCCGTATGTGCGTGCCTTGGGTCCGGTCCACATATCCACATTGGCTGAAAGCGTCCATCCGCTTCCATCCTGGTCCGGATTGGTGAAAATGGTGATCACTCCATTGCCGGAAGGGCGAAGACCCTGTCCGGGGTGGGATGCCGTAGTTGCGCTGAGGAGCTGTTTGAGAGCGGGTGAGCCAAAACGACAGGTTCGAGGGTCTGCCCGCGCAAATCCTATGGCGCGGTAATCCGCATAGAAATCGCGGAGCTTTCCAGCGGCATTGATGTTCGTGGAGAACCAGGTTCGATTTGGATCCGCATTGACCCCGAGTGGCCAGCCGTCCCGTATGCCTGTACTGGTGTTGACAGCCAGCAGACGGAACGAAGAATACGGGACAGACATTCCCTGGATGCGGAGTTCAAATGACGGCTCGTCGTTGGTCTTGGGATTGATAAAAATCTGCTGAACGACGCCGCCCGCGGTTCCGTGGCGCTGGTCACCGTAGACCATCGCCTGTCCGACTCCGCGGATGCCGATTGGTGTCATGCTGCCCGCATCAGAGCCGCTGGCGTGAAGAGCGGTAGCGTTGGCGGCATCGAGGTAAGTCGGCTCGATGGCCGGAACTCCTGCAAATCTGACACCTCCAACAAGTGTCGCAAAAGGAGATGCCGGCCAACCGCTAGCGGGTGCGGCGGGGGTTTGAAGCCCGCATTCCATCAACTGGAGCTGCGCTGCTCCTCTTGGCACGATCTCGAAGTCAGTGGGACGTTCCGTTGGTGCCCGGTCCCCGTTGCCGTGCGGATTCCAGATTTCGAAAGTGTAGTAGTGGGCGACGTTGAGCGTGTTGAAACGGCGAGGTAAGACAATAACCCGGTTCAGAAAGGGCAGGTTCTCCACCCCGGCCACGATCCGGTCTGTGGATTTTTGTGGAGCGGTGTGGCCGATTTCCACCGTATCGACAGGGAAATCGAAACGGATGAAAGTCGGCCAGCCGTCGCGATCCCATTGATCCATCACATTCGCGCCGATGCGCATGACCTGGAGATCGGCGTTCTTGTCGAGATCGTAGGTGATGGAATTGTCGTTAGCGCGAGTGTATGCCTTGGTAATCGCCGTCTTGGCTAGAGACTGCGGTTTGAAGGCCATCTTGAGCGTTTCGAAAAAGTCGGCATTTTCACCGGGAGTTCTGGCAGCGATGGTGCCGGCCTTGTATTTCCAAACCATCTTCAGGCGTTCGCTGCGGGTTGCCGGGACGGAACCCTCGGGTTGAAGGCCGAAGTGGGTGAGGATTCTGGCCAGGCTTTCCGAACTGCCGGTTTGCTTGAACTCCTCGAAATCGTTGAGCCGCTGGAGATTGAAACGCCGGAATTTCGCGGCGGCGGTCGCATCCTTGAACGCGGAGAAATCACGCGTGGCATCCGTGACCGCCGGGGTGAGCGTGCGCGGGCTGAAGTTGGGACGGTTCGCCTCGCGTGAGAAGATCGTCAGGAAAGGCAGCGCCTCGCTGGGGAGTTCGGTGCGTTTCCAAAACGTGAGCATGTCCTGCCGGGAGAGAAAGCGCGCGTCCGCTTCAAGAATCTTCGCGCCGCCGCGAGTCATGACGTCCATGAAATCGATATAGCGCGAAGCCGGGTCGGCATCGGGAATCCTGCCTGCGGATGTGATATCGCCCAGCCAGCCGGAGCCGTCGCTTCCGCCCTTGGCCAAGGTGCCCGGCTCGCGGAAGCGGTGGATCAGATTGGCCATGGCGAGCTCATCCCGGCCATTCGCAGTGGCGGGAAACATTGGAAACCCCGGGGTTTTCGATAGCGAGACCAGCCGCGGGCTTCCCTTGCGCTGGAGCACCGCTACGGGAACACTGCCTTTCACCACGGTGTCCGGCTCCGTACCCATGATGTTCACGTCCGCCAAGCCGCCCACGTCATACACCGCCACGGCGAAGCGCCCAACAATCTCCTTGGCATCCGCCGGCAAGGTCACCTTGCGGGGTCCCGTGCCGGTCATGTAAACCCAATCCGGCGCAGTGAATTCCGTAGCTGCGGTGCCGATACCGTTGGCGGT
Source organism: Akkermansiaceae bacterium (assembly GCA_947491475.1). Taxonomy (GTDB): domain Bacteria; phylum Verrucomicrobiota; class Verrucomicrobiia; order Verrucomicrobiales; family Akkermansiaceae; genus Luteolibacter. Next base: position 4,945 of record CANLKN010000125.1, on the reverse strand, counting down.
GCCACATAGCCTCGGACCATTCATCCAGCGTTCAATCGAAATTTTTCGTCCTCCGCTGGCCGGGATGAGGCTCGAGCTGGCGGCCGCCACTTCATTACCCCCGGGATGGAATGGAATGGCGCGATCCGTTCGCTTGATCAGATTCTTGATGGCGGAGGCTGTGCCTTTGGAATCCTTGGCGGAAGAGCGGTCCGGCGTCATGTTGGCGGCGGCAGCCAAAGGATCCCGAGCCATTGCTTCCTTGCGGAGCTGTCCTGCGGCCCAATCGATACCGCCCTTGCCGATCTCGGCCGCTTGGAGTTCATGGACCCGGGCGCTGGCCACCGAGTGATTGGAGGTCATCAACGCGGCGAAGGTGACCACAAGCACGGTCGCCAGCACGAGCATCAGCAAAACGATGACCAAGGCCGCGCCGGCAGGCTGAAGAACACGGGATCTGGTGCGAAGGGGTGTCATTGGGGATGATTATCAATCGGAACTCTCACGGAAAATACTCTAAGCCCGCGCCGCAGGGGTGCGGGTTCGCCATCGAACAGGTTTCCCTTTTCAATCTCCTCGCGCCACACATCCGCGTAGGTTTCGGTGGGCAGTGGCGATCGTGCGTTGAGCTTGCCCCGCAGCGAATTGAGGAAAGAAGCGAGCGAGGCTTTCTTGATGGCGAAGGTTTGCTCATCTGCGAAGGCCAGCGAGACCGTCGCCGCGCATGTGCCCGGCACGGTGGCCGTGGACGGTTCAAAGCCCGGAGTGATGTTTCCCGTGCTGTTCACGAACTGGACGCGGAAGTCCACACAGCCGTCGGTGAGCGGGTATTCCACAGGCACCAAGGTATTAAGAGTGGCGGCGGAAAATATCGAATTATTAAATGCCAGCCCGGTGGACGAGCGAATCAGACTGCCATCGTCGGCAAGATGATAGCCCACGCGGCTGATTGCCCGCGCCGGGTTGTCCCGACTGGTGGTCACACCGGCATCGGGCAGACTCTCACGGCGAGTCAGGAAAAAACAGCCGTTGCGGTCTGTCGGTTGTTTCGTGGAATCAAGGCTAAAGGCATTCGCGGGAAGGTCGCCGCGAAGAATGGCCTGTTCGAGATCGCGCGCCAACACCGAAACCGCAATCCGGGCAGCGCCATGGGTGCGGGAAAACTCCTTACCGGCGGTGTAAATCTCGCTGAAAGATCCCAGCACTGAGAGCGTGAGTGCAATCAACATCGCCAGTATGCCGGTGGAAACCATCACCTCGAGCAGGGTGAAGGCGGCCATCGCGGAGCGGAATTTTACGGGTTGCGCGCGCATGGATCTCACGGGTTGGCAATCATGGTTGTCATGCGGATCTGGTCTGCACCTTCGGATGACACGCGCCGCGCCGGCCACCATAACAGCAGATCAAAAATACCGACACGCGTGTCAGGATCATAACCGCCCCGCAGGCGGTAGCGGAATGCCGCCTTGTCGGCAGTGGTGGTCACCCGACCCGTGGCGTCAATGAAGCCTGATTCCGCTTGAACCGATGTGGGATAATCCGTCAGTGGTTTGATCGGCCAATCCTTGATGAGCGCGACCGGCGAGGACCTGCGGACCGCGAACAATGACGACGCGGTCTCGGAGGCCCGCGTGATGTGGTCGGTTTTTCCCTGCGTTTGCAGACCGGCCGAACTCAGTCCCAATAGCACCGTAAGCGCGAAACCGACCACGCCGAGCGCGATGACGACCTCGATGAGTGAAAATGCCGGGGCGTTGGACCAATGTTTCCTCATCGCTGGTAAATCATGGTGCTGCCGGTGATGCCGGACACTTGCATCACCGCCTGGTTGTCCATGTTTCGGAATTCCTCGAACCCGAGTTCGAGAATCGGTTGCACCGCCGGGGTCTGCCGCGCCTCGCCCTCCGGCGTGAAGTAGAACATGTGCGAGAAAGTCCTGCCTCGTGACAGGAAACCCGGAGTTTCCTGGATCGGCGAACCGCCCGCAGGTCGCTTCACTGCGGAAGAAATCGGCGTGGACAGACGGATCGACGCGAGTTTTTCGGGCCGCGCCAACTGGATCATTACCTCGGGCATTTTGGAAATGTCGGCACCGCCAATAATCTGATCGCGCACGTCCGTTCCCTGTGTAGAGGAATACATCACCAGATACATCACGTTTTCTGGTGCTTCGGGTTGCCGGATTCCGACATAAACGTAGGTGTTCATGCTGCGTGCCGCCTGCCGCGCGCTGCCCAGCGCCGTGCCAATGCGCGAGAGACTGCCAGAAAACTCACGTGAATCCCGGGTAGCCATAGACTGCGCCACAAAACCGGTTAAAATCGAGATGATGGCGATCACCACCAACAATTCGACAAGCGTAAAGCCGGCAACTCGCGCGGGAATGGGCGGTTTATGAGTCATTTCAAATCCAGTCGGCTTGGGTTCAAGCATGCGTATGCGAATAATCTAAGGGACCATGGATGCATGTCCATTCACGTATTTACGGGATAACTGCGAAACAGGTGCGCAAATAATCAACGTTAGTTGCCATCGACTTTACCTTTCACATTGCCTGAGCCGCTCCCCCATCAACGATAAGCCACCACCGCATATGCCAGATTCACAGCCGTCGGCAGGGTTGCACCCGCATTGGCCTCGACGGATTGGAATTAATTTGTAACCGAGCCGCAACAGGGTGAAGTCCCGATCAACGTGCTCACGCACTACAACGCCGGTTGCTGGCCTTCGTAATCACAGAGCGCGACCGCGCCGGTTATGCAGCCCATCACGATGGGTTTGCGGTGCACATCTGTTTATGAGGTGCCCTCGCGCGGGCAAGGCGAAAACCCCGGCTTCCCGCAACATTGTGGCAACATTGCCTTTTTCTGTTAGGAATTTTGCCAATAATCTGTATGTGTAATTCATTGATTATGAGAGTGCCGCCGGGGGGAATCGAACCCCCACGAGGGTTCCCAACTTTTTAACCGCCAACTGTGGCTCAACATGCAAAACACCAGAAAACCACTAACCCAGAATACCCCATGAATGCGCACAAAGGCGCAAAATCGGTCCCTGAAGACCAGGTGGCGGAGCTGGCGGAAGCGAGCGTGAACACGGTGCGCGTGGTGAGGCGTGCGCTTGTGGCCCGGGGAGAGGTGTTGTGTGATGCATGGCGGAGGGCCGGGGAGTCCGCTTTTTGAAGAATTTCTCACGACCGCCGGAGCCCATTGCTCAGAAATACGTGAGCCGGTTGGTGCCGGTTTTTGGGTTCTTGAAACTCTTTTTGGTCGGGAGTTTGGCGGATTTATCTCCGAAAAGGTATCCGCGCCACAGCCGGGTGTCCCAGTCGAAGAGGATCACTCTGTTCTTTTTCGCCTCATGATAAATCCTCATTGCGCGGCTCCAGTCTGCAGTGCCGGTCGCGGTGTGATCAAGGAGCAGCCAGCGGTTGCCATCACAACGCACCCTGCCAAGATCGCACTCGCGGTCGAAACCAGCGCCGGACACTTCGCGGCAGGTCCCGGACCCAAGGTGGATTTGTCGGATTTTGATGTCGGATCAGCAAGCCAAGTGCCTCCGAGTCAGGAATCCGCTCCAAAATTTACTGACACCCCTGACAAAAACTAATCATGAGCACGAAAACCAAGATCCAGCCCCAACGGACCTTCGCCAGCGCAAGGGTGTGTCCGTTGGACCACTTAAAACCGTCAGGGATGCTGAAGCCGGCATGGAGGATTTTGTGGAGACCGAAAGTCAGCGTGATGTAGAGGTTGCGGGCGGCTCCCGAGATGCCCGGGAAATCCGGTTCCAGTTTACGCAGGAATTCCAGCCACTCGTTCTGATTCATGGAGGCATTCTCGTCAACCATCGCCCGAGGTTTCACTTTTCCCACCTTGAGGCGCTCGCTCCATGCCTCCTTCAGCGCCTTTTGAAACCGCCATTCGATGCCTACCAGAGAAGACTTCCGGAGGTCCTTGCCAAGCTCGGGTGGCAGCGGGCCGGCCTGACCGTCCACCAACCACAAGGCCCGCGATGTCCACGCAGCCGAGTGGTCGTTTTCTCCGGTCACTTCGGCCAACAGCGACAATGGATCGGTGGCCATCAACGTGCCCATGACAAAGGCCGGCCCATTCCCGATCGTGCTGGTGCCATCCATGACCGCCAGACACTGGTGGGCGAAGCGCGAGAAATCCTCGCGACGGCCCATGGCCGCATGCAGCACCGGCCGGCCCTCGTTGGCGCGACTGAGCATCGCCTCGAATTTCGACAGTGAGGTGGTGGTGGAAATCAGCGCGGTCGGGCATCGCAGTGTCCAGTCGATGTTGCGGTGCCGCTCGCCGGAAACCAACTGAGACCAGTTATGGCCCTCTCCGGTAAGACCATCATTACCCTGTCGGAGTAGTAGCTCGCGCCCTGAGCGTCAGCAACGATGCAGAGGAATAGATAAAGGGCGAGCGCTTCGGGCGAACGGCCTTGGATGTGGCGGTCGCGCACGAGACGTTGATCGATCCAGCTAAACTGGCGAGGCACGTGGCGCAGCCGCTCGGGGCGCAGGATGGGCTTGGATTTCATGGTCTGGCAGGTCGGGACTTCCGCGCGCCATGCGCAGGATGTCGCGGCCGCGATTGAGGAAAACCCGCGCGCTTGCGGCGATGTCGTCTTGCAACGCGTGGCCGGTCATTACCGAGATAAGCCCCACAAGCAGAGCGGGTTGCATCAACAAGACGTCTTGTAACGGCGATGTCGTGCAAGACGCCACAGGGTGTTTGTTTTCAATGGATTGGGGCACAAGTGTCCGGTTGTAACTAAAACAAATTCAATTGGTTAGGATCAGAGTTGATGAAAGTTCTGTGGTCAGTTTCCATAAGTAGCTCATTTAGAGTGACTTTTTCGAACGGATGAACGCTCAAAAGCTGCAAAGTTCTGTGGAGCGTGCCGGGCAGCTTGAGCTGCTTGTGGAGGATTGCGATTATCAGGTAGGTGG
>CANLKN010000124.1 GCA_947491475.1 Akkermansiaceae bacterium | reverse complement strand
GCCGGCCCCGCCTCCGTCCCCGCCCGCTCTGCCGCCACCTTCACTGGCAACGCCAGCGATTCTAACAGCGATACCTTGGCATGGCACTGGAACACCAAGGACGGCCTGGTTAAGGACAACTCCGCAAGCATGACCCACGCCTGGGTGGTGGGCGGCAATTATACCCTCGATCTCACCGTTTCCGACATGAAAGGCGGCACCGACACCGAGAGCAAAATGGTCACCGTCACGGATCCCCTCGACACCTGGACCCAGCAAACCAGCGGCAGCACCGGATACCTGCATGCCTCGGCCTGGGGTAAAGGCCGCTTCGTGGTTGCCGAATACTGGGGGGCCATTCTCACCAGTTGGGATGGTGTCACTTGGACCAACAACGGCACATTGCCCGATTTTGACGGCGATCCGCGCATGGCGTATGGAAACAATGTGTTCGTGGTGATCGGCAAAAAGGACGGCGCGGCGGCGAGCCAGATTTGCTATTCATACGACGCGCGCACTTGGAACGTGGCCGCCTTCCCGGCCGGAGTTCCGCAAATGCGCGATGTCATCTTCGCCAACGGTCGGTTCCTGGCTGCTGGCGACGGCGGCAATATCCTGGCCTCCTCGGACGGCATCACTTGGGCGCTCACCACGGTTTCCGGCGCACCCGATTTTCAACGCTTGGCTTGGAGTGGCTCCGTGTGGCTGGCCATGGCAGACAACGCCAGCAGCGGAATCACCGAAACCGCATGGACTTCCGCCAATGGCACCGCTTGGAGCCAACAGGCAAACCTTGGTTTCAGCGTGGACTCTGTGCTCGGCGACGACGGAGTTCTCTACGCCACCGGCTGGTATGGCGGAATCACCTATTCCACCGACCACGGCATCACTTGGAAAACTGCGCAAACACCCGGCTCCTCGCGCTGGAGCACTGACCAAATCGCAGTAGCCGATGATGGCACCATGCTGGTCTGCGCCATGGCAATGGATGAAAACGGCCAGCCCCAGGCGCTATTGGTCTCCACAGATGGCACGCAATGGCATCGCTCTACGGCAGGCACAAACTTCGCCTACGATGTCAATTCGCTCGTCTTCGGCTTCGGCCGCTTCCTCGCCACCAGCGACGGCGGCGTGATCCGCACCAGCGGCTCGCACTATCCCAACAATACCGCACCGGTGGCAACCATCACACTCGCCCCCGCCACCACTCCGGCCCGCGAAAACCGGCTCTTCGCAGGCTCCGCCACCGATGCCGACGGCGACTCGCTCACCTACACTTGGGATTTCGGCCTGCCCGCACTCATCGCCGATGGCTCCAACTTGGTGAAATCCTTCGATTTCGGCGGCACCTACACCGCCACCTTCCGCGTCTCGGACAACAAAGGCGGACTCACCACCCTCACGCGGAATATCACCGTCACGGATCCCGCACGCTCCTGGACCCAGCGCACCAGCGGGACCTCAAACGCCCTCAACGCCATCGCCGCCAACGGCAACCTCGCCGTGGCCGTGGGCGGAAGCGGCGGAGTGATCCGCACTTCGCCGGATGGCGTAACTTGGACAGCGCGCACGGTTAGCAGTTCCACCAACATAACCTTCCGTGGCGCGGTTTGGGATGGCTCCCAGTTCGTGATCGTCGGCGAGGATTACAACTCCACCGCTACCGCCGGTTGGCAGGGAGTCATCTACACTTCCCCCGATGGCACTGCATGGACCCGCCGCTACGGCGGTGGCACCCAACGAAACAATGAACTGCAAGCCGTGGCTGCTGGCGGCGGCGGACTCGTGGCTGTGGGCGACATTGGCACTATTCTGGAATCTGTGAACGGCACCACATGGAATCCGGTCACGGTTTCTGCGCTCAGCTCCACCATCCTCAAAGGCGTGGCCTTCGGCAGCGGCACATGGCTCATCAGCGGTCACAGCATGGGAGGCAGCGGCACGGCAAAAGTGTTCTCTTCCACCAACCGCACCCAGTGGATGGACCAAACCGCCGGTGCAGGATTCGACCCCTCATGGCAGGACTTCCGCAAAATCGCTTGGCTGAACAACCGTTTTGTAGGCAGCGGATGGTATTCCAAAGTGCGCGTCTCCACCGATCTCGGTGCCACCTTCACCACCACCCGCAGCGATTCTGAGGAAACCCCGGGCCTGGCCTACGGCGATAACATTTACTTCGCGGCCGGCATCAATCGTAACGCTTCCAGCGCCGACATCGACCTGCTCTCGCTCGACGGCACCACCTGGACGCGCTCGGCGGCACCCACCACCGACAACCGCAATGGTGCGGTGTTTTTCAAGCACACTTTCATCACCGTGGGAGAAAACGGCAGCATTTGGCAGAGCGCCGATGTCACGCCCGGCGGTAGCACGCCCAACACCCCGCCGGTCTTTGCCGGTTATGCCACGAGCACTCCCTACCTGACGCCGATCGCCATTCCCCTTGCCACGCTTTTGGGATACGCCTCGGATACCGACGGTGATGTGATTCTCGTCACCTCCGCCGGCGACTCCACGCAAGGCGGCACGGCCGCACTTCAGGCGTCATCCGTGCTCTACACTCCGCCCACCAGCTACACTGGTGCCGACAGCTTCCCGATCACCCTCACGGACGCCCGCGGAGCCACGACTTCCGGCACGGTCGCCATCACCATCACCTCAACGGACGATCCCACCCTGGCCACGCCGCCAACCATCGCCTTCCTGCCGGACAACGTCAGCTTGAAGGTCGATTTCACGGGCTTGCCCAACGCGAGTTATCAAATCCAGCGATCCATCAACTTGAGCGGCTGGACCACGCTAATCACCATCACCGCATCTCCCGCAGGCGCGGTCTCCTACACAGACCCGGCGCCTCCTCCTGACAGGGCGTTCTACCGCATCCGCAAACCCTGATCCGTATTTCCCCTCTACCTCGGCTCACCCAGGATTTCGGAAAATTTCTCCGCGCCTTGGATTTCGATCGACGTCCATGGCGCGTTTTCGCGACTGGAGAGGGCCACGGCCAAGGGAGAGGTTGTTAGATCCTCCGGCACCGTGTTGCGCAGGCGGTCCACAGTGGCTGTGGGGTCGAGGCGGTTGAGCGGATACATTGCGTAGCCGGCACCGATGTCCACGCCGTCGCTGGCACGCATCTCGAAGTGCAGGTGCGCCGGATAATTGCCATTGGCGGTGCCGACGGTGCCGACTTTTCCACCACGTGGAACCAGTGCGCCGCGCGGCACGTCGATGCGGTCGAGGTGGGCATACATCGAGTGCAGTGTTTTGCCGTCCGGCGTGCGGTGAGCGATGACGACTAACCGGCCCCAACCGGGTGAGGGCTCGCCGCTGTAGAGCACCAATCCATCGGCCACAGAGAACACCGGATCGCCGAGGTCGGTGTTCATGCCGCCGATGCCATTGAGGTCGTCGCCGGTGTGGCGGCCACCGCGTTTTTCATTCATCTCCCAGTATTTCTGGGCGTTGTAGGTGAGTGCGCCGTGCCCGGATCCCATCGGCGGATCAAAGCGCGTGGCCAGCGGGATTTGAGCGGTTTGCCAGGCGGAGAGGAAATGGAACCGATGGTCCGGCGCACCTTGCCCGGGCATTGTGAGCGGTGGGTCAGCATCTTGGAAACCGATGCGCGCGGCAGGCGCTTTTCCATCCATCCGCCACAGCACCATGCCCACGATGCCGGCAGCGGCGGCGAGCGTGAGAAGCATCAGCAAGTTGGAAGAGGGCCTGCGCACGCGGGCACTCTGGGAAATACCGTATGCTGGCGCAAGCCGTTGGTTTTTCCCGTGTTTTCCATCTTTGACAATCCGGCCTGCGGCACGCAGTTTCCCAGCGCGAACCCGCACCCATCAATATCCATGGCTTACGATCTCATTGTCATCGGCGGCGGCCCAGCCGGCTACGTCGCCGCCATTCGCGCCGCCCAACTCGGAAAAAAAGTCGCATGTGTCGAGGCCGACCGCGCCGGCGGCACCTGTCTCAACTGGGGCTGCATTCCCACCAAGGCGCTGCTCAAGAATGCCGAGCTCTACCAGACGCTCAGCCACAAGGCCGCAGAGTTTGGCCTCAAAATCGACGGGCTTTCCTATGATTGGTCCGCGGTGATCGGTCGCTCGCGCAAGGTTTCCGACCGGCTGGCCGGCGGCATCGAGTTTCTCTTCAAGAAGAACAAGGTGGATTACGTCCGCGGTTTCGGTTCGATTGAAAGCACTGGCAAGGTGGGAGTGAAGGCAGCCGACGGCAGTTCGCAGGTGCTTGAAACCACGGACATTCTCATCGCAACCGGCTGCAAGACGCGCGAACTCCCGAGTCTGCCTTTCAATGGCAAGTCGGTGATCGGCTCCAAGGAGGCGATGACGCTCGCCACCCAGCCGAAGGAGATGGTCATCATCGGCGCAGGTGCCATCGGTGTGGAGTTTGCATATATCTACAATGCCTTCGGCACCAAGGTGACGCTGGTGGAAATGCTGCCGCGCATCCTGCCCGTGGAGGACGATGAGATTGGCGACGCGCTGGAGAAATCGCTCATCAAGCAGGGCATCCGCTGCCTCACCAATACCAAAATCACCGCCACGGCAGACCGCGGCACTCACGTGGAGTTGAAACTTGAAGGGCCCAAGGAAAACGGCGTCATCCGTGCCGATGTCTGCCTGGTGGCCATTGGCATCGCGCCGGTGCTTCCCAGTGGCATGCAACCCGCGCTCACGGACCGCGGCTACATCCAGGTGGGCGACCGTTATGAAACTTCCATACCCGGCGTGTATGCCGCAGGGGACATCACCGGCCCGCCGTGGCTGGCGCACACCGCGTCGTTTGAGGCCGTGCAGACGGTCGAAGGACTTTATGTGGACGGACACAAGCCGCGCAAGGTGACCAATTTCCCCGGCTGCACGTATTGCCACCCACAGGTCGCCTCGGTGGGCAGCACCGAGCGCGCGCTCAAGGAGGCTGGCATCGAATACAGGGTCGGCAAGATCCCGTTCGTCGCCATCGGCAAGGCGATCGCCTCCGGTGAGTCGGAAGGCTTCGCCAAGCTGCTCTACGGCAAAAAACACGGCGAGCTGTTAGGCGCGCACATCATCGGCGAGAACGCCACCGAGTTGATCGCCGAGATGGGCCTGGCGCTCGACCAGGAACTCACCGCCGAGGAAATCCACGCCACCATCCACGCCCATCCAACGATGAGCGAGGTGATCCACGAGGCCACTCTCGCAGCCGAAGGCCACGCGATTCATTTCTAACAGGAAATCGCGGAGCATGAAGATGGAATCACGCAATGGGTGAGGGGAATTGTCGCCCTATCCTGAGCTTGTCCAACAGGTGGCGGGTAGCCCCTTGTTTGCCATCGTTGTGATGGCGGGCTGTTTTAGAATTCATCGAAGGCGATTTGGTTGGAGGAAACACCATGTTCGCCAAGCATTTTCAAGCAGGATTTGATCATCATCGGCGGGCCGCAGAGGTAAAACTCGACGGCCTGAAGGTTGGGATGTGCGGCGATGTGGTGGTCCAGCGCCACCTCGTGGATGAGGCCGGTAAGGCCGGTCCATTCGTCCTCCGGCAGCTGTGAGGAAAGCGCGGGGTGGAAGCTGAAGTTGGAATGTTCGGCGGCAAGTTTTGCGAAATAATCCTGATAGTAGAGTTCTTGTCTCGAGCGCGCACCATACCAGAAGCTCAGCTTGCGGGCGCTATGCCCGGTTTCCAATAAATGCGAGATGTGCGAGCCAAGCGGAGCCATGCCCGCGCCGCCTCCGATGTAGATCATTTCCTTCTGCGTCGGCTTGATGTGAAAGTCGCCGAAGGGGCCGATTGCAGTGACCATATCGCCGGGTTTCAGGTTGAACAGATAACTCGAACCAACGCCCGGCGGGCAGTCCTGGCCGGGCGGCGGGGTGGCGATGCGCACGTTGAAGCGCAGCGTGCGTTCGAGCGACTGGTTGGACGCGAGCGAGTAGTTGTTACGGCGGCCGCTCTCGCGGTTGCCGGCGACAAGATCAAACACATGCTGGTTCTTCCAAACGGTGGCGTAGGGCTCCGGGATGTCGAACTCGCGGAAGCGGATCGATTCGTAAACCGGGATGTCGAGCTGCATGTAATCGCCGGGCGTGAAGGCGATCTTTTCCGCAGCGTCCACTGGTTCGAGCACCAGTTCTTTGATGAAAGTGGCGACGTTCTCGTTGCTGACCACGCGGAGGTTCCATGTTTTCTGCGAGCGTGCGCCGACACCGCCGGGGTGGGTCACATCGAGCCAGATACGACCGGCGCGTTCCTCAATCGGATAAGTGGCCAAACCGCGGCAAATGGGTGCGCGGGCGGGTGAGCCGTCGTCCAGGTTGAAACGGCCGTTGTGTTTGGGACACTCGATGATTTTTCCCTTCACAAGCCCTCCGGCGAGGTGGGTGTTGCCATGAGTGCAAATGCCATCGGTGGCGTGGAGTTTGCCATGCATATCCCGGATGAGGGCGAAGGTTTTGCGGGCGTGATCAAAGCGGATGACATCCTCGTGGCCGAGGTCTGCGGCGGCGCATACCTCGATCCAGCCACCGGTGTCCGGTGGTGCGTTGGAAGCGTGGCGCGCTTCATCAAGCAGCGCTTTTGGCGCTGGCAGTTTGCGTTTCACATGCCATGCCGGGTCCTTCACCTGACGCAGGATGGCGGGGAGGATTTCGCGCCAGGCGTTGAGCAGGCTCGGGTAAGGCGCCGGGCAATCGTCCTTGATCGCCGCGTGGAGCCGGGGAAGTGCGTGATAAGGCACCAGCGGAAACATGTGATGCTCCACATGATAGTTCATGTTCCAGTAAAGGTAGCGGTGAATTGGATTCATGTGAACCGTCCGGCAGTTGAGCCGGTGGTCGAGCACGTTCTCGGCGAGCCCGGCGTGCTGGGTGAGGCCATAAACAACCATCAGCCAACTGCCGAACAAATGCGGCAGGCCGATGAACATGAGTGGCAGGATGCTGCGCTGCCAGACGGCCAGTGCGATGACTGCCGCATAGATGAGCAGATAGACCCGCGCTTTGTAATGGATTTTAGGAAACTCGCTTTGCGGGATGTAGGTCTGCTCATCGGCGGTCATCCGTCCAAACGAGTGAAGGATGATATGGCGGAAGTATTTCGGATAGACCGTCAGATTGAAGCAGCCCATCACCAGTGCCTTGATATCCGGCGGGCGCGGCACGGCGATTTCCGGATCGCGGCCAACGATGATGGTATCACTATGATGGCGCGTGTGGCTCCAGCGCCAGACGGTGGACTCGCGCATCACCATGAAGGAAGCGATTTCATAAAGCGTGTTGTTGAGCCAATCGGTCCTGAAAGCGGTGCCGTGGCTGGACTCGTGCCAGCGGGAATCCGAGGTGGATGCGTAGAGCACGGCATAGATAAGATATGGCAGCAGTGCCCACCACGATCCCCACAGCGCCCAGGTGGCGTAGCCGGAACCGAGGATCAGCGAGAACCAGACGATGGTATCGCGAATGGCAGGTCCGTCGCGGCGCTCCAGCAGCTTGCGCATGGTGGCGCGCGGCACCGGGCATTGATACCAGTCGGCCTCAGCGAGGCCGCGTTCGACCGCACGGGCCGCGTTCTCGCCGGTGAGGCTGTAGTCAAGATGAGTGGGAGGCTTCATGATGACGGCTGGGCCGTGGTGATCGTCGGTCATGTCTGGGATATTGGAGATGTATGGTAAATCGTCGGATTGCGTCCGGTTTGATCCTACATGCTCAGCGCACCCGGTTGTGCTCGATTTCCTCAAGCGAACGTCCCTTGGTCTCGGGAACGAACTTGGCGACTACGCACGCAAGCACGATACAGAAGGCGGCATAGACGAAGAATGGAAATCCGTGGTGAAAACGATCCACCAGCCAGCGGTTCTCATCCATCATCGGGAAGGTTTGGGAAACGAGGAAATTGGCTGACCATAGGAAGAACGTGGCGATGGCCAAGGCGCGACCACGCAACTTGGTCGGAAAGATTTCGGACAGGATCACCCAAGTGACCGGTCCAACGGAGAAAGCGAAGCTGGCGATGTAGCCAAGCACGAAAGGTAGTAACCAAGCACCGATGGACTGGGTCATCGATGCCACACCGATGGCGATCAGGGAAACTGTCATGCCGATGGAGCCGACGATCATCAGGGGCCTGCGGCCGATGCGGTCCACCGTGAGGATGGCGATCACGGTGAATAGCAGGTTCACCACTCCGACCACGACGGTCTGCAACAGAGCAATGTCAGTGCCGGTGCCGGCGACCGCACGAAAGATGTCCGGCGCGTAGTAAAGGAAGACATTGATACCCGTGACCTGTTGTAGCACCGCCAGTGCGATGCCGAGCAGCAGCACGCCGCGCAGCCCCGGGCGCAGCAATTCGCGGAAATCGCCGCTTTCCTGACGCAGTGCGGACTCGATCTGCGCGATCTCCCTGGCGGCGTGCTCCTCGCCGTCGATTCTGGCGAGGATCGCGCGTGCCTTGTCCGTGCGGCCCATGCGGCACAGGAAGCGCGGGCTTTCCGGCACGAAAAACAGGGCAACCAGCAAAAACACCGCGGGGATAGCCTCTGAGCCGAACATCCAGCGCCATCCTACGCGATTCATCCATGCATCATCGCCCTGCAATGAAATGAAATAATTGACGAAATAAACCATCAGCATACCGAGGACGATGGCGAACTGGTTGAGCGAGACCATTCGCCCGCGCAGCCGCGCGGGACTGATCTCGGCGATGTAGATCGGGCTGGTCATTGAGGCGATGCCCACGCCGACGCCGCCAAGGATGCGGTAGAGCACAAACTCGGTGAAGTCGCGCGGCAGCGCGGTGCCGATGGCGGACGCGAGAAACAACAGAGCGGCGGCGAGCAGCGTGATCTTGCGGCCGAAGCGGTCGTTGAATGGACCGGCCATCAGCACGCCGGCGATGCAACCGACCAAGGCGCAGCCAGCAGCCCAGCCTTTCATGGTGGCATCGAGGCCGAAGTGTGAGCGCAAGGGTTCGATCGCACCGCTGATCACGGCGGTGTCGTAGCCGAACAGCAAGCCGCCGAGGGTGGCCACGCCGGCGGCGAGTATCAGATAGCTTTTTCCTGGACCGGTGGGCGGGTTCATCACGATGCCTGGTTGGAGTTGAACTCGTGTATCGCTTCGACCATTGCCACGACATTGGCGGTGGGCGTGAGCGCCTGGACGTTGTGGATGGCGTTGAAAATGAAGCCACCGCCAGGCGCGAAAATTTCGCAGCGTTCCAACACCTCGCGCCGGACCTCATCGGGCGTGCCGAAGGGCAGGGTTTTCTGGGTGTTCACGCCGCCGCCCCAGAAGGTGATGCGGTCGCCGTGGCGTTCCTTGAGCAGTTTGGGGTCCATGCCTTTGGCGGAGCACTGCACCGGGTTGATGATGTCAAATCCGGACTCGATGATGCTCGGCAGGAAACTTTCAATCGCGCCGCACGAGTGCTTGAAGGTTTTCCAAGTGGTGTGGGCGTGGATCCAGTCGTTGATACGTTTGTAGCGCGGCAGCCAGATCTCGTCGTAGGTGGAGCACGCACAGAAGGTTGATTCCTGAGTGCCGAAATCCGTGCCGCAGACGATCACCACGTCGATCACATCGCCGGCGATGGCCTGGAGTTTTTCGAGATTTCCAATCGCGATGTCCACCTGGCGGTCGAACAACTCCTGCACGAAATCCGGATCGCTCGCGACGGTCATATACCACTGTGCGATATCGCGCACGCCTTTCGGATGAGTGAGGAATGGTGCCGGAACCAGCGCGATATCACCGAGGCAGGTGCCATTGAGATGGGTGACCACCGCGCGGTCGCAGCTGCGGAAAACTTCCGCCTGTTCGCGCCAGTAAGCCTCCTCCTCGGGTTTCATCGGACCGAACTCCTCGAGGTTGTCCTCCACCTTGAGGTTGTCCTCATCGATGTCAACTTGCCGGATGATCGAGTCGAAGAAATAGCCGGTGGTGGGCATGTGACCGCTGGGTGCGGCCGAGCGGTCGCCCTGCGGATAGACGTAGATGCCGTCAGGTCGATCATCGATCTCGAAGTGGCGGGAAACCAGCACGTCCTGTCCCCACGGAGTGCGCCAGGGCTTCCAGTCGTCGTTAACGAAGCCGAAGATGGTGCGGTTGGGAAACACTGGCGCGGTGTCGATGCCCATCGCGTCGAGCAGGTCGTCCTCGACGAGGCCGAGCATCTGGTAGGGCTCGCAGACTTTGACCGGGCGAGTCTCCAAACGATAATGTTTTCGGAGGTTTTCAACCACGCTGCAATGAATGCCGGTGATAAAAGACGAGCCGAAGTCCATCGGCAGCTTGTCGGGTTGGCGGTGTTCGATTGCGGCGCGGATGCGTTCTTTGGATGTCATGGCGGGTTTTTATAGGGTTGGGAAAACCATAGTTTGCTGGCGGGCGGATATCTTCTCGCCAGACGACAAAAAGTGATCATCTTTTGTCCGCGTGCTGGAAAACCTGAAACTCGCGGATGGCTACGACGGCTTCCTATTCCTGGCGGAGGCTGCGCGCAATCCGCCAGCGCTTCGCCGCCACCGGCACGTGGAACTGGAACTCAATCTGGTGGTGGGCGGCCGGATCACTTATGTGGTGCGCGGCCGGCGTTACACGTTTCCGAAACGCTCTCTGTTGTGGATGTTTCCGGCGCAGGAGCACCAGTTGGTGGATCGCACGGACGACGCCCAATACTACGTCGCTGTATTCAAACCCTCGTTGATCCAAGCGGCCTGCCACTCTCCGTTCTACAATGGACTTCGTAGAAAGGATGCAAAGAGCGTGCTGCACACGGCGCTTGATCCTGCGGCGTTTGATCTGATCCGCAAGACCATGGACGTGTTGATGCATGGCTCGCTGGATCCTGATTTGTTGAACCGCGAGGCTGGATTCGGGGTTGGATCGGATTTCTCGTTCCGCCATGGCGACGCGGACGCGCTCAACGCGGGATTGCGCCATTTGTTGCTACAGTGCTGGCGGCAGCAGGTGGAAGGAGGTTCCCCGGGCGGCGAAGTGCAACTGCATCCGGCGGTGATCAAGGCTTTGGCCTTGTTAGGAAATGGCGAGTGGGACGGCAGCCTGGCCCAATTGGCGCGGCAGTCCGGAGTGAGCGAGGCCTATCTGAGCCGCGTCTTCACCCGTCAGATGTCTGTGCCGCTCAACCGATACCGCAACTCGGTGCGGTTGGGTAGATTCCTGGAAATACGCCGCGGTCCGGTGCGCAAAACGCTCACGGAAGCCGCGTATGAGGCGGGTTTCGGCAGCTACGCACAATTTTACCGGGTTTTTGCGCAATCGTTCGGCTGCGGCCCAGGTCAGGGCATGAGGTAGCCTTTTCCGAATGCATAGCCAGTGCCTGGTGCACCGTTGCGCCACTTAATCTGCCTTTAATTTTGATAGAATTGATTCACTTGTCCCATAGCTTTTCAAAGTCTTTGTGAAATGAAACGTGTGCGCATTCAAACCCGTCTTCTCCTTGCCACCTTGCTGGCGTGTGCCTTGTGTATCAACCCCGCGTCCGCGGAAAACGCGGCTCCGGACGCGGAACAGCATATCAGTCCGCTGGGCCAACGGATTCCCGCGCCGCAGCCGGTGCTGGCCGGCCGCACTGCACGGCCGATGCGCTATCAGCCGCAAGACGGCGGTTTTGCCATAACCAATGGCCACGAGCGCTTCAACCGCCCGCTGTATATCGGCCATGATGGAGCGCGCCTCGATGCCGGAGATGGACCGGAGTTCGCGTTTTACCTGCCCGGCAAGGGTGGCGTGCTGCGCCTCGGCATTATCGGCAAGGGTGGCGCCAAGTGGCTGCATCTCGCGGACGAGGTGAAAGCGGTTTATCGCGAAGGACGCATGGATTATCAGATCATGGACGCCTTGCTGGGTGAGGCGCGCGTGGAGGTGGTTGCTGT
>CANLKN010000123.1 GCA_947491475.1 Akkermansiaceae bacterium | reverse complement strand
GAAAAGATGCGGCAACTTATGGGAGGAAACGTTCAAAAGCGTGGTGGTGGAGGACGGGTTGGCTTCGAGAACAATCGCGGCTTATATCGATTTGAATCCCGTGAGAGCCGGGTTGGCTGAGGATCCGGCGGAATATCGCTGGAGCAGCTATGGCGAGGCGATGGGAGCCACTGGCCGGAGTGGGGCGAAGGCGAAAGCGGGCCTGGTGCGGGCAATCATGGCGGACAAGGGAGCGGAGGCGGATGCACGACACTGGGCGGGCAGGGTTGCTCGGCAATACCGGATGCTTTTGTTAGATGAAGGCGAGCAGAAGACGCGGGAAGTGGTGGATGAATCGGGCGAGTGTGTGACGCAAGTGGTGAAGAAAGGTATGCCGCGGGAAAAAGTGGAAGCAGAGTTTTCAAAGCTGGAGGGCGGGCGTGATGTGGCGTTGCGGCAGATGCTGCGGTGGAAGGTTCGCTATTTTACGGACGGAGCGGTGATCGGCAGCCGCGAGTTTGTGGATGGGTTGTTTGATCAATGCCGGGATCGATTCGGGCCAAAACGGATGAGCGGCGCACGAAGAATGCGCGGCAAGGCGGGAACGGGTGGCGTTGATTGCTTGCTGTGGAGCGCGCGCGACCTGCGTGCGGGAATCGAATGAGGCGGTCTTCTTGGGATCCAGACGATTGCGGATTGTGCCTTGATGATAATGAAAGAGTGGGCGTGGCAGTTAAAAATTTCCTCCAGCCATCCCAGATGCGGCTGTGCTGTTCTGTTGTGTCGCTAACGCTCCCGCTGGATTGCCGCCACTGCTAGAAATCGGCAAACAAGTCCATTTGCGGAGTCACGGGTTTGGGAAACTCGTCTTGCACGGTGTTTTTCGCCTTCGGTCCTTGTTTCTTCTGTTCGGGCTTCACGGAGTGGAGTTCGAGATGGGAGAGGATGGACTTGGCACGTTCGACGACGGGTTTCGGCAAGCCAGCCAAGCGGGCAACCTGGATGCCATAACTCTTGTCCGCCGCGCCGGGGAGGATCTTGTGCAGGAAGATGATCTCTTCGTTCCATTCTCTCACAGCTACATTATAATTGGTGACGGCCTGCTTGGTGTTGGCCAGGTCTGTTAACTCATGATAATGGGTGGCGAAGAGGGTGCGGCAACCGATGCTGTCGTGCAGGTGCTCGGCGACGGCCCAGGCGATGGAGAGGCCGTCGAAGGTGGCGGTGCCGCGGCCGATCTCGTCGAGGATGACGAGCGAGCGGTCGGTGGCATGGTTGAGGATCAGCGCCGTTTCGCTCATCTCGACCATGAAGGTGGATTGACCGCGCGAGAGGTCGTCTGATGCACCGACGCGGCAGAAAATGCGGTCCACGAGTCCAAGTGTCGCGGAATCCGCAGGAACATAAGCGCCGATCTGCGCCATAACGGCAATGAGTGCGATCTGGCGGATATAGGTGGATTTACCCGCCATGTTAGGACCTGTTAGAATTTGCAGGCGGGCGGTTTCCGGTTCGAGTTCGGTGTCGTTGGGGACGAACTTGGTGTCGGTGAGCGTTTGTTCGAGAACGGGATGGCGGCCGTTGGTGACGAAGAAGCCATTGTTCTCATTGAGAACCGGGCGGCAGTGGCGGTGGAACTGGGCAACTTCGGCCAATGCGCAAAGCACATCGATCTCCGCGATGGCGGCGGCGGTTTCCTGAAGCCGGACGAGGTGGGTGATGACTTGCGAGCGGAGATCGGCGAAGAGTTCGGCTTCGAGTTTCTTGGAACGCTCTTCGGCACCGAGCACCTTGTTTTCCATCTCCTTGAGCGCAGGAGTGATGTAACGCTCGGCGTTGGACATGGTTTGCTTGCGCGTGTAGTCATCCGGGACTTTGGCGAGATGGCTGGTAGTGATTTCGATGAAATAGCCGAAGACGTTGTTGAACTTGATCTTGAGCGAGTCGATGCCGGTTCGTTTGCGTTCGTCTTCCTGCAAGCGCGCGATCCAGTCCTTGCCGCCGCGCGAGGCGTTGCGGAGTTCGTCGAGTTCGGCCGACCAGCCGTCGCGGATGATGCCGCCGTCGCGGAGGTTGGAGGGAGGATCGTCGGCGAGGGCGCCGGATAGGAGAGTTGTTAGATCGGAGAAGTCGTGGAGACCTTCGGTGATCGTGGATTGTGGATTGTGGATTGTGGATGAGAAGAGAGAAGAGACATCCTCTTTCAGTGATGGGATGTGGGAGAGGGAGATGGCGAGGGACTGGAGGTCGCGGGCGTTGCCGGAGTTTTGCGAGAGGCGGGAGGTGGTGCGCTCGATATCGCGAATGCCCTTGAGCGACTCGCGGCATTTCGAGAGCAGGAAAGGTTCTGCCAGAAACGCGGCGATGATGTCCTGGCGGGCGCTGAGGGCAGTTAGATCGCGCAATGGGTGGAGGATCCAGTCGCGCAGCAGGCGCGCGCCCATCGGGGTGGCGGTGCGGTCGAGCACGCCTAACAATGTGTGTTGTTTGCCGGAGCGGGAATCGACGAGGTCGAGGTTGCGCTGTGAGGCGGCATCGATGAGGACGAAGTCGGAATTTTCCCTTAGATGCGGCGGGCGAAGGTGCCCGCAGGGACGGTGCAGCGCGTGGATGAGGTAATGCAGCACGGCACCGGCAGCACCGCTGGCGGCATACAGGCTGGCGCAGCCGAAGCCATCGAGTGAATGGACGCTGAAATGCTCCTTTAGAAGTTGCGTGGCGTGCTCCGGCAGGAAGGCATAGCCGTCGTAGGCCATGCAGTTTGTGAGCGCACCGAATTCAGCGGTCTGATGGTCCGGTATGATCAACTCCGATGGCGCGATGCGCGAAATTTCATCGGTGAGCTGGCCGATATCGACAAACTCGGCGATGGTGAACTCACCTGTGGTGTGATCGACGCAGGCGAGGCCAATGGATTTGCCGTGGCGGAACACGGCGGCGAGGTAATTCGGGCGCTGGTCGTCGAGCAGTGTGAGGTCGTCGATGGAACCGGGCGAGAGGATGCGGGAAATCTCGCGTTCGACTAGTTTGCCGGGTTTGGGATCGGAGGTCTGCTCGGCGATGGCGACGCGCTTGTTTGCCTTGAGCAGGCGGGCGATGTAGCCTTGTGCGGCGTGGTAAGGGACGCCGCACATGGGGGTGCCGCCGCGTTTGGTGAGTGCCACGTTGAGAATGGGAGCAGCGGTTTTCGCATCCTCAAAGAACATTTCGTAGAAGTCGCCGAGCCGGTAAAACAGGATGATGTCCGCAGGCAGGGATTTCCGCATGGCCAGGTATTGAGCCATCATCGGAGTAGCGGCGGGAGCGGACATGCGGGGAGAGTGGCGGGCGCTTGAGGAGGAATCAAGAGCCCAAGGCGGGTGTATGGGAAATGCCCGAAGCTGGACTTCCCTGCGACTGAAAGGGCTGTGCGCTTGGTTTTCAGGGTTCCACCTTGGCCGGTGCTTGCGGCGTGTAATCCTGATAGGTGCTGATGCGCGGCCGTTTGGAAACCGGATCCACGTAGGCGAAGATCAGATATCGGATGGACGGCAGGAAACGCAGCATGCACTCGCTGGCGGTGCGCCATTTTCCGTCCTGCTCGAACTGGACCACCACCTGGGCCATTCTGAAATCATCGTGCCGCTCCGGCAGCGAAAACGCGCGCATGCCGCCGGGTTCCAGCGTGGCGCGGCCTTCGCCGATCGCGATGCGGATTACGCCGTTGTGGAAATTCGCCACCATCGTCCCGCCCAGAGGAAAATTACGTTCGGAGTCATCGATCACAACGACTTTCATTGGCAGTCCGCCTTGCGCATCCGCAGCGGGAACAAAAATGAGAATGGCGCTCTTGAGCGGGCCGGGCAGCCGTGCGCTTGCGGCGGGCAGTCCGCCATCCGCCATGCGGAACTCCAGCACGCCGTCCTGCGCGGGAAGCGTCACCGCCGCGGAAAGCCGGTGTGCAGGCACTTTGCAAGCCACCTGCGCGCCATCCTTGGCCACGTGCATCAGTTCGGGATCCGCACCGTTGGCATCCAGCCGCAGGAAACGGCAGCTTAATTTCGGCGCATCGTCACCCGCCGCGGCAAGAAGCGGCGGAAACAAACAAAATATCAGAAACAACAAACGCATGGCTGGCATGAAATTCATATCTCATCCGCCACAAGCCAGCGGAATGAAATGATGGAAAACCTGCGGCCAAACGACTGGTTGGCCTGCGAGGATGGCGGTGAGGTTGCTGCGGAATCCTTCGGATCGATCCACTCGGGGAAACGTTGCACCACCGCCTCGCAAGTGGCGCGGGAAAGCACCTTGGTGCCGGTGGGATCGCGCGCCTCGCCGTAGCCGCGGATGGTGAAAGTGTCGGAGCGCGCGGTGGCGGCATTGCCGAGCACACCAAGCAGGTCCTCCTGACTCAGGAATCCAGGAGCGCCCTGATAACTCGGCCCTGCTCCGGCCTCGGGATTGGCATGGTTATAGCCACTCCCCTGGCTGCTTGTGATATCATATCCGGCATTGGCATCCGCAGCCGGCGCGGCGTTGAGGTTCGAATCATCGATCGCCTGCTGCAAGGCTCCGTGCTGCGCCGCCATACCGCTGCCGAGCTGGCGGTTCACAAAATCAGCCAGCGAAAGGAATGGTCCGCGGGCGCGCACCTGCTTGACGATGTTGCGCGCCAACAGCCGCAGCTCGGCCTCCGGATACTCGCGCGGCCCGAGCCAGTAGGCATCCTCCGCCTCGGCTCCAGCCGCCGCAGATGACGATGCGGGCAGGCGGAAACGGCTGATGCGGGCGTTGCGCGCCGGTGCCGCCCCGAGGCCCGTCATGGCCGAAGTCCCGCCCGCCTTGATCCGCAAGCCCTGAGAAGTAAAACCCGTCGTAAAACGCGAGGTTGCCCATGAACGAGTGATCCAGGTAATCCACCCCACCCACGGCGTGGCGCAGCTTGTCGGACGGTAAAAGCGGGTGAGCCCACGAGTTGCCGATCGGCCGGGCGAAGCGCGGCAGGAAAGCCGATGCGCCGCCCGGATTCGCGCCGTTGAGCGCGGCGAAGGTTTGCACCGGCCCGAGCGGGATATCATACATGGCTCCGAATTTGACACCGTTGTAGCTGCCATGTCCGCTGATGAAATTCGTGCGGCCCAGTGGATCCACCTGCAGCAGGTTGTCGGCATTGCCGCCCGGCAGCACCTGCAGGGCGATCTCATGCGAGTGATTGGCCGGGTGATCGGAGAGGATATTTTGCGTGGAAACACCACCCGCCGCATGGGCGAAGCACCATGGCTTGGTGGCGAAGCGCCCGTCCTCATCGCTCGCATCCCGGCCGGCGGAGGTCGATTTCGCCTGCACGCTCAACAAACAGAACAAAGTCGGCTTGGTCTCCCAGACTGGTTTCCTGGCGTGCTGGTGCAAGGTTCCCACACTGACGGTTCCGCTGGGCGGATAACGCAGCGTGCGGCCCGATCCGAGCAACGACTCGCGCAAGCCCTCCGGATTGCCATAATCCATTTCGATGGCATTCACGGTCTTCTGCTGGCTGCCTGCTCCAGCCGTCATTCTCACCACGAACTTGTTGTTGCTGAGGGGAATGCTCAATGGCGCCACTTCCACATGAATCTGGTCGTCCCATGCCAACGCGATCAACGAGCCCCAGCGGCCGTTCACCGCCAAGCGGTCCACCGGCAGGTTGCCGTTGATCCCGTCGGTCTCGAAACCGACGCCTTCGCGCCAGCCGGGAATCGCATCGATGGTCGCGGCCTTGTTGTCCCTCATGAATGTGTCCCAGAACTTGCGCTTGGCCGTTCCCGAAGGGCCCCATAGTTTCAACTCCTCCCGATAAGTGTAATTGGGATCAATATGTAATGAAAACATCTTCACCTCGCCGGGCAGCATCTGGAATGTCGTGCCTCCGGGCGCGCCGGATGCGTTCATGGTTTTGAGGCTCATCGCGAAAGCCTTGCCCTTCTGCCCGGAGAGGTTGTCCATATACATCGTTTCCAGCGGAACAAGGCCGGTGCTTTGCGGCAGTCCGTTGCGGAATACCTGCATCGCAAAGGGCGCATGGATGAACTCAACCTTCACATCCTTCAGGTCGATGGCCACATTGTAGGGATTGTGCAGCGTAACGATGGGCGTATAGGTAAGGCGGAGATTGTAATAATAGGATGTGCCCGTGAAGTGATGCGGAAGACCGGAACCGTTAGAAACACCGTGCATCACCGGCGCGCCCACCGGGCTGCCACCGATGGGATAGTCATGGAAATCCCGCGCAATCAGCCCGAAGAGCACCTGCACCTTGGCGATCGATGGCATCAACACCGCGCCCGGCGGCGGCGATGGATTGAGGACGCCGCTGGCATTCGCCGCCGCCCAGCCGGACGGGGTCTTCGCGCTGAGCACCGGCACGCCGCCTGCCTTGGTGAGTGTGCCGTCGCGATGGACCCGTGCGAGCTGTTGCAGCGATTGCCAGCGCGGGTCAGACGGCCCGGTGAGCCCAAGCAAGGATTCGCAGATCCCCTTGCCGCGGTATTCCAGCGGCAGGTCCGCCTGGTTGGATAGCAGGTGGAAATCCTTGCGCAGCCCGCCGCGCGCGGTGTCGGTAAAGAGCCCCATGGAATGTGTGGTGACGTCGTGGGTGAGCGCCCGCAGCGCATCGCGGATGCCAGGCTCGATTTCCTCCGCCGCTACTCCGTAGTTTTGCGCGCTGATGCCTTTTTCAATCAACTCATAGGCAGAGTGACTACGCTCAAAAAAACGGCGCTCAAGTCCGCTGAGACCATTCACGAGTTCCACTCCCGGACGCCGCCCCGCGCCGAGCTGGGCGGTTTTTGCCGCATCGGAACTGGCGCTTGCGACAAAGCCGGTGTTGATGCGCGCCTTTTTCGCCCTCGTCGAGCACAGCCCAGGCGAGTGCGCCGCGCTTGTCGTTGACGCGCACCACCGTGGCCCGCACCCGATCGCCGCCGCTGGCCTTCGGGCCGAGCGTGCCATTGCCCCACAGCACGACCGGTTGGACCGTATTGGCATTTGCAAATCCCAACTGCCGGTTGGCCACGCCGTCGGCAGAGGATGCCAGCCAGCCGATAAATTTCTTGTCGCGCTCCGCCTTGCCGTAATCGCCGGCCTGCGGTGGCGAGCCGGCGTGGATGTCCCACGATTGCCAAACGCCGGTGAGCCGCGGGTTGGCAATGCTTTCGCCCAGCACATCCGCCCGTGCCGTTACCCGCTGGTCCGGGCCGGCCGTTTTTTGCAACTCGCCAAGCGCCAACATCAACGCCAGCCGCGCGTTCGCCCGCGCCGTGGCATCATCTTGGGACGAAACCGAACCGCGCAGCGAGACCGCCGAAAGCGTCAGCAAGCCCACCGCCACGATCAGCAGCAGAACCATCAACGACACCGTCACCACCAGCGCAAAACCCCGAACAGGGGACATGGCGCGGCGTTTTCTGGGCAAAATCAATGACGGACTCATTCGGGCCAAGAAACAACTAATAGGCGTAAGCACAAGGGCAATACGATTTTGACCTTTCCGGTTACAAGCGCGGCATCGAGAAAATCGTCCGCGCATCCAAGGACTACGATCCGAATGCGGGTGCGTGAAAACGAAGAACCCGCCACGGTTTCTAAAAACCATGGCGGGACTGCTGCCAAGCCGGTCGATCAGGGCAGGTGGTATTTCACCTTGAGCTTCGGCCGGTAGGCGGTGGTCGCATGATTGGATGAGGCGTAGCTCACATAGTCAGCCTTGCCATCGTTATCGTCATCGATTGCGTAGCGGATGCGATATTGGGTTCTGCCGGTCTTGTTGACCCGCGTGAGATCGGGTGACTCAAGGCGGCTGTTGATGGTCATGGTGTCGATGTAGGCGGGCCATGCGAATTTGCTTGCCACCGACTTGCTGGCCGCAGCCTGCCAGTCACCGTTCTGCAGGGTATTGCTGCCACTGAACGGTCCGGTCATCACATCAACAAGCAGTTCGCCGAAGGTCATGTTGGGCGTGCCGATGGGAATCGAGCCGGTAATGCTGCCGACGCGGGTGATGCTGATGGTGGCCTCGTCGATGATGGCGTTGTCCGGGAGGCTTGAGGTGTTGAACGACAGGATCGGCCGGTAGGCGCGGTTGCTTGAATCATCGCCAATGCGAATGGTGGTTGCCGAACTGTTCAGTGAGCCGCCGATGCCGCTATTGCGGGCGGATTCCAATGCATAACCGTCCTCCGATGCAATGGAGGTGAAGCTGACCTCAGTCGAGGCCGGTGGTGCGGCGGGCGGAGCCGGTTGATTGGGATCGGTGCTGTTGGTCAGGCGGACAAAGTCGATAGCCATGGTGGAGTTGGCGACAATCGTGGGGTCCAGACGCACCTGTGTGATCACTCCCTGGATGCCGGGTTGGTCAAGATCCACGAAGTAGTCATGATACTGATTGTCCGGGATGATTGGGAAGAATGCGGACTTCGATTCATTCCAGACGGAATCCGTTTCGGTAATGTAGAAGACCTGGGCGACCGTGCCGGCGGTTTGTTTCATGCGGACCCATGCATACGGATTGAGAGTCAGGTTTGAGAACGTGGCGGCGGAGTGGGCGAATGGGTCGTTGCCGGTGGAGAGTCCCCATAGGTTGCCGCCACTCACGGTGTTGCTGCTCCATTGGTTGAAGCCGGACCAGCCTTCGAGATTGCCAGTGGTGTCGAAGTTCCACCATCTGGGTCGGTTCAAGTAGGTGGAGGCATTGAATTGGCGGTTTCCGCTGATGGTGAAACCACTCCAGTTAGAGCTCGGCGAAAGGTAATTGATATTGGTTGCTCCGCGATAAATCCCGTTGTTGATAATCGAGCAGCCCGTGTGTGCGGCCTGGCTGCCCTGTATCTCGCTGTTGATCTCGCTGTTCCAAGGGTCTCTGGCGTTGTTATATAAGACGTTGTTTGAAATCACGAGGTTCTGGTGGGGGCCCTCAGTGCTCAAGATGAGAATTGCCGAAGCATCGTTGTCATGCACCGTGTTGTTGTCAAAGGTGACGTTGATGGTATTGCCCTCGAAGTCCATGCCCGAGCCGTCACCCGCCTGGGCGCGATCGCAGTAAGAAAACTCGCAGTCCTGGATGAGGAAATTCTGGCTGCTCTGAATCATGCCGAGGGTCGTTCCCGCCCAAGTGTCCTTGCCGCCGCCGCCCACGCTGTGGCAGCGTTTCATATGCCCGCCGTCCACGCCGATGAGCGAGGTCCAGCCGTTGAGGCAGTTGGTTGCGAGGTTGTCCTCCATGATCAGGTTTTTCAGGCGGCTGCGATACATCGCGGGGTAATACCAGCCGGTGCCGAAGCCGTGGGCGCAGTTTTCCGCGATGCAGTTGGTGATGCGCAGTCCGTCGAGAAAAGTGTAGTAGGTGTTGGTGCTGGAATTGCTGATCCAATCATGACCCCCTAGGAATATGGCGTCACTGTAGGCGAACTCATAGTTGTGAATCGAAGGGTCGAGTGTTGCATCGGGCATGTCTTTGAAGTTGCAACCATCGATGCGCACGTCGTAGTTGTTCGGGTCGTTGTCGTAGCGCAGGTAGATTCCGAGTTTCGAATTCCGGCAGTCGATCTGGTTGATTCTGACATACGACGGGCTGTCCCAGAGGACGCAGATGCCGTTTACGGTATCGCCGCGGCTGATGATGGGATTGTTTCCGGTGCCGTAGGCGGCCAACTCGATGGGAGCGGCGGCGGTTCCTTTGCCCCAGAGGTAAAGCTCCTGGCTGAAGGTGCTGCCGCGTTCCAGGAGGACGCGCTCGCCAGGCGAGAGCGGTAACCATGCGCCGAGGTTGGTGAAGGTTTTCCAAGGGGAAGAGGGACTCCAGCCGTTGTTGGCGGTGTCGCTGCCGTTGTTTGAAACGTGGAAAGTGTGGATTTCGTTGTCCACGAGCATGCGGACGTTGTCCATGGCAAGGTGGGAGCCCGCCACGCGGATGCGGAAATTGTTGCCCACCAGCGAGGCCCATTCGGAACTGTTGAAGGCGATGGTCACGGTAGTCCACTGGCCGGCGGGCAGTTGGAAATCCTCAATCGCTGGATCCCATGCCGGTTTGTGGCGCGCCACGGCGAAGGTGGCGGCAAAGGCATCGGTTTCTTCAAGGATAATCTCGGCGCGGTTGGTGCCGGTATTGAGCGGGTAGAGGTCCACCTGCAGCCAATAACGGGTGTTGGGTTGCAGGGTGCCGGTCTGCTGGAAGACCTGCCAGTTATCGCTTGCGCCGTAGAGGAACTGATTGCCATTAGGCGCTGGGTAACCAGGAATCCAAGGGGTGGAGAAGGTGGTTCCTGGAATGCCGGTGAAGCCCCAGTCAACGACTCCAGCATACCATGTGTTACTGGAATCCAGTGTCGGAGACTCAAAACTGGGGTTTGCGAGTGGATAACTCACGGGTGCGGCGAGTGCCGTGTGGCAGCCCGCGATGGCCAGAGCCAGGTGGAGGAGGCAATCGGATTTCTTCATGCAGTTATTTAGGTTGTTTTCGGGAGTGTGATTTTCCAAGGAAAGAAGGCCATTCACATGGCATCAAACGGTTTTGTTCTTATTCACAATCGCACGCTGCTCACAAACAAGGGGGGGTGTCCATACATCCAATCGGATGAATTTCGGGTTGCGAGCGGACCGCCGGACTCCTTTTGGAGTTCCAGCAAGCGGGCGAAGCGCCGCTTTTTCAGCAACTGGCTGTCCGCGCGGGAAGCGAGGACGTTCATTTCGGGCCACGAGATCGAAGAGCAGCGCTAGCTTCGCCAGCGGATAGTGGATGAGCTTGTGGCCGCAATCGATCACGGCGCGCTGGACCACAACCCGTGACGGCCGGTGGCAATGCGGTAGCCGGAAGTGAACGCGATGAACGTGTAGTGAGTCCGGCGCGGTCCATGATCACGCGACAACGGCATGCCTTCCCGACCTGCCACGGTATTTCTTTTGGAACCGGGTGGGTTGCGCAAAGCGAGGACTGATTGCCAGGTCTTGATGTATATGCTTAGAGCCCTATCCATTTGAGTGCCTCTTCCAAAAAATCGGGTGGCGCGTTGCTATGTGCCATATCGGGAACATCGATAAATTGATAGTTCATTTTATTGATACTCCATTGTTTTGAAGTCTCCAGAATTTCCGCGTAGTTGAAATCCTTGGAGCCGGATATCACACACCATTTGTGATCTTTGAGAATACCGGACTTCAAATCGCGTGTCTCCAGACCGGGAAAATGGCCGCAACTGTTAGGCACAGGCAGATAGCTCTGCGCCGCGTGACTTACCGAACCCATGAAAAAATCGGGAAACATTGCGTGGACAAGCATGGCGATGTGGCCGCCACCCGAGCCGCCGCCAATGGTGATGCGCGCGGGATCAACCTGATGGAGTGCACGCACCGAGTTCAACGCGTCCACCGCCAGCCTGACACGCCGGAGCATCGGTTGAAAATTCGATGTGCCTCTAGGGCTGATGTAAATCAGGTTGAGCCTGTCCATCACCGGTTCGTAAGCGGTATTCATTTCTCCTTCCTCGCCTGCACTGATGTGAAGATAGACTCCGGGTATCTTGCCATCGCCGCGGCTTGCCGGCAGATACACATATGCGCTGGCCGTCGCGGTATCATAGGCAAACTCTGCCGCCGCGTCTTTCTTGTTGACAGTCCAATCTGGGGGGAAATCGCCCTTGTCGAACGCCTTATAAACGGCTTTGGCATTGTGGTGTTTGAGATAAGACTCCGCATCCGGAAATGCGGGTTTGATGGCAAAATCCTGAATCCATTTACCAGCCACATTCACAGCCGTCCCACAGACTGGGCGCGGCGCGCCCTGAGCCTTGATTTTGCGAGGCCCTGAGGTCGTTTCGGGAGAATGGCGATTGCGACTTTTTTGCGAGCAGTTGATATATCCCGGTGTTTACGCGGCGATGCTGTCCCATGACAT
>CANLKN010000122.1 GCA_947491475.1 Akkermansiaceae bacterium | reverse complement strand
TCCCCCGGCGTGGAGGAAACGCTAGAAGCTGAAGCCGTGATGGTAACCGCCACACCACATTCCATCGTCCGCACCGCTCCGGTGACGGCTGCGAAGGCGCGGCGGTTCGACCTGCCGCCCGACGAGGATTCCGATGATCCACCCGCTGGTGGGGCCCCGGTATCCGGCCCCAAACCGCCGCCAAATGGCACCCCGCCAGCCGGAAATTGCCCGGTTCCAAGGGGCAGGAATCGCCCGAAAACCCTGAAATCACGAGGTTTGAGGCCGCGTGTGACTGAATACCAATACCGCTACTACGACCCTGTCACCGGCAGGTGGCCATCCAGGGATCCTATCGAAGAACAAGGCGGGGTGAATTTGTATGCCTTTGTGGGAAATGACGGGGTTAATTATTTTGATTTGTATGGGCTTATTCTTGATACCATCTGGGATGTGGGTAATGCCGCTTGGAGCTATGGGTCCGCTGCAAATAATGCTTGGAATGGGAATTGGGGTGATGCAGCTTGGGATCTAGGTGGTGCCATTGTTGATACAGGGGCAGCCGTAGTGCCATTTGTTCCCGGCGGTGCAACGACTGCTTTGAAAGCAGCTCGGGAAGCAGCTGAATTACTCGCTAAAAAAGCAGCAAAAGAAGCGGCGGAGAAGGTAGCAAAAGAGTCTGCAGAAAAAGCGGCAAAATGCCCAAAGAACGTAGACCTCACCGACGCCAAGGGACGGACGCACATTCTTGATGGAAATGCGACAGGGACAGGGGGCGGACACGGAGCAGGTAGAGGCAAACCCGATAAGAGCGAGTTCCCAGCTAATTGGGACGACGACCGCGTCATACACGAGATTTCGGACATCGCGACCGATCCAAAGGTTCCGTTCTCGAAGCCTGACAAACGTGGCTACTCCACTGGAACCAAGACCGTCGATGGTGTCGATGTGAAGGTCGTCGTCGATCAGAAGAAGGACCGTATCGTCACCGGTTTCCCAACCAACGTCCCGCGAAATCCATGACTGATACAAATCATAGTTCCATGATCGTTGATCGTCTCAAGCAAGTCCTTGATGAGATGCGGACCCAGCAATCTGAAGTCGATGCACATTATCCGCCCGAAGGCCTTTCGTTCCCTGAGGAGGTAGCTCAGATGGACGAGTTCATCGGTCCAGCGCATGAGTTCGGCGCGGCTTATGAGTGCATTGTTGCAAATCTTGAGGCGGCACCTTTCAAGCTCTCCTCTGCGGCAGCACTTGCACTTCTTGAGGCGGGGTTGCTGATGCGGTACAAAACCGACCGTGAGGAAGATGTCGTCTTCGATCTCCGTGCGTGAGTCAACACCCGCCAGCACCCGCTTCGTCGCCTTCAACCCCGCTCGCCCGGCTTGGTTGTATCCGGCGCTTCTTCGCCTGGCTCTGCCGCTCCGGTGTCATCCCCGCCAATCCGGCCGCCGATCTCGACCTGCCGCGCAAGCAGGCCCGCCCACTTCCGAAAAACCTCAGCGGGCAGGAAATCCGGCTCCTGCTGGCCATCCCCAACCCCGCCGACCCCTTCGGCCTGCGCGACTGTGCAATTCTGGAGCTCTTCTACGCCACCGGCATCCGGCGCACCGAAATGACCAATCTCGATCACGGCGACTATGATCCCCACGCCCGAACCCTGATCGTGCGCAAAGGCAAGAACGGCAAGGACCGCATGCTGCCAGTCGGCGAGCGCGCCGCCGCCTGGCTCGACCGCTTCCTCGCCGAATCCCGCCCGCTCTTCGACCACTTGCCGCAGGAAACCGCTCTCTTCCTCACCGGCTACGGTGAACGATTCACTCCCGCCTACCTCGGCCACTGGATCAAGAAACTCCTGAAACGCTGCGGCATCGACAAACCCGGATCATGCCATTTGTGGCGCCACAGTTGCGCCACGGATATGCATCGCGGCGGTGCGGACATCCGCTACGTGCAGGAACCGAGCGGAGCGAGATGGACAGGAGCAAAGCGACGTGCCTCGAAGAGGTGCGACCGGAAGGGAGCATCAAATGCTCGGTTACGAGCGGATGGAAACCACCAAGATCTACACCCACGTCCACATCGACGCCCTGCGCGAAGTCCATGCCCGCTGCCATCCACACGGAAGACTGGACGAAAACCACGACCTCTACGGCTGCCTCACCGGCCCCGCCCCTCAAGAGCATGAATTACCTTCCCCTGACGCGGAGGAAGTGTTACAAACTGAAGCCGTAATGGTAGCTGCCGCACCCAGTTCCGAGTCTCCCGCCGCCCGGCCGAGAGGATCAGACCCGACGTGGCCGAAACTATCAACGAAGACTCGCTGAATCGCTCTTTCTTCAAGTTGAAGAAGACGGCGGCGGTTGGAGTGGATGGTGTGACGTGGTTTGAATATGAGCGCGATCTGGAGGCGAATCTGAAGGACCTCCATCCAGCCTTGCGCTCCCTGATTCCGGCGGAGTTGCACGGACCGCCGCGGGACGTGACTGTCCCACCCATGGATCATGGAAGCAACCGGACTTTGACTCTGAGCAATCGGGTATAATCCAGGAAGAAAAAACCCCGCAAATTAGGAACCCCAAGAGTCTTTACGGTCACGGTTTGACTCTTCCTCAGTCCTTGCGCTTGAATTGTTGGCCCACAACCGCAGTTTCTCAAAAAGAAAAAGTGGTATAATTGCGCACTCGTTGGTCATAGACCGACGCTACAGTTTACTTTGTTTCGCCATGGCTGCGGCTTTGCGGTAGTTGGCGCGGAATATTGCGCCCAGTTCGGCGGCGCGGTTGGCGGCGGCGAGAGCATCCTTGGTGTCGAGGGTGGGGTCACCTTGGCCGGCTGATTCGTAGGGCATGGAGGAAACATCGGAAAACACAGCGAGCGCGTCGGCGGGCATGCCGGCGGCGATAAGGGCGGCCCATGCTTCCTTGAGTTCATGATGGGAATCGATGCACATGATTTTCACCAATTGGCGCAGCGTGTTGAAGGCGCGGCCGGTGAGTTCGCGTTGATAATCGAAATTCCCGGGGTCGTGGTAGGGATCGGCCTCCGGCATCACCGAGTGGGCGAGAAACTCCGGGGTGTAGGCATCACGGCGGATCGGCGTGCGGTGCAGGGCGCAGGTGACCGGACCACCGGGCGCGCCGGGTTTGCCAAACCACAGCCGCTGGCCATCGAGACTGAGGCAAAACTCGACAAACTCCTGTGCGACTTCCGGATTGGGCGCGCCCTTGAGCACGGCGATGGGATCGCCGCTCAGAGTAGTGCCACCTTCCGGGGCGATCCAGACCAACCGCCGCTCGCCATCGCGGGTGCGGAGTTCGTCGGAATACGAGCGGCCGTAGAAGTCGATGCTCATTCCGGCGGCGGCATTGCCTTGGGCAACATCGAGCGGGATTTTGGACGCGCTGTCGGTGAAGTAGCGGGCGTTGGCCGCCATTTTCTGGATCAATTGCAGTCCACGCTCCCAACCAATGGCGATGGTCGCGTCACGCATTTCCTCGTCTGGATTTTCCTTCAGCGCGCGGAGGATTTCGCTTTGCACGATCAACTCGAAGGTGCGGGCCACCGAGCCGCTTTTTGTCGGATCCGCGAGGGCAATGGTGCCCGCATAGCGCGGATCGGCGAGGCAGCGCCAGGAAACCGGCGGCTCGATGCCGAGTCGCTTGAGCACATCCGGATTATAGCAGATTCCAAACTGCGACATGGAGGTGCCGACCCACACATGATCGTCCGGCCAGTAGCGCTCGCCGGTGAAATATTGCGGGATCGCGCCGTCCTCGGTGAAAAGCTCCGGCTGCTTTTTGAAAATATCCAAGGGAACCAAGCGACCTTGTTTTGCCTGGCCGGAAAAGTCCGGTTCGCCACCACCGAAAAACAAATCCACGCCGATGCCTTCGCGGCCGGTTTCCCCCGCCGCCTTGAATCCGGCATCCAGCACCATGCGGATCTCGGAAGTGCCGCCCGGTGTGCGCCAGTCGAGATAGATGCTGCGCCCGGTTTTCTGCTGCCAATGCCGCGCGAACGCCTCGCCGAATTCCTGCCGGATCGATTCATTGTGAGGTGTTAGAATCACCAGTTGATCATCCGCCTTGCTAGAACCCGCCGTTTCGGTCTGCCGACGCAACGCCAGCGGCAGCGCCACAATCAGCGCCAACAACCCGAAGATAATGAATGCCCGCGTTTTCAAATCTGCTTCTTTCTGACTTCTGATTTCCGAATCACCCCCGCACCACCACCACGTCATCGTGACGCGCATGGAGCGTGATGTTGGCTTCGCCGGGCTCGTGAATGATGTGGGGGTTCATTTCCACCACTTGCTGGCGGCCGACTTGTGTCTCGACCCAATACTGGATGCGCTGGCCGAGGTAGGTGCGATCGGCGATGTTTCCGATCACCGGATTGTCGCCCTCCTCCTTGTGCAGACGCCATGCCTCGGGCCGGATCGACAGGCGGACCTGCTCGCCGGAGGCGGGCGTCCACCCGGGATCGGTCACGCGGCCGACAATCTCCCCTGCCTCGGTGCGGACTCTTGAAAAGCCATCGCGGGTTTCGATCACCTCGCCTTGCAAGATGTTGGTCTCGCCGATGAAATTCGCAACATAGGCGCTGCGCGGCGCGCGGTAAATTTCCTCCGGCGTGCCGATCTGGCCGATCTTGCCGCGGGTCAGCACCGCCATGCGGTCGGCCATCGCCAGTGCCTCTTCCTGATCGTGCGTGACATAAATCCCGGTCAGCCCGTTTTCCTTCACGATGCGCCGGATCTCGCGGCGCATTTCCACGCGCA
The DNA here is from genome assembly GCA_947491475.1 of Akkermansiaceae bacterium. GTDB lineage: Bacteria > Verrucomicrobiota > Verrucomicrobiia > Verrucomicrobiales > Akkermansiaceae > Luteolibacter. Next base: position 7,148 of record CANLKN010000122.1, on the reverse strand, counting down.
GCTGGGCATCGAGATTTGAGAGAGGCTCGTCTAACAGAAGGCACTTCGGCTTCACCACCAGCGCGCGCGCCAGCGACACCCGCTGCTGCTGCCCGCCCGACATCTGGTCGATTGAGCGCTCGCCGAAACCCGGCAGCTGCACCATTTCCAGCGCTTCATCGACGCGTCGCTTGATTTCCGGCTTCGGCACCTTGCGCTCTTCCAGGCCGAAGGCGATGTTCTGCGCCACCGACATGTGAGGCCACAGTGCGTAACTTTGGAAAACCATCGCCGCCTCGCGCTTGTGCGGCGGCATTTTCGTCACCTCGCGCTCACCGAAGTGGATCGACCCGCCGGTCGGCGTCTCCAATCCCGCAATGCAGCGCAGCAAGGTGGTTTTCCCGCAACCCGAGGCGCCAAGTAGAAAAAACAGCTCGCCGGGTTCAATGACCAGTCTGATCCCGTCCAGAGCGCGGACGGTTCCGAAATCTTTGACAACATTTTCGGCGCGGATGGATTCCATAATGGCGTGATCGGTGGCCATGCTTCTGGATGCGGCCCGGGAAGCAAGCCCGAAGGTGTGAATTCATCTGCCCGAAAATTGCCCTGCGGCCGGCATCCGTGACGATGGAGCAGGCTCAGGCACCCTGAACCCAGATAAAATGGCATGAGCCGGGTTAGACGACGCGGCGGACGCCTTCTTCAACGAGGTTCGTGCCCCACACACATTACCACGATGCGCGTGAAGGCGTCTTTTTCACCGGCTCCCGTGACGAATGCCAGATGCTTGTCGTCCGCGGAAAACTGCGGGTGCGGGTGGCGCGGCTGCGGGTGCGCCCAGAGGATGTTGGCATATTTCTCACTGACGCCCGCTGTGATATCACAAACGTGGATGGCACCCTGCCAGTTGCTTGCAGGACCAATGCAGCCGGGAACCTCGCCGCTGAAAATCTCGCTGGAGCGTGTGTCATAAACCCACAGCCGCTCGTCGCTGCTGAGCTGGTTGTGAACCGGGACCTGCGGCAATTTCAACAGGCGTTCCACCACTCCGCTTGCAGGAGTGAAACGGCAGAGCCCGCCCTCGTTGTCATCCCAATAAAGCGATTGCCCGCGGCGGCCCCAGACCGGGTGGTCCACCACCCTGCCCTTGTCGAATTCCACATCGGTCCCGCCCGGGCGGAGGCCGGCGACGAGGTTCTGCCGCTCGGTGAGCGCGGTGCCATGCACCCGGTTGTAGAGGATCGTATCCCGGTCCCCGGGACGGATTGAGATATGATTGATCGCCTCACCCGGCGGCGATTCTCTAACAATCGCGGATGCGAGAAGATTCAGATCGCCGTCCAGATCGAGCACCTCGATGAAATGTTTCCCATCGAGCAGATATGGATAGACCAGGCGCACGCCCTGTTCATCGGCATGATGTGACAACTCGCGCGGAATCGCCCCCTCCGGCATCGTCCTTAGCAGCTTGCGCTCTCCCGTCAGACAGCGGTAGGCGAAGAGACGGGTGCGCCGCTTATCGAAATAGAACAGCGTCTTGGCCGTGTCGTTGTAAAACGCGTGATACTGGACCGGCGTGTTGACCTGCCGGAACCACGGATCATCGCCGCCCGCGCCGTCGTATCCGATGCTTGTCAGATAATACAAATCCCCGGTTTCAATGTCTGCAGCCATCACCTGGCGCTCGCCGGGAACCGTGGCACCCGCACCCGGCGGACGGTCGCGCGAGGATTCGAAAAAGAGATAATCCCTGCCATGGATCACTCCCCATGTGGTGTTGTGATAGTGGAAAATCGTGTCGATGCTACGCCCGCTTGTGAGATAACGGACCGTCCTGCCGGTCTCCGCATCCACGATGCGCTCCATTTCATTTCCTGCCGGAATCCATGCCGCGGGAACCGATTTCCGGTCGGCTTCCGTGACACGCTGGCAAGCGGCGAGCGCGACGAGCATCGCCATGGCCCACACCAGCCGGTGACCGCATAGGGATTTTATCGCACGGGCATTCATTGATCCATCGTTTCCTGCGCCGCACGGAGCTTCTCTAACAGGCGGGTGGTGATTTCGGTTTCCCCCACCCGCAGGTGTTGCGGATGTTCGGGACCCAGCACCCAACCACCAAAACCCGAGCGCCCTGGATACCTCCCGGTCATCAGCGAGTATCGCGAGGCACTGCATGCCGGCGAGGTGACATGAAACTGCGTGAAGGAAACCCCTTCCGCCGCCAGCCGCGAAATGACCGGAGTTTCGATCACCGGGTTGCCATTGTGTGAGAAGTCGCCGTATCCCGAATCATCCAGGAAAATGATCACCACGTTCGGCCTGTCGAGCGGTTCGCGCGCGGCGAGCGGAATCAATGACAGCAGCAGGAAGGCAAAGGTGCGGTGGATCATGGCTCCGGATGATACGCAGCAAACAAGGCCGCTTTTCCAGTTTTTTAAAAGCGCGGGCGTGGGCTTCCCCCAGTCCTACAAACCGTTTGACAGCTCATTTCACGGCGCACAGCGTGTGGCCATGGGCACAAACATAGGGAAGGACCCTAAGCCGATATTCATTTGCGGAGCCACAGCTTCAGGCAAATCCGCACTCGCGCTGGATATGGCCGCAAGACTCGATGGCGAGATCGTCAATGCCGACGCCTTTCAACTTTATCGTGGACTTGAAGTTCTAACGGCGGCCCCGCAGGAACCAGAGCGCGCACTCGTCACACACCATCTGTATGGCGTGCTTGACGTATCGGAAAAGACCGACGCCGGCAGCTACATGCGCATGGCGCGACCGGTGATTGAGGAAGTCCAAAGCCGCGGCAAAACACCAATCATTACCGGCGGTTCGGGACTTTATCTCAAATTCATCACGCACGGCCCGGCTCCCTTGCCGGCGGGCGACGCCAAACTCCGCGCGGAGCTCGACGCCCGCCCGCTTGAGGATCTCGCCGCCGAGCTCCGCGCGCTCGATCCGGTGGAGGCCTCGCGCACTGCGCTGCAAAACCGCCGCTTCGTTTCACGTGCGCTGGAGATTTGTCTTCTGACAGGCCAGAAGGCCTCTGAACTGCGCGACCAGTGGGAATCACAAACACGGGACATCTCTTCCTGTCTGCGGGGTGTGGTTATCCAGCGCACACGGCCCGATCTCCATGCCCGCATCGCCGCACGCACGAAGGCGATGCTCGACGGCGGCGCGATCGAAGAAGTGGCGGCCCTTACCGAGGTTTCCACCAACTGCGAGAAGGCAATCGGTTTCCGGGAAATCCGCGATTATCTAACTGGTGGAACTGATCGCGCCACCTGCGAGGAACGCATCAACGCAGCCACCCGCCAATATGCCAAGCGCCAGGAAACCTGGTTCCGCCGCGAGAAATGGCTGGAGCCTCGAATCATCGGGTAGATGTGGAAACGCAGTTGCCACAGAGCTCACTCGGTGGCGAGTCGCTCGGCAGTGACGAAATAGGCGCCGCGGGATTCACCGCCGGGTTCGATGAGCCAGGACTGGATTTCCAGATCGGCGGCGGGCAGGTCCACCACGATGCGCACGGCGGTGCTGCCCGGTTCCACCGCGCGGGTTTCATCCACCTTGTCGCCTATTTTGAGGCGGGCCCTGGTGGCGGTGAGCGGGAACGCAGCGGCTTCCGGCCGCTCGCGCAGGGTGAACGCATAAGTCCCGGCGCGGGCCACTCGCACCTGCCACGGACCGTTCTGGAGCGGGCGCTCGACGATCATCGGTTGGTTCCACGGTGGCACCATGCCGTCGTCGTCCGCCATCCAGTCGTGGGCGTCGAGTTCCACCGGGTTTTCCTCTGCCGAGCCGATGTAGAGGGACGTGGTTTCATGGAAACGCGTGCTGAAATCCTGCCACCAGCGCTCGTATTCACCGCTCAGCCGTGTGGCAATTTCCGGGTGGGCTGAGATGACATTGCGCTGCTGGCCGGGGTCGGTGGAGATATCATATAACTCTTTGTCGCCGATCAAACGCCACTGGTCGGTCATCACCGAGGTGTCCTTCCATTTGATGGGATGGACGACGCGCTGGTTTTGGACGATGAGCGTGCGTTCGGGCCAGACGGTTCCGTCGTTCTTGAGCAGCGGCACGAGTGACTTGCCATCGAGCGAAACGCCGTCCGGCACGGGAATGCCGCACAATTCGAGCAGGGTGGGCATGATGTCGATGTGGGCGGTGATTTGTTTCACCTCGCGTCCGCCGCCGATGCCGGCCGCTGGGTGGTGGATGTAGCAGAACACGCGGTGGCCGCCGTCGTAGTGTGAGGCCTTGCTGCCTTTCATGCCTGCGTTGTAGCGCGCGGACCATGCCGACCGCTGTTCTTCCGGCCAATGCTCGGGGCTCATGGTGCTGCCGTTGTCTCCCATGAAGATGAACACCGTGTTTTCCATCAGCCCCCAATGTTCGAGGCGCTCGATCATCACGCCGAGGTTGTCATCGAGATTGCTGATCATGCCCCAGAAGATCTTGGCGGCTTCAGGGGCGTCCGCGGCATCGTAAAGCGCGCGGTAGCGTTCTTCCACGTGCGGCCGCGTCTGGTGCGCCGCGTTGGTCGGCAGGTAGAGGAAGAACGGCTGGTCGCGGCTCTCGCGGATGAAGCCGAGCGCCTCGCGGAACCAGACGTCGGTGCAATATCCCTGGAAGCGCCGCCATGTGCCGTTGTCGTTGTAGGTGTCGTCGAAATAATCGTTGCCCCAGAAATCGGGTGTCTGCCCTACGCCGCCCGCGCCGTGGATAATGGCTTTGTCAAACCCACGGAAGCGCGGCGCGTAGGGAAAGGAATCGCCGAGGTGCCACTTGCCGAAAATCCCGGTGCGGTAGCCTGCAGTGCGGAATATCTGGGCGATGGTGGTTTCATCCTTGCGCAGAATATTGCGGCCCATGATGGTATGCCATACGCCGGCCCGCCCAGAATAGCGGCCGGTCATCAGTGCGGCGCGCGTGGGTGCGCAGGTGGGATCGACGTGGAAATTCTCAAAGCGCACGCTCATGCCGCGAAGGCGGTCCATATTCGGAGTGATGAGATACGGATGTCCGTGGGAGGCGATGTCGCCATAGCCTTGGTCATCGGTCATGATCAGAATGACATTCGGGCGTTTGGCCTCCACGGCATGGGAAAACGCGGCGCAACATGCCGATAAGAGGATCCATCTGATGGCGCAGGCTGGACGACCGAAGAGGATTTTTTTCATGGCAAGCGGATTTCAGGAAGGCGTCGCGCCTCACCTTTTTTTGATTAAAAATACAGATTGCGTAAAACGCCTGTCCAGGTTTGTCTCTCGTCGTCGTCAGGGGCCGTGGAGGTCCGGCAGGCGAACCCCGCCAGGCCTTGATCGGAGCAACGGTAGTTTGTCCGGGCTTGCCGCGGATTCCCTGGCGGCACTTTCTTTAATCCCTTTTTTCTAATGCCTACTATTGAGCTTGTCGGAATTTCCAACGACAAACGCAGGACCAGACGGGTGGATCCAGATGGCTTGAGCGCGGGCAATGGCTACCCCCACGGCTCTCTTTTTAACCTTGGAACTTGCATCAAGCAAGTTGTCTAATTCACGGTGCCGCCGCGCTTCATGCTTTATCACTCCACCAACAATCCATCTCACCGCGTCAATCTCAGGGAAGCAATTCTGCGCTCTTTGCCGCCCGACAACGGTCTCTACATGCCCGACTCGCTGCCGGTATTGGGCGAGGATTTCTGGAAAATCCAGCGTCAACTCAGTTTCCAGGAAATCGGCCATACAGTAGCCCAAGCATTTTTCGGCGACGATGTTCCGGCGGACGCACTGCGCGAAATCATCGATGGCACTCTCGCCTTCGATGCACCGGTGATCACGCTCTGCCCAGGCGATCACATCCTTGAGCTTTTCCACGGTCCGACACTTGCCTTCAAAGATTTCGGCGCGCGTTTCATGGCCCGTTTGATGGCATGGCTCACCCGAGATGACGACCGCATGCTCACTGTGCTCGTAGCCACGTCCGGCGATACCGGCGGCGCGGTGGCCTCAGCCTTCCACCAGGTGCCCGGCACCCGCGTGGTTATCCTCTATCCCAAAGGCAAGGTTTCCGGACTGCAGGAAAAACAACTCACTGCCCTGGGAGGAAACATCACCGCCCTCGAAGTGGATGGCACATTCGATGACTGCCAAGCACTCGTCAAATCCGCCTTCCTAGACCGAGAACTCTCGGAAAACCTCAACCTCACCTCCGCCAACTCGATCAACCTCGCACGCCTCGTTCCACAAAGTTTCTATTACATCCACGCCGCCCGCCAAATGCCCCAGGGTGTCAAATCGGTCTTCGTGGTGCCATCCGGAAATTTCGGCAATCTCACAGCGGGACTTTTCGCAATGAAACTCGGCCTTCCCGTCGATCACTTCGTGGCCGCCACCAACAGCAACAACGTGGTACCCGATTTTCTCCGCACCGGACACTATCATCCACGCCCGAGCAAGCAGACGATTTCCAACGCGATGGATGTCGGGACGCCCTCGAACTTTGTCCGCATGCAGGCGATCTTCGGCAACTCATGGCGGGAAATGAAATTCCATGTCTCAGGTATGTGGTTTGACGATGATCAAACGCGCGCGGCCATCCGCGAGGTAAATGCGATCCACAACTATCAGATTGATCCTCATGGAGCGGTCGGATGGCTCGCTGCGAAAGCCTGGCGCGAGCAGCATCCGTGCAGCGCCACCATCACCTTGGAAACTGCGCACCCAGCCAAGTTTCCCGCTGTCATGGACGCCGAACTCGGTGCCGGATCGGTGGAAATTCCCGATCGCCTCGCCATTCTCGCAGACCGCGAGAAGGCATCGATTCCGATGACCACCGATAAGGAGGTCTTCCGCGAGTGGTTGGCGGCAATGTAAGCCAGGATCGAGAAGACATAGTGAGAAACGGCCAATCAGTTAGTCGTTCACTGGAATCCGCATCTAAGCAAATTTGGTTTTAGGGCGTCTCCTGATTCCGCGAGATTATGATTAAAATAATCGCTTCTATCATACTGTATCACTAATATACTTTCCTTCACAAGTGTCCGGTTGTAACTAAAACAAATTCAATTGGTTAGGATCAGAGTTGATGAAAGTTCTGTGGTCAGTTTCCATAAGTAGCTCATTTAGAGTGACTTTTTCGAACGGATGAACGCTCAAAAGCTGCAAAGTTCTGTGGAGCGT
>CANLKN010000121.1 GCA_947491475.1 Akkermansiaceae bacterium | reverse complement strand
GGGAGAGAATGAAGCGTCCGGAGTTCATGGACGAAAATTCTGGAAAATGCCGCCGCAGAGTTCAAATCCGTCACACGCTTTTCTGTGCCTAATCCACTCATTTGAAATGCTTTCTAGAAACTTGAATTGAATTCAACCGGACACCCGTGGTCTCTGCCGTGATACTGGAATGACACTGGAAACCATTTCGGTGATCTTGCCAGCGGAGCGACCATCGTGCAACTTTCCTCCGTGAACGATTCCTTCCCCGTTTCTCCGCCGCGTGCTTGGGCGGAAATCGATTTGGCGGCCATGAAGAAAAACCTGCGACTGGCGCGCGAGGCCAGCGGCAGTGAACAGATGGTGGTAGTCAAGGCCGGTGCTTACGGCCACGGACTCGAAGAAGTGGCAAGGGCACTGACCGGGCAAGACATCGCGTTTTTCGGCGTGGCAAACGTCGGCGAGGCCCGCCGCATCCGCAATGCGGGCGTAGAAAAGCCGATCTACCTGCTCGGTCCCACCTGGGCCGCCGAGCGCGAGGAAATCGTCGCCCGCGGTTGGACGGCGTGCCTTTCCTCCATGGAAGAGGCGCGGCACTTCAACGGACTGGCCGCCGCCGCCGGCAAGCGGATCCAGGTGCATCTCGCAGTGGATACCGGCATGGGCCGCGGTGGCTTTCTCACCGGCCAACTGCCCGGCCTGATGCATGCGCTCGAGCCACTCAAGCAGCTCGAAATCGAGGGCGTTGGCTCACATTTGCCATCGGCCGATGAAGACCCGGATTTCACCCGCACGCAGGTCGCCACGTTTCATGAAATTCTGGAAACGCTCGGTGGTGCGCAACGTTTCAAATGGCGGCATCTGCTCAACAGCGCGGGTCTGCTCGATTATCCACGCGGTGCCTGCAATCTTGCCCGGCCGGGGCTGATGCTTTACGGTGTTTCTCCCCTCCCCGCCCGTCAGCAGCAACTGGCCAACGTGATGACCCTCAAGTCCCGCATCACCCTGCTGCGCACGCTGCCCGCCGGACACGGGGTTTCCTATGGTCGGCAATTCGTGACCACCAAGCCGACCTGTGTCGCCACGGTCGGCATTGGCTATGGCGATGGCTACCCGCGCCATCTTTCCGGTCAGGGCGCGGATGTCTGGATCCGCGGTCAGCGTTGCCCAGTGCTCGGCCGCGTGACGATGGACCAGATCATGGTCGATGTTTCCATGATCCCCGATGCCGCGGAAGGCGACGAGGTGGAGGTGATGGGAGCGCACATCCCGGCGTCCGAAATCGCGCAAAAAGCCGGCACCATCGCCTGGGAAATCTTCACCGGCATCACCCCGCGAGTGGCGCGGCAATATCATGGCGGATGATTTTAGGATTTGAAATCCGGCGATCACATCCATTCTGCGCCCGATGTCATCGGACCGTCTCTCAATTCCCAAATACGCAATGGCGCTGGCCCACGTCGCCAGCCTGCGCTCGGAAGACCCCTACCGTAAAGTCGGGGCCGCCGCGCTCGATCACGACAACCGCGTGATCGGCACCGCCTACAACGGCCTGGCTCCGGGATTTGATCCGCCTGCCGGCTTTTGGGACGACCGCACGGCGCGGCAGAAATTCATGCTCCATGCCGAGGTGAACCTGTGCAGCCTGTTCCGCCGCGGCGAAGCGCGCATCGTGGCCACCACCACCATGCCCTGCACCGCCTGCATGCAGACACTTTGCGCCTACGGCATCAAGGAGATCTATTACCGGGACATCTATCATGAGTCCGACGCCCCGGAGATCGCCGCGCTTTACGGGGTGAAACTCGAACAGGTCACGGACCTGCCGATTTTCGGTTGATCTTCTTCTCAAAGCGCCTTGATGACCTTCAAGCCCGGCACATCAATGAAATGGGCGTCGGGCGAAACCAAAATGGCTTTCACCATCGTCGCCGCGTTGGCGATGGCCAAGTCCGAAACCGGCGGCCATTTCCCCTTGCGGCCGAGTTTCCAGCCGAGTTGGCTGACATCGCGCCAAAAGCGCGCACTCGTCGGCACTTCCGGAACGATGTCGAAAAAGCACTCCATTTGCTCGTAATGCTTCTGGATGCGGATGCCGTGCAGGACCTCGGCGCGCACCACTCCACAGCTGTAAAGCAAGCCAGCTTTCAACAGCGGGGCAAGCATCTGCCGCGGATCCTGGCCCGCGCGCATCATGTCGATGTAGGCCGCGGAATCGACGAGGTGAGGAGTCTGGTTCATGCGGATTTCTTGCGGGGGCGACCACGCTTGGCGGCAGGATGGGCGACGGCCGCACCGTTGTTGCGGATTGCGATGAGGTCATAGTTGGAGTCCATAACACTTCTGGCCTCTTCGGCAGACCATGGCTCTTCCATGATCTGGTTGATGGTGGCGATTCGCATGGCTTCATTCAATGCCCAGTCCACCGCTTCCTTCATGGTGGCGATGCCCGTCATTTTCATGATCCGGTCCAATTTTTTCTCGTCAATTTCGATGGTGGTTTTCATATGGGTGCATTTATGGGTATATCCGAATCCGAGACAAGCGAATTTTTGGTTGGCGGATTGAGAAACCCGGCATCCGTGACAGATTGGGCCATGGAACTCGCCCATGTCACCTGCCCGACCTGCTTTGAATCATTCGAGTTGGCCATGCCGCATCCGGACGAGACGCCGGCGGAGGTCGATTACGATTGCGAAGTCTGTTGCCGGCCAATGGTCATTGTTTTCACCGGCGATGATGCCTACGCCCGGGGACTGGCGGATTGAAAGCGAGAGATTCGCTTGCGCCACAGCGATTCCGGTGCAAGGCATCAGCGCGTCAGAAGCATGCCGAAAAAGCCGCCACCGGAACATCCCGAGACGCCCGCATTATCCAGCGGGCGCTATTCCGGCATTCTTCCGCAGCGCGGATGGCCGGCACGCAACCTGCGTTTCCTGCGCCACCGCGTGGTTCCCGGCATGTTCCGCCGCCGCGCGGGCAACGTGCTCGAGCCGGTGCTTGCCCCGCCGGACTTGGACAAGGTGCGCGTCACCTGGATCGGCCATGCCTCGTTTTTCCTGCAATTCGCCGGCCACTCGGTGATCGTCGATCCGAACTGGGCGAAGTGGCATGGCCCGGTGAAACGCAGCCGCCAACCGGGGCTAGCCCTGCACGGACTGCCGGAAGTGGATCTGGTGCTCGTCACCCACGCACATTTCGATCACCTTCACAAACCGAGCCTGAAAATCCTCCAGGCCCGCGAAGGGATCGTGGTGCCGATGGGCAGCAGCTCGCTTGTCAAAAAACTCGGCTTCCCCGCCACTTACGAGATGCGCGTTTGGGACGACCTGAAGTTCGCCCAGCTGGAAATCATCCACACGCCATCCCACCACTGGGGCGCGCGTTTCCTCCACGACACGCACCGCGATTACGGCGGATACATCGTGCGCGCCGACGGCAAGAGCGTCTTCCACTGCGGTGACAGCGCCTATTTCCCCGGTTTTACGGAAATCGGCCGCAAGCATGACATCGACATCGCGCTGATGCCCATCGGCGCCTACGAAGCACCGAGCGGCCGCGACGTCCACATGAACCCGGAAGAGGCCGTGCGCGCCTTTGCCGACCTCGGCGCGAAACTTCTCATCCCCATGCACTACGGCACCTTTCCGTTAGGAAACGAACCGCACGACGAACCAGTCGAGCGCCTACTCGCCGAAGCCGACCGCCTCGGCATCAGTGACCAGATCCTTATCCCCGAGGAAGGCGTGGGCATCGAGTGGTAGAGCTGAATTTGAAACCAAAACAACCCGCCGCCATGAAACACCTCACCCTCGCCATTCTCAGCATCCTGCCCATGCTCGCCTCCTGCGAACCTGAAAAAAACGCCATGTCCGAGAAACCCGCCACCGTGCCCGTAGTCCCCGCTGGAGCAGAAACCGCCACCCTCGGTGCCGGTTGCTACTGGTGCATCGAAGCCGCCTACCGCCAATTGGATGGCGTGCATTCCGTCACTTCCGGCTTCATGGGCGGGCAGATCAAGAACCCCACCTACGAACAAGTCTGCGGCGGAGATAGCGGCCACGCCGAAGTCGTGCAGGTGGTTTTTGATCCGCAAAAAATCAGTTATGAGAAAATCCTCGCCTGGTTCTGGGACCTGCACGATCCGACCACCCTCAACCGTCAGGGCAACGACATAGGCACCCAATACCGCTCCGCCATCTTCTATCACTCCGATGCCCAGAAGAAGACCGCCGAGGCATCCAAAGCCGCCGCCGCTAAAAATTTCAAGGACCCGATCGTCACTGAAATCGCCGCCGTCAGCGAGTTCTATCCGGCTCCGGAATACCACCAGAACTATTACTTTCAGAACAAGTCGAAGAACCCGTATTGCCGATTCGTCATCGAACCGAAGCTCAAGAAACTCAAGCTCGACCACTGACCAGAGGAACGACCTCCAGGCCTAACAAATCCAACTGGTTGCGCAAATGGACCAAAATTCCCAGGGGCGTCCCCTGCCCCAAATCAGGAATATCGGGCTAGTCAGGATCGAATCATTGACCAGGCCGCCCACTGTGCAATGAGGATATCATTGCCAAGTGACTGGCACCCGGCTATCTCACGTGGCGTGGAACCGATCACCTTCAAGCCCCTCTACATGAAGCGCGTCTGGGGCGGGCGCGAACTCGAGCACGTCTATGGCCGCGAACTTCCCGATGCCACCCGGCCCTTTGGCGAAGCCTGGGAAATCGTGGATCGCGAAGGCGAACAGTCGGTCGTCGATGACGGCCCGCTCGCCGGCAATTCACTGCATGAATTGTGGAACACCCGGCAGGCGGAGCTTTTCGGCGAGGGCTACGGCACGCACCCGCGATTCCCGATTCTGATCAAGGTGCTCGATGCGCGCGACGACCTCTCCATCCAAGTGCATCCGCCGCTGCATCTCGCGGCGGAGCTCGGCGGCGAACCGAAGACCGAGATGTGGTTCATCGCCGATTGCGATCCGGGCGCGAAACTTTATGTCGGACTCAAACAGGGCGTGACCCGGGCAGACTTTGAGCAAGCCATCGCCGACGGCAGCGTGGCGGATTGCGTGCATGCCATCCAACCGCAGCCGGGCGACTCGATCTTCATCCCATCCGGCCGCCTGCACGCCATCGGCGCGGGTTTCCTCATCCACGAGATCCAGCAAAACTCGGACACCACCTACCGTGTCTTCGATTGGAACCGCCTCGGCCTGGATGGCACGCCGCGTGATCTCCACGTCGCCCAATCGCTCGCCAGCATCGACTTCGACGACTTCGAACCGGCGATGGACACACCGCAAGGCGACATTTTGGCAAGCTGCCCGTATTTCAAAACCGAGTGCAAGCAGCTCGCTGCCACGGAGGAAATCGCCAACCCCTTGACCGGGAAATTTTCGATCCTCTCCGTGGTCAAGGGTGAGTTGGAAAGCACCGCGGGCAGGCGCTTCGGCAAAGGCTGCTTCCTCTTGCTGCCGCGAGATGCCACCCCGCTGCGGGCCCTGGCAGATACCACTGTGCTGCAAGTCACCCTGCCATAAAATCCCACGGTTTTATTGACTCTAAGAGGGTTTGTATCGGGCTGGGGTGCTGCGTTCCCGCGAGCGTTTCACACGGGAAAAACTCCCTGAAATTGGCAGAGAAATCCGGTTGTCAGGCGGTTTTTAAAGGGATAGCCTCTCCACAAAGTCTGTGTCCACACGCCTCACAAAACCTTTTATCTTCCTCACAACCGGCATGTTCCGCTGCCTTCTGGCCACACTTGCCTTGTGGTTGACCGCAGGCCGGATGTTGCACGCTTCGCCCGCCGCGGGTTGGGACATCGCCAAAATCGAAGGGCGTGATTATGTCTCATTGGACAGCATCAAGCGCTTCTACAATTTCTCCAACCTCACACGCAGCGGTAATTCCCTCCTGCTGGAAAACCCGAAGGTGGAAATGAAGCTCAAAATCGGTGGCTGCGAATGCCTGATGAACGGCGTGAAATTTGTATTCACCCACAAAGTCACCACCATCGGCGATAAGGCCTATCTCTCGCGCATGGACCTCTCCAAGCTCATTGATCCAGTGCTGCGGCCCAATTTCATCAAGGCCGCCGGGGACTTCCGCACCGTGATTCTGGATGCCGGCCACGGCGGCAAGGATCCTGGAGCCGTCAATTCCATCGGCACAGAGGCTTTCTACAACCTCAAGGTCGCCGGCCGCACCAAATCCCTGCTGGAAGCCAAGGGCTTCAAAGTCGTGATGACGCGCAACAGCGACCGCTACCTGACGCTTCAGGAACGGGTCAATCTCGCCAATGCGGTGCGCGAAAACGCCATCTTCATCAGCATCCACTTCAATGCCGGCGGACGCGATGCCCGCGGCATCGAAACCTTCACCCTCTCTCCGCCCGGCGTCTCGCATTACGGCCGCGGCCTGATCGCGGCAGATGCGCAGGCACGCACCGGCAACCATCATGACTCCGCCAACATCGCCCTCGCGACTTCCGTCCACGGCTCGCTGTTGCGCCGCCTTCAGAAACACACCTTCGACCGCGGGATCAAGCGCGCGCGTTTCAGCGTGCTCTCCGGCGTCCGCCACCCGGCCATCTTGATGGAGGGCGGCTTTATGACCCATCAGAATGAGGCTCGCCTCATCGATAACGATGCCTACCAAAACGCCCTTGCCAATGGCATCGTCGATGCCGTGATCAAATACCGCTACGCCGTGGCCCCGAAAAACACCAGCAGCGCCCCGCGATAAGCCCTCATCCGTAGTTTGGCGGCGGGTATAATTGCCATCTCAAGCACACCGTTGATTTGTCGCTGGCATGACTGGCGGACAATCGCTAGAAATCCTGCAAATGATCCACCAAACGCTGGTTTTCGATTTCGACGGCACGATTGCCGACACGCTGGGTGAGACGCGCCGGATCTTCAATGAGATCGCGCCCGACTATGGAATCCGCCAGGTGGATGAGCACGAGATGGATCATCTGCGCCATCTTTCGCTGAAGGAATTGCTATCCCATCTCAAGATTCCGAAGCGGCGGGTGCCTGCACTCATAGCGCGCGGCACCGGGATGATGCGCGGCAACATCAATGAGTTGAAAATGATAGAGGGCATGCCCGAAGTGATCGTGGAAATGCGCAGGCATGTCCGCTGTTTCGGCATCCTCACCTCGAATGCCACCACCAATGTGGACTTGTTCCTCCGCAACCATGGGCTGCGCGAGGCGTTTGATTTCATTTCCTCCACTTCCAAACTCACCGGCAAGGCGAAGCACCTTAAGGCGATCCGCAAGACTTTCTCGCTGCGCCATGAGGAAATGCTCTACATCGGCGATGAGTTGCGGGACGTGAAAGCTTCGAAAAAAGCGGGCATCCCGATCGCAGCCGTGAGCTGGGGTTTCAACTCCCGCGAATCGCTCGCCGCGCAATCGCCGGAATACCTTTTCGACCACCCGGCGGATTTCCTGCGGCTGCTCGCCCTGCGGTGATTGACAGCCGGAAGGAGTGGCAGGCAAGCTCCACGCATGTCGGAGCAGAACGCCCCCATCGAAGATCAACCGCACGCAGCCGAGGAAGCTGCAACCGAAACCGGTGCCGAGGCTGCAGTTTCCAAATCCTCCATCTCGCCCGTGACGGCGCTGGCGTTTGTCATCATCGCGTTGCTTGGCGTGCTGATCGTCATCGGCATTCGCGGCAACATGAGTGGATCCGGCGTGGCCTCTGCCGAGCTCGTCGAGTTGGAGGCCGAGGCCAATGCATTGCGCGACCAACTCAACCGTGAGCGTGTGGCGCTGGGACTGCGGCCGCTCGAAGGCCGCGGCGAACCGGTGGAGGAGATTGCCGCGCGACTCAAGAAGGATGCGGATACCATGGTGGCGCTGGCAGGCAGTTTTCAATCGTTGCTGGTGCAAAAGGATGATGAAATTTCCGACAAAAACGCCGAGTTGATCCGTTCCAAGCAATTGAGCCAGACACTCACCGCCGAGGCGGCCCGCCTGCAAAACGAGCTTCAGCGCGCGCTGGTGGGCGGCTCCGATGCGGAAATTTTGCGGCGTGAAATCGGTTCCATAAAATCCCAACGGGACGCGCTTGCCGGCGAACTCGCCACCGTGCGCGAGCAGCTGGCAGCCAAGGGTGAGGGTGCGTCCAAGGAGGCACTCGATGATTTGCAACGGCAACTCGATGAAACCCGCCGCGCAAAGGACTTTTTCGAAGCCCGTGTGGCGGAGCTGGAAAGCGAGCTGTCCAAGGCGCGCCTGTTTGCCAACAACGAAAACGAGCTTCTGCCTGCCGCCGTGAAATTGGTCCGCAGTCTGCGCGAATTGGAAAACAAGCCGGATTCCGAGATTGCCACTGCCTACTCCAGCCTGGGAGCCAGCCTTGGCTCCAATGTGCTGCATACACTCAGCTTCGCCACCGGCTCCAGCGAGTTGAAACCCGCTGATCAGGATCTCATCCGCAAGCTGGTGGAGGAAGTGCCGGATGGTGACCTCGTGCTCGCCATCGGCTATGCCTCGGAAACCGGAAATGTGGATGACAACCGCACGCTTTCTTCGGCACGCGCCACCGCCGCCGCCGAGTTGTTTTCCGGCATCAAGCGCCCGGACCAGCAAGTCCAGGCGGTGTATCTCGGCCAAACCGACCGTTTCAGCAGCCGCATCCCGGAGCGCAACCAGATCGTGGAGATTTGGCGCATCCGCAAGCCATAAGCACCCATGCCACAGCCATCACGTCGGCCGTTCCGCAAGCCGCAGGAGCGCAAGCCCGCCGCCGCCGACCGCGGTTGGGATTCGGTGGCGGCCTGGTATGACAAACTCGTCGGCGAGAGCGGCTCGGATTACCACCGCCATGTCATCCTGCCCGCTACCCTGCGCCTGCTCGATTGCAAACCCGGGGAATCCGTCATCGACGTCTGCTGCGGACAGGGCGTGCTGGCCAAACCGTTGTTGGAAGCAGGCATCGCACGTTTCACCGGTGTGGACGCCAGCCCGCGATTGATCGATGTGGCAAAGTCCCGCCATGGCGGCGATCCGCGGGTTTCATTCGTCACCGCGGATGCCTGCCAGCCCGGCAAGTGGGCGGATGGCTCACATGATGCCGCCGCATGCATCATGGCCGTGCATGATGTGCCGGATGCCGCAGCTCTGTTTGCCAACATTTCCCGCGCGCTCAAATCCGGCGGGCGGGCGGTGATCGTGCTGATGCATCCCTGTTTCCGCATTCCCAAGCACACTCATTGGGGTTGGGATGCAGATCAGAAAATCCAATACCGTCGCACCGACTGCTACGGCACGCCGCTTGAAATCGAAGTCACCACGCATCCGGGCAAGGGGACTGGCGAACAAACTCGCTTTCATCACCGGCCGCTGGCGGACTTGCTGACGGCGATTGGCCGCGGTGGTATGGCGGTGACTGCCAGCGAAGAGCTTTACAGCCACCGGCGTTCACAGGGGCATGGGCCTTTCAGCAAGGCGGAGCACCGTGCGGCGGAGGAAATCCCGCTGTTTCTGGCGCTCAAGGCGCTCAAGCCTTGATGCAAAAAAAACGGGTGCCGTGTGGCACCCGTTTTGTTTCCCCGTTGTGAAACCTGGAAAATTTAATCAGCGGCTTCGGTCGTTGCAGCTGCCGGCGCGTTGGAATAGCGCCAACGGATCTTGTTGCGCTTGGAGGCGGTGCGGAGCTTGCGCTGTTTGCGCTCGGTAGGCGTTTCAAATGCCCGGCGGCGGCGCATTTCCTCAAGAATTCCCTCGGAATCCAGCTTGGTTTTCAGGCGTTTCAGAGCGCGGTCAACGGGCTCGCCTTTTTTCATTGTCACTCCTCGCATGCGGTGGTCTTGGTTGGTTGGGGTAGGTTCCACGGGAACGGTGGGGCGCGCTTGATGCGCGTGCGGCACCGGCTTGTCAAGACGGAACCTGCTTTCTACACAAAAAAGGAGTATTGCGCTGTCTCAAAACCTCGTTTAACCATCGGGCAACCGCGCTCCGGCTGATTCGATTTGCCGTCCGGTTTTCACGCTTAAACCTCCGCATCCCACCACCCCATGTATCGCATTCCATTCGACCGGGTGAACTGGATCACCAGTTCGTTCCTCATTGGCACCGCCCTCATCGCCGTCATCGGCCTGCCCGTTTACCTGATCAAATTCGGCATCGACTGGTTCCAGTTCTCGATGTTCGCGTTTTACCTCGTAGCCACCATGATGAGCATCACGCTCGGCTACCACCGCTTGTTTTCCCACCTCTCGTTCAAGGCCAAGTGGCCGGTGCGCTTCTTCACTCTGGTCTTCGGCGCATGTGCATTTGAAAATTCCTGCCTCGACTGGGCTTCCGACCACCGCCGTCATCACAAGCATGTCGATCATGACGAAGACCCTTACGATATTTCCAAGGGCTTCATGTGGGCGCATATCGGCTGGCTGATGTTCAAGCTCAATCCCGAGCCACCGATGGACAATGTGAACGACCTGCGCAAGGACAAGCTCGTCATGTGGCAGTATAAATATGTCCACTGGATCGGGCTGGTCATCGGGCTAATTGTTCCTTCCGCCTTGGGATACGCATGGAATTCCTTCAACGGCATGAATCCTTGGATTGGCGCGCTCGGCGGTTTCCTGATCGCCGGTGTGGCCCGCATCGTGGTGGCCCAGCACTGCACCTTCTTTATCAACTCGCTTTGCCACACCATCGGCCGCCAGCCGTATTGCTCTGGCCATAGCGCACGCGACAGCGCCGTCATGGCCTTCCTCACCTTTGGCGAGGGCTACCACAATTACCACCACGAGTTCCAGCACGACTATCGTAACGGCGTGAAACCCTGGCAGTGGGACCCCACCAAGTGGACCATCTGGACGCTTTCGAAACTCGGCCTCGTCGAGGGCCTGCGGCGCGTGCCCGATAGCAAGATCCTCCTTGCCGAAATGCGCGAGGCCCGCATCCGCGCCCAGAAACACCTCGCCGAACTCCAAGCTTGCGATCCCAGCCACGCCCAGCGTGCCTGCGATGCCATTCACGAAATGCACGAGCGCCTCACCGCCAACTACCACGAGCTCGAAAAAGCCGTCTCCGAGCGCGTCCAACTTTCGCGCGATGTCCTCAATAATTGGCAGGCCGAAACGCGCACCATGATGCGCGATATCAGACGCATGGCCGCCGCCGTTCCCGCTTGATACCTATTTCCAGTGGCTGACATTTCAGTCGCTGTATTGCATCGCATTGCTGAGCCGCAGGTCTTGAAACGGCGGCGAAGCACATGCTGCTTTTCCACATCGCAGGCTCTCTTACCCTCGCCGCGCGCCATGCCCTCGAAAAGATCCGCCCATGCCACGCCGCGCGCGACTCCCGCAGAATTCAAGGAGCAGGGAATCAAACTCACCGCCGGTGTGACTCGCAGCCCTTTTGGTGATTGTCTGATCGCCGATTCCCCGCGCGGCATCTGCCATCTTGCGTTCTTTGACGCGGGCAGTGAACCCATTGCCATTGGAGAGCTTCACGCCGCCTGGCCGCTCGCGGAGATCACATGGAACCGGACACAAGCCACAAAGCTCATGGACGCGATCTTCTCACCGGCCTCACCATCCGCACCGCCGCTGAAAGTTCTGGTGCGCGGCACGGATTTTCAACTGCGTGTTTGGCGCGAGCTGCTCCAGGTGCCGCCCGGCACATGCGTCAGTTATGCCATGCTCGCAGCAGCCGCCGGCCGCCCGCGGGCCTGCCGCGCCACCGGCTCCGCCGTGGCGAGCAACCCGGTAGCCCTCCTCATCCCCTGCCACCGCGTGATTCGCAGCGATGGCTCGCCCGGCCAATACCGCTGGGGCGCTGCGAGGAAACGCACCATACTCGCATGGGAAACCGCGCACCCCGATTTCCACCCTGAATTCACTGTCATTTTTCACAGCCGTCCCACAGACTGGGCGCGGCGCGCCCTGAGCCTTGATTTTGCAAGGCCCTGAGGTCGTTTCGGGAGAATGGCGATTGCGACTTTTTTGCGAGCAGTTGATATATCCCGGTGTTTACACGGCGATGCTGTCCCATGACA
>CANLKN010000120.1 GCA_947491475.1 Akkermansiaceae bacterium | reverse complement strand
CGCTCCACAGAACTTTGCAGCTTTTGAGCGTTCATCCGTTCGAAAAAGTCACTCTAAATGAGCTACTTATGGAAACTGACCACAGAACTTTCATCAACTCTGATCCTAACCAATTGAATTTGTTTTAGTTACAACCGGACACTTGTGATACTTTCTCAAGAGATTTGGCCAACGTGAGCGCCCGGAAAAAAAGTAGCGTCCAGCCTCCCGTGAAAGGACCCATCTGCCAGACCGTCTCCTCCACTGCAACGCACGACGATGAATCCCAGCACAACGCAAAACATAAAAACCAAAGTGTCACGCGCCCTCGTCGCGAGCATCGCCTTCTTGTTTGCCTCTGTAGGAGTGCATGCGGGCGGCACGATTGCATGCGCGAAGCCTATCAACATTGAGGTCATACAACACTCGAAATGACCAACCTCGCACGTATGAAAGCCTCGGCCGTAGCCCAGGGAAGCCGACGTCCATGTTATTGGAGGGATCGTTTGCAGGCGAAAGCATCGGACACTGCTGAGAAGAAGTTTTTCGGTGCGTTGGCCGTGAAGACGTTCAAGACTTTTGAAGACGCCAAGAAAGAGGTTCATAGATAGGCATACAATAGCACCAGTGAGTTCTCAGGATCCCGAGACACTCACCGCCGGCATCCTTCACCACGCCGCCCGCGCGGACGATTTAAACCTTGCCAGCTGCCGCCACCCGCTTTGCTTCGCCATCGATGGCGAGGATCTTGTCGGCTTTGATCTCATCGCGGCAATGGATAACCTCATGTGCCAACACCACAGCAGGCGCTTCAAAAGCGTCAACGCCGGCTAACAGGCATTCACCGCGAGGGAGCGGCTGAAACGAGGGGCGCGGTAGCGGAGGGAGAGGCTCCATTTTCTACCAGTGGCTCTACTTGGAAAAGTCCGATGTGAAAAAGGAGATTGGACATCCTTGCCAGCGGCGCGTAAAAGAATCCCATGATTCAGACGATTGATGATCTCGCCCAGTGCGCGACCGAACTGCCCCCCGAGCAACGTTTCACGCTTGCCCGGCGCATCCTGGCAAGCGTCGAGCCTGAAGGGAATGCCGGGATCGATTCTGCTTGGGCGGTGGAGATCCAGGAGCGGATCAGGCGCTATGATTCCGGGGAGACCAAGGGTATTCCGGCATCAGAGGTTTTGGCTGAAATGGACAGACGCCTGACCCGATGAAAATTGAGTTTCTTCCAGAGGCGCAGATGGAATTTTACGATGCGGCCGAGTTCTACGAAGAGCGCGAGATTGGACTTGGAAGGCGATTCCGCGTGGAGGTTTCCGAGGCATGTGCGGCGATTCAAACTCAACCCTTGTTGTGGAGGGAACGGGAAGGCGGCTTCCGCCGCGTCAACTGTCCCGTGTTTCCGTATTACATCGCCTACTTCATTCGCGGCAACACGGTCGTGATTGCGGCCGTAGCCCATGGGAGCCGACGCCCAGGTTATTGGAGGGATCGTTTTTAGTTGAAAGCGTCGAATTCATCAGACCCGTCAGCCTGTCTGCCTGAGTGATGCATTCTGCGGGAACAAGCAGCGGTTTGCGCTTTCGGATTTTCGGGGAGCCGTCCAATGTCCGCCGCGCATGGCGAGTTGTGAACATTGTGGCACGGAGTTTTCCGCGAAGACTGCGGAGGACCGCTTTTGCTGCCGGGGCTGTGAGTATGTGGCGGAGTTGATTTCCGAGCAGGGGTTCGAGCGGTTTTACGATTTGAAGCAGGGGCTGGCGCTGGCACCGGTGAAGAGCCGGCCGTTTGAGGAGCATGATTTTTCATGGTTGGCGGCAAAAGTGGCGGCGGCCGAGCAGCGGGCTGAGGCGCAGGGCGGCGAGGCGCGGATGGATCTGGGCTTGGAGGGGATTTCGTGCGTCGGCTGCGTGTGGCTGGTGGAGAAGTTGTTTTCGCGGCATCCGGGAAGCATCCGGGCAGCGGCGAATCCATCGAGCGGGCGGCTGCATCTGGAGTGGGTGCCGGGAAAATGCGAGCTGGAGCCGTTTTTGCGCGAGCTTTGCCAATTCGGCTACGTGGCGGCTCCGGCGGGGTCCGGTGGTGGCGATCACGAGCGGCGCAGGTTGGCCGCACGGCTTGGCCTTTGCGCGGCGTTCGCGCTCAACACGATGGCTTTCTCGCTGCCGGTTTACCTGGGAATGCCTGCGGATTTCGAGTTCGCGGGATTGTTCAAGCTGATCGCGTTTTTGTCCGCGACGCTATCGATGTTGGTGGGCAGTGGCTATTTCATCGAGCGTGCCTGGCGGGCGGTGCAGGCGGGATCGCTGCACATCGATCTGCCGATCGCGCTGGGATTGATCGTGGCTTACATCGGCTCGATCACCGGCTGGGCGCTGGGCAGCGAGCGGTTGATGTATTTTGATTTTGTCTCGATCTTCGTGTTTCTGATGCTGGGCGGGCGGTATCTGCAGACCGAGGCGGTGGATCGCAACCGGCGGCGCTTGGTGCGGCAGCAGCCGGTGCCGGAAGCGGTGCCGCTGGCGGATGAACCGGGAAAAACGGTGGAGCGTGAGGAAATCATGCCGGGCGTGAAATTCCAGCTTGGGCCGGGTCAGGCGCTGCCGGTGTGCGGGATTCTGGCGGCGGGCGAGGCGGATTTTTCGCTGGAGTGGATTCACGGCGAGGCCGACCCGGTGCGTTTTACCGCAGGTTCGAGGCTGCCGGCGGGTGCGATCCTGCTGAGTCGGACACCGGTGGCGCTGACGGCGGTGGAGACATGGGAGGAATCGTTGCTGGCCAAGCTGATCGCGCCGGCGGGTGGCGAGCGCGGTTCGCCGGGGCTCGACAGGCTGCTACGGGTTTATCTGAGCGTGGTTTTGGTGCTGGGAGTGGTGGCGTTGCTGTGGTGGGGCGTGAATGGCGATTGGCTGACCGGGATGCAGGCGATGATTTCGGTGTTTGTGGTGTCGTGCCCGTGCGCGCTGGGGGTGGCGATTCCGCTGGCGGACGACATGGCGGCCTCGGCGATGGAGCGGCTGGGGGTGTTTGTGAGAACGGCCACGCTGTGGTCGCGGCTGCGGCGGGTGAGGAAGGTGATTTTCGACAAAACAGGGACATTGACGCTGGAGCGGCCGGTTTTGGAAAACCCGGAGGATGTCACCGAACTCAGCGATGAGGCGGCGCTGGCACTGGCCCGCATGACGCGCGGCTCGCTTCACCCGGTGGCGAGATCGCTCCTGGAAGCGCTCGGGCTGCGCGGCCAGAAACTGCTGGCGGAGCACGGCGATGGAGCGCCGCGCGAGTTTCCGGGGATCGGAGTGGCACTGGAAAGCAACGACGGGAGGTGGTCGCTTGGAAAAGCGGGCTGGTCGGGAGCGGATGCGGCGGCGCAGGCGGCGGATGCGGCCGGCAGCGAGTTGCGGAAAAATGGTGATCTGCGGGCGGCATTCCGTTTTAGCGAGTCATTGCGGCCGGGCGCGGCAGCGATGCTGCGGCGACTTGAGCGCGGCGGTCTCTCTCTGCACATCCTCTCCGGCGATCATCCGGATAAAGTCCGCAAAATGGCCGAGGCGCTGCAACTTCCTGCCGAGCAAGCGCACGGCGGGCTTTCGCCGGAGGAAAAGGCCGCGCGGGTCAAGGCGCTCGACCACCAGGACACGCTCTATCTGGGAGACGGAGCGAACGATTCGCTGGCCTTCGACGCGGCGTTGGTGACGGGCACCCCGGTGGTGGACCGGAGCTTGCTGGAGTCCAAGGCGGATTTTTACACGCTGGGATCCGGGCTTGGATTCCTGTCCGGCTTGTTAGGCGCGGCGGCGGCGCGGGCAGATGCGGTGCGCTGCGCATTCGGTTTCGCGCTGCTCTATAACCTGACCACGGTGGCCTTTTCGATAGCCGGAAAAATGAGCCCTTTGCTGGCGGCGATCCTGATGCCGCTGAGCTCGATTGTTTCCATTGCCATCGTGGCGACAATTTCCCGTAGGAAATTCCCGAACAATGATTGAAATCCGAAAAAGAGCCCGCTAGCGTCTCCGTGTCTCCCGAAACCGCAATGATGCCAACCGCACTGCAACCTCACCAGGAATTCGAAATCTCGCTGCTGCAACGAATTGCGAATTCGGATCGCTACAAGATGTATCAGGAGGCTTTCCGAACCGCTACGGGGCTGCCGCTGCGCCTGGTTTCCTCGGATCCGGACGGCTGGTGCCTCGATGATCAAAAGGTCAACCGCAGCCCGTTTTGCCAAACGCTCAATCTCTGCGAGAGTGCGTGCGGTGCCTGCGTCGAAACCAACCGCCGCCTGATGAAGGAGGCAGAGGTCAACGGCCCCACCACCTGCCATTGTTTCGCCGGACTTTGCGCGACAGCAGTGCCCGTCAAGATGGGAGCCTCGGTGATCGGCTATCTGAAGACCGGACAGGTTTTCAGCAAAATCCCCACGGAAGACCAGTTTGAGAAACTTCTCGGTGCCATCGGCCGCAAGACCTTGGACAAGGCGTCGCGAGATACCCTCAGAAGCACCTATTTCCAAACACGCTTCGTGGAGCCGCTTCGCTATCAGAGCATGGTCACCTTGTTGCAAAGTTTTGCAGAACAACTCAGCGAGCATGCCGAGTCGCTCGCCATCATCGAGGAAGGCAGCGAGCCGGCAGCCATTGCCAAGGCCCGCAAATACATCCATGCCAACCTGGACCAACCGCTTCCGCTTGGCCTCGTGGCACGCCAGGCCGGCCTCAGCGAGTCCCACTTCTGCCGCCTCTTCAAAGACTCCGCTGGCCTCACCCTCACCGATTATGTCAATCGCTGCCGGATCGACTGGGCGAAGCGCGAGCTGCTGAAACCCGAGGCTCGGATTTCCGAGATTGCATTCCTCATCGGCTACCAATCGCTCTCGCAGTTCAACCGCAGCTTTGCCCGCATCGTCGGTCAGTCGCCCACACTCTATCGCAGGGACAGGCTCGAGCGTGTCGCTTCGTGACCGCGCCGACGCCGGAATTTCCGCGCACTCACCCTCCAGCAACCGCTCACAAGATCTTATGGAAGAACGATACGAAATCCGCGGAAAAATCGGTCAGGGCGGGCTAGGCGCAGTTTACCGCGGATATGACACGCGCATGAGTCGCGAAGTGGCGATCAAGCGAATTGCCAAAAACTCAACAGACGCCTATCTGCAAGAGGAATCCACGCGCCAACTCATCAAGGAAGCCGGTGCCCTAGCCTCGCTCCAACACCCGCATATTGTCACCATCTATGACGTGGGCAGGGACGATGACGGACCATACGTGGTGATGGAATTGATCAGCGGCAAGTCGCTCGATGAATTGATCGAAAATGCACCGCTGACATGGCCGGATTTCCGTGAACTGGCATTGCAGTCACAGGAAGCACTCATCGCCGCCCACGAACTCAATCTCATCCACAGTGACATCAAGCCATCCAACCTGATGCTCACTTGGCTGCCCTCCGGAAAATTCCAGATCAAGATCGTGGACTTCGGACTCGCCACGCTCACCCAATCCCAATCCCGGGAGGAACTCGAGGAGATGGAAGCGGTCTTCGGCTCGATCTTTTTCATGGCTCCCGAACAATTCGAGCGGGTTCCGCTGGATGCCCGTTCGGACCTCTATTCCATGGGCTGTGTCTATTACCAGGCGCTGTCCGGAGTTTATCCCTTCGATGGAACATCCGGCCAGGAGGTGATGCAGTCCCACCTCAACCACAACGTCAGGCCACTGCAGGAACTGCGAGCCGATATCCCAATGTGGGTGTGCGACTGGGTGATGTGGCAAATCAACCGCCTGCCTCAGGACCGGCCGGAGACCGCCCGCGACTCGCTCTCGATTTTCCTTCAAAACGACAAAAATCCCAACCCGACGATGAGCCTAGGCACGGCACCCAACACAGCCGCCCAAAAACGCCCACGCCTGATCATCCCCGGAGCTGAACCGGTGGCATTGACCGCCACCCCGGTGGCAGCTGCAGCCGTCAAAGTCACACAAGCCAAAACCTCCCAGCCCGTCACCATTCCGGCCACCCGCGCCACGGCGGGTCAAGCCATTGCCGCGGTGCCCGTTGTTGTCGTGGTGGAAAATGAAGCTTCGGCACCGCAAGATGCCCCTGCATTGCACATCACGGCTCCGCAACCGTTGATGCCACCGGAGGGATCCAAGCCGAGCGTGCACACTTCATCGCAGGAACTCCCTCCCGCCGAACCTGAGCCCGCGCCCGCGCCCGTGGCTGTTGCCGTCGCAGTTACCACCACCCCGCGGGTGTCAGCACCCAGCCTGCCGCCGCAACCGGTGGCGAAACGCAAACTCACGAATTCTTCGAAGACCGCCATCGCCGCCATCATGGGCCTGTTGGTCGTCCTGCTCGGATGGTATCTGCTCGATCTCAGCGGCAAGAACCGCCAGACCAAGCTTTACAATGAAATGATCAATGAGGCTGCCAAGGGCGATACCACCGAGGTGCCCGTCAACTCGTTGAAACTCGAGCTCCTGCTCAAGGCCGCCACCAACACCGGCGTGGTCGAAGCCCGCCAGACGGTCTATCAGGCATTGTTCCTCGCCAAAGCCATCGACGGCACCGACGTCGATGGCCGCATCACCGAGTTTGCCACCACCCAGGAAATGCTGCCGGACGTCCGCGAAGTCTTGATCCGCGACGTGCTGCGCAAACGCAAGAACCCATCTGTAGTACCCACCCTGCTCGCCTACGCCAGCCGCCCCACCCAGGATCCACGCTCGGCGGTGGCTGCCTTGCAGGCAGTCCGTTTCATGGTGGACGATGACCAGGCCGAAAAGTTTCTCGAGGTATTGGAAGCAACCGACAACGACGATGTGCGCAAGGCCGTAGAGGAAACACTGGCGCAAATCATCAAGAAAACCTCCAACCGTGCCAAACTCGCAAGCCGCCTCGCTAAAAGTTATGCCGCCAGCACCGATGACAACGTCCGCCACTCACTGCTCCGGCTGTTAGGCCGCTGCGGAGGTGCTCAGGCGACCGCCTTGGTCAAAGCTGCCCTTGATGTAGAGAAGGCCCAAGTGGCAGCCATCATTTCACTCGGCACATGGGGCGACGACTCCGCTTTCCAGTTGCTTACCGATTTCATTGCAAGCTCGCAAAACGAGGATCTCCGCAGCCGCGCATTCGATTCCGGGCTGCGCTTCCTTTCGTCCCCAGATACCACCATCAAGCCGGAAGCGGCCAGCGATCATTGGACGCTGCTCTCAGCCCAAGCCAAAACCGGCAACGAACAAATGAAAATCGTGCGCGGACTGGCCAACATCGACGCCGACTGGGCGGTGAAACTCATCGAAGGCTACAAGGACTCCGATGACGACCGCACCGCCGACCTCGCGGAAAAAGCGCTCGAGCGCATTCGTGAAATTCGCCGCCTGAAGGGAGCTAGCGAGAGCGAGCCGGAAGCTCCTCAGGCAGAATAAACCACCACCGGGCCGACGCCCGGACCTTGCACGTGCCGCAGTTTCTCCACCGCCTTCTTCAAGGCATCTGCCACGGCATGCGCCTCCTCCAGTGTGTTGAGCCTGGAAAACCCGAAACGCAGGCTGCTTTTCGCACGTATTTCCGGAATGCCCATCGCTAGCTGTACATGCGAGGGCTTTTGTTTGCCCGTCATGCAGGCGGACCCCGCCGAGCAGGCCACTCCCGCCTCATCCAGCAGGATGAGCAAGCCCGCCGAATCGCATTGCTCGAAGGAAAGATGACTCGTGTTCGGCAAGCGGTTGGCGGGATCGCCATTTGGCACAATCCCGGAAATTTCTGTTAGAACACGCTTCTCGAACACATCCCGGATGGAGGTTGCTTGCGAAATCCCGGATTCTGTTAGGCAACGCGCCGCGCAAGCCGCAGCGGCTCCCATGCCTACAATTCCCGCAGTGTTCTCTGTGCCGCTGCGCCGCCCCGCCTCCTGACCGCCGCCACGCAGCAAGGGTTCGAATTTCAGTCCACTCCTGATATATAACGCCCCCACGCCCTTGGGCCCATGAAACTTGTGAGCGGAAAGCGAGAGCAGATCGACACCGATCTCCCTGACATCAAGCGGGATTTTCCCCACCGCCTGCACCGCATCCGAATGCACCGGCAAGCCGCTCGCGCGTGCGAGTTCCGCCACCTCGCGCAGCGGCTGGATCACTCCGGTCTCGTTGTTCGCCGCCATGATGGAAACAAACGCCGCTCCCTCCAGCGCCGTGGCAAACGCCTGCAATTCCAGCCGGCCGCCGGCACCCACCGGCACCCGCCTCACCTCGCGTGAAAAATTTTCCGCACAGCGCAGAACCGCACTGTGCTCGATGGCGGAAATCACCGCAGCACCATGCCCGCACAGCGCATCGAATGAATGCAGCGCCATGTTCACGCTCTCCGTGCCGCAACCGGTGAAGACGATTTCCTCAGGCTCCGCACCCATCAGCGCGGCCACTTGTTCGCGCGCCCTGTCAATCGCCGCACGCGCGCGCTTCGCCGCCGAGTGTGAGCCCGAGGGATTGGCATACTCATCCCGCAGCCATGGCATCATCTCATCGAGCACCTCCGGCAGAATCGGCGTCGTCGCATTCGCATCAGCGTAAATCATGACGCAGCATCCATCTTCACACTACCCTTTGGCAACCTGGAAACCCCGTCACCTGGAAAACCAACCCCCACTCACCACTTTCCGGCTACCAGCATTTCCGTGATCATACCATACACCCAGCGCCATAACGCATCACCCCAGGTAGCGGCGTGCCGCAGCCATTCCAGCGCGAAGGCCCGCGTATCCTGCAAGGGCGACTCCGCCGCCACGCAGAACAAGCCCACCAGCACCAGCAGGTTTCCCAGATAGATCACCACCAGCGAGAGGAAGGTTCCGTTTTCCCTCAAATCCGGTTGATCACGCGGAATCATCCACAAGGTCCACACCATGTGAAAAGTCCATGTCATGCCCATCATGGCATAAAATGCCAGGTCCCATCCCGGTTTCAAATCCACTGTGAGCCGCAGCACCGCATAAATCACCGCACCCACCACCGACCAGAACGGCACAAAATACGGCGATAGGGCGATGAGGAGATTGGTCTTGTTGGTCGTGATGTAGCCTCCCTCGGAGCTCACATGGATGTTGGACACCTTGCCGCGGAAGAGCACCACGAAGGCGGCATGGGTCAGTTCGTGTCCAAACACATAGAGATAGAGGAAAAACGATTGCAGCAGTCCGGACCAGAACCAGCCGATCATCGAAAGCGCGCCCAGCGCGAAATACCAGAACTCCGCCGTCTGCCAAAACCCCTGCTCCACCGCCGCGTGCGAAAACCGCGAGAGGAATGTCCAGGATGTGACCCAGCACAATGGCAGCAACACCAGACCCACCAGCCAGCGCATCATGCGCCGCGTCCACTCCACCGAATCGGCATCCTCATGCTCGACCGTCGCCGCGATCGCCGCCTGCACCGATCTCATCTCCCTCTTGCCGCTGCGCCGGTTTGCCTGCTCATGCGCCCGCCGGTTCGCAAGGCTCAACACCTCCGCGAAGGAAATCCTCTCCCGCCGTTGATTGCTCATCGGCCGCCTCGCCGGGGTCTTGCTGCGTCGTTTCGCCATATCTCGGATCTGAATCGGAGGATATTTTGGAAATCTTAACGAATCAAGCGGGAACCTCGCCCTCCGCCCGGCTATCATTTCATGACCCATGATGCCCGGCGTAGCGCCGAAGCTCTGGCCTGAAGCTCTGGCTTGCAACACACCGTGCATCCGGCTAGGCTCCACGCAATGGAATCTTGGAAACACAATCACTCTGGTTTGGAGGCTCCGGACAGAATTCCCGGACCACGTGGCGCGGGCATTCTGCCCGCCGCTTGTCACTGCCAAGTCCGTGGCCCGCGTTTTTCCTAACTTTCGGGATTTCAACTTCTGAT
The DNA here is from genome assembly GCA_947491475.1 of Akkermansiaceae bacterium. Lineage (GTDB taxonomy): Bacteria > Verrucomicrobiota > Verrucomicrobiia > Verrucomicrobiales > Akkermansiaceae > Luteolibacter. Next base: position 2,379 of record CANLKN010000120.1, on the reverse strand, counting down.
CGATGAAACTCGCGAAACTAGGCGATGGGCCGGAAATTTTCCACACCATCCAAGGAGAAGGCGTCAGTGCCGGATTGCCTGCGGTCTTCATCCGCACCTCGCGCTGCAACCTCCACTGCGTCTGGTGCGACACGGATCACACTTGGAACTTCGAAGGCACTCCATGGCCACACGAAAAGGACGCCGTGCCGGGCTACGCAAAGCACCGCAAAGCCGACGTCACTTATGAAATCACGCCCGCCGGAGCGGCAGAACTCATCCTCGCCTACCAATGCAAGCGGGTGGTCATCACCGGCGGCGAACCATTGCTGCAGGAGGAGGACTTGCTGGAAATGATCGCATTGATCCGCATGGAGATGCCGCACTGTGTGTTCGAAGTGGAGACAAACGCCACGCGTATCCCCTGCCCTGCTTTTGTGCAAGCCGTGGATCAATTCAACGTCTCGCCGAAACTCTCGAACGCCGGCATGCCTGAATCACTACGCCTGAACCCGCCTGCACTGCGTTTTCTCGCGGCATCGCCCAAAGCATCGTTCAAGTTCGTAGTTGCTAACGAATCAGATCTGCTCGAAATCAAAATTTTGGAACTCAACCATGCCATTGATCGTCGGCGCATCCTGCTGATGCCGGAGGGTCGCAGCACGGCGCAACTCGATCAAACCGCTCCTTGGCTGGCGGAGATATGCCGCGACCAAGGCTACCGTTTCTGCGACCGCCTCCACATCCGCCTGTGGGGCGACCGGCGCGGCGTTTGAGTCCGGTTTCCGAAGCTGAACCGTGGAGGAGAGGCGCAAGTGGTTTTGCAAAACGCCCACGGGCCTGGCGACGGGCATGCGTATCAAAGAACATCCAAATCCACTCCGATGCTGAATGATCGTGGACGAAATCCATCACTCACGGAGTGACCGAGAGGCGCACGAAGAGCTTGTCCTCGCCTGTCGGCGTGGTGAAGACAACCTCGTTTAGGTCGCTGGTTGTATCCACGCTGCCGGGATAAGTCGCCGAGGCATCTGTCCAGTCCACGAGATTGGAGGAAACCTCGACCATGAACGAGCCGATGATGGTTCCCGAGGCACGTGCCCAAGTGATGACACCGGCCACCAGCTGCGGGTTGGCCGTGAAGGCAGCTCCATCGGTGCCCATGAAAAATTCCACTCCATTGCCAAGGCCGTCGCCATCGAAATCCAGGTTGGCGGCCTGGCCTTCAACGTTGTCATTCGCCCAAGTGGCGTAGTCGCCGACCGGACCATTCTCCACGATGAGCATGCCGCTGCCAGTGAAGTAGGACGGGTGGCTGCTGTTGGTGTAGTTGCCAGCCGCCAGCTGAAGGTCACCAAAGAACAATTGACCGACCGTTTCATTGCCGGTGAGGTTGACGACGCCCGGGCTGTTGATGACCAGAATGCCGCTGTTCAGAATGGCGCTGCCGCCAGAGAGAGCAAGCGTGCCATCGCTAACCGTGGTATAGCCGGTGTAGGTGTTGTTGCCGGAGAGAACCTGCGTTCCTTCTCCGGTCTTGGTGATCGAAATGGTCGAATTGTTGTATGCATCCGGTGTGGTGCCCACCACACCGGAGTAGCTGTGGGTCTGCCCCGTCGCCGTGTTGATCGTCAGCACGGAAGCGGCAGCGGAGTCGTCATCAGTCGTGACATAACCGCCCGATCCGCTCAGTCCGGCTATGGTTTGATCCGCGCGGAGATTCACCTTGCCAGAAAGGACATTCAGCACCGAGTTCGCGGACAGCTTGTTGGCCGACTGCACAAAAAGCGTTCCGTAAAAAGCCTCACTGCCGGGCGTCATGTTGATCGTGGTGGTTCCCGAATGAGTCAGGGATGTGGCCAGCGAGTAGAAACCGTCCTGAACCCCCTTGAACTCCGCGTTTCCAGCTCCCGAGATGCCGACCACATTTCGAACGACAAGTGAGTCGTAAACCACCGTAGCATTGCTGGAGACCGAGATCGAGCTGGTGATGGTGTCGGATTTGAAGACCAGTGTGCCGGCATTCACGACCGTGGCTCCGGCGTAGGAATTGGCCACATTGTTGAGAGTGAGTGTGCCTGTGCCATTCTTGGTGAGCCCGCCGCCGCCATCAAACAAATTGTTCGTGAAGCCCGCATCAAAGCCCTGGGTATCGATGGTCGCGCCGCCGGAATTTACAAACACCGTGATTCCTCCATCGCCAAACCAGTTCGCGCCGCCGGCCGTGGCCTGCAGGGTGCCGCCATTGAAATTAACCCAAGTTTCTTAAACTCTAACAGAATTAGTTATTTTAGACGCAAATCGCGTCGTTTTTAGGCGAAAAAAGCCATAAGTCGTTGATAATTGACTCGAAAAGTCGTTTTGTAGTGCCTAACGAATTTATTTAATTCTTGCTGGTTT
>CANLKN010000119.1 GCA_947491475.1 Akkermansiaceae bacterium | reverse complement strand
GGAATGAGGTTGAGAATCTGCTTGAGGACGACCACATTGGCCCGGGTTGGTGTAGTTTTGTTCATAACACCCTACCGAGTGGCAGGGATTTCAACTCAACACCAGCCCGCTTTTTTCCCTAGCTAAGCCGTCCTGTGGGACGGCTGTGTTTTAGTTACAACCGGACACTTGTGGAGCCGGATGAGAAAAAGTTAGCAGGAATTGGCTCACCTGTTTGCCTCGGCAAAGGAGGAAATCAACTCCGCGAGCCAAGAAAGCGCAAAAGTGTTTCGGCTGAGGATTTCGAGATGCCGGGAAGCTTTGCGATCTCTTCCACGCTGCTTGCCTTGATGCGCGCCACGCTGCCGAATTTCTTCAAAAGACGTTGTTTCTTTGCAGGAGACATTCCCGGGCATTCATCTAACAAACTTTCACGCATCCGGCGGCGGTAGAGCAGGGCGTTGTAATCGTTGGCAAAACGGTGTGCTTCGTCGCGGATGCGCTGGAGTAGCTTCAGCGCACCGCGGTCGTGGGAAATGAGCAGCGGTTCGCTCTTGCCGGGGATGAAGATTTCCTCGCGCTGCTTGGCCAGTCCGATCACCGGAAGCTCGTGCAGGCCGAGCGCACGCAGCTCTTTCACAGCCATGCCGAGCTGGCCCTTGCCGCCATCGACGATGACCAGATCCGGCAGCACGATTTTCGCGCGGCCATCGCGGGCAAGCCGGCGCAGCGCCTCCAGCGGGGTTTCCTGGGAAAACTCCGCGTCAGGATCGACCACACGGTTTTCTAACAAAATTCGTGAATATCGCCGTCGGACGACTTCGGCCATCGAAGCGAAATCGTCCTGTCCCGCCACGGTCTTGATGCGGTAGCGGCGGTAGTTTTGATTGTCCGGCCGGCCATCGGTGAAGCGCACCATCGAGGCGACGATGTGGTTGGAGGAAACATTGGAGATATCAAAACATTCCATCACATGCGGGGGGCCTGCCAGGCCGAGTTCCTCGCCGAGCTCCGCCAGATCCACGAGTGGTTTCACGGCGCTGGGCAAGCCACGGCCGCGGCTGAACTGGCGCATCGGGGTGAGTGTTTTGCCGAGGTTCTGCCAGACGTCGCGCAGGTTGGCGGCTTTCTCGAATTCCAGGTTTGCGGCCGCTTGTTCCATTTCCGCCTTCAGTTGATCTAACAACTCACGCCGGCCCTTGCCTTCGAGGATGCGGCAGGCTTCTTCCACGCACACCATGTATTGCTCGCGTGAAATCCGGCCGGTGCAGGGTGCCGAGCAGTTGCGGATGATGTCCGCGTTGCAATGTTGGTAATCATTGAGCCCGGGCAGCAACGGTGGGCAGACGCGCAGGCCGAAGCTGCGGTTCAGCCAGTCGAGCGTGTGCTGCAAGGCAGAGGAATGCGGAAACGGCCCGAAATACTGCCCTCCATCCTCCTTCTTCGTGCGGGTGGTAATGAAACGCGGCCACGGGTCCTCCAAACGGATGCGCGCCAGCAGGAAGCGCTTGTCATCACGGAACGCCACATTGTAGCGCGGGCGGTAATCCTTGATCAGCTTGCCCTCTAACAAAAACGACTCCTCCTCATTGCGCACCGTGTGGATTTCAAAATCGTGGATCGAGTCGATCAGCGCGCGGGTCTTGTGGCTCGCGCGCATTTTCTGCGAGGCCATGAAATAGGACGAGACCCGGCGTTTCAGGTCGCGCGCCTTGCCCACGTAGATGATCGACCCGAGACGGTCCTTCATCAGATACACGCCCGGCTGGTGCGGCACCTCGCGGAGTTTGGCCTTGAGATCCGGAATGCTCACGGCGCCAGGCGGATTCCGCGCTCTTCGATGGAGATCAACCGTTTTCTGAACAAGGCCCCGACCGCTTGTTTGAAGCTGCGTTTGCTGACGCCGAGTTCGTCGTGGATTTCCGCCGCGCTGCTGTGATCGCCGATGCCCCAGAATCCGCCGCGCGCCCGCAGTTCGGCCAGGATGCGCTCCTCAAGGCTATCCACGCGTGCCCGGCCCGGCGCGTGCAGTGTGAGATCGATTTTCCCATCCGGACGAACCGCCGAGATGTATCCTTTGGCTTTCTCACCGGGATGCAGTGGTTGGAAAACGTGTTCGCCAAACAACAGCCCGCTGTGGCTGCCGTTGATGATCGCCTTGTAGCCGAGATCCGTTTTGCCATAGATCATCAACTCCACCTCATCGCCCGGCTGATGCGAATGCGGGGTCTTGTCGAGGTGGCGCGCCAGGCGCGGGCTGGCGATGATGCGCCCGGAAACCTCATCCACATGGACATGCACCAGATAACTTTTCCCTAGCTCCATGCGCGATTTCTGCTCGCCGAATGGAACCAGCAAATCCTTCGGCAGGCCCCAGTCGAGAAACGCGCCCACACCGGTGACGGCCACGCATTTCAGCTTGGCAAACTCACCGGGCGCGGCCAACGGCCTCTTCAGTGTGGCCACCGGCCGATCTTCGGAATCCGTGTAGAGAAACACTTCCAGCGTAGCGCCGATCACGTTGTCTTTGGGCACCTCGCGGTGCGGCAGCAAGACCTCGCCCAGTTCTCCGCCATCGAGATAGAGCCCGAACGATTTTTCGCGCAGGATTTTCAGGGACGCGGTTTCACCAATTTTTGCCATGAGTTGAAATTGCCTCCCACTTTGATTCGCCTTGATTGCGGCGGGCTAGGCGACCGCCTGCCACTCGACTTCCTTGGCGTCTTTCCAGAGTTCTTCGAGTCCGTAGTAATCGCGCAGTTCCTGATGCATCACATGGACCATTACGTCGATGAAATCGAGCACGACCCAGCGGCTATCGGCCTTGCCTTCGGCATGCACGGGCTTCACGCCGTGCTCTTCCTCCACCTTGCCGGCCACATCGCGCAAGATGGCACGGAGCTGCGGCATGGAGGTGCCGGAGCACACCACCATGAAGTCGGTGAGATTTGAGAGTCCGCGCATGTCCCAGATGCGGATTTCCTCCGCTTTCGTTTCATCGGCCGCCTTCGCGCAAGCCACTGCCAGTTCTTTTCCTTGGATCTCCATAAGTTTCCCCGCTCGGGGGGCGTCACCATAGTTCAAGCCACCCGGGGCACCAACCTAAAATGCGCGATGAAAGAATCCGGCGCCGCCGGACGTAGGAAATCCTGCCATTGCCGGGGCTTGCCTTGGTCCCGAGCATGGCTAAAGTCCCTCGAAATTCATGAAGCGCCGCCTTATTTACGCAGCTGGGATACTCCTCTCCGCTTCCGCCGCCTCCGCAGCCACCGCCGCGGAAGCCGAGCCTGCATCGACGCAGATGGACTTTCTGGAAATTGTCGCCGCCGGCGGCATCATGATGTATCCACTGGCCTTGCTCTCGGTAGTCGGCGTGGTGCTGGTGCTCATTTACCTGCTCACCATCCGCCGCAATGCGGTGGTCAGCGACCGCTTCATGGACGCCGCCGAGGCGATGATCCGCAAGCGCGACTACCTCGGCCTCATCGCCTACTGCCACCGCCAGAATGAATGCATGGCGCGCTTGACCCAGAAAACCCTGGATTTCATGACCAAATACCCGATGGCCTCGTTCGGCGGCGTTCGCGAAGTGGCCGAGGCCGAGGGCTCTCGCCAAGCCGGATTGCTCAACTCGCGCATCACCTATCTGGCGGATATCGGCGCGATCGCCCCGATGGTGGGCCTGCTCGGCACGGTGCTCGGCATGATCAAATCCTTCCTCCAGATCTCCGGCGGCGATGTCTCAGGCGTTCGCCAAATGGAGCTCGCGGAGGGGGTTTCCGAGGCACTCATCACCACCGCAGCCGGGCTGATGATCGGCATTCCAGCGCTGGTTTTCTACTCACTCTTCCGCGGCCGGGTGCAGAAATACATCGCCGAGCTTGAAGCCGCCGCCACCCACTTGATGGCGCTGCTGCACTCACAGGTCGAGCGCCAGCAACCGCAGCCACCTCACTCATCCGCCCAGCGCACGCGAGAGGATTACGCCATGCCGATTCCCTCGCCTCTCGGTGGGGATCGCCCGGATATCCACGGCATCTGACCCATTTTCCCACTCATGAAATTCTCCAGCCGTCAGCCGGAGCCTGCGGGCATGCAATTGGCACCGATGATCGACATCGTGTTCCTGCTGCTCATTTTCTTCATCGTCACCTGGCAATTCAGCCGTTCGGAAACCGAGCTCAGCGTCTCGGTCCCCACCGCCGAGGAAGGGGCCGAACCCGAGCGCCAGCGCGGCGAAATCATCATCAACGTGCTGTCCGACGGAGTCATTCGCGTCGAAGGGGGCACGGTGGATCTGCTCCAACTCCACGAAAAACTCGCGGCCATCGCCCGCCAGTTCGAGAACCAGCCGGTGCGCATCCGCGGCGATGGCGGCGTGGCTTATCAGCGGATCGTCGAGGTGATCGACACCTGTCAGAAAGCCGGTATTTGGAACATCTCCTTCGCCACCCAGCGGCCGACACCCGCCGAATGACCGCCTGGAAAAACCTACACGCTTCAAACATTGAAACGCACGCTCGCCATCGCCCTGCTTCTCGCCTGCCCCGTGGCCGCCCAAGTGCCGCTTGCCGCCCCGGTGGATCCCGCGCTTACCCCGGATGCTGCCAATGATTTCTTCCTGCGCGGGAAAAACCTCTACGATTCCGCCCAGCGCGCCACAGACCTGAATAACCGCGTCGAATACTACCAACGCGCCGCGCAAATCTTTTCCGAGTATCTGAGCGCCTTCCCAAACCACCCAAACGCCGAAATGGCATGGTGGTATCTGGGAAACAGTTTTTACCAATCCGGCCAGATCGAGGATGGCAAACGCTGCTTCAGCACGCTCATCAACCGCTACGCCAAGGGCAAGTGGGCCGCTGCCGCCGCCTACACCCTCGCCGCCGATCATTACAATAAGGGAGAGTATGCCTTTGCCGCGCCGATGTTCGAACGCTACGCCGCCAACGCCGCAAAACCGGAGGAACGCCCGCGCGGAAACTACTTCGCCGGAAACTGCTACCGCATGATGGGCCGCGACCGCGAAGCCGCCGCCAGATTCAACCTGGTCGTTGAGGACCCCGCTGGCGGCTTGTTCGCAGCGCAGGCCAAGGTTGCGCTCGGCCACCTCACCTTCAAGGCCGGCAAGCCCGAGGAGGCGCTTGCCATTTTCGAGGCAGTGGTCGCCGCCCCCTACACAGCCAAGGTCCGCGGCGAGGCCGCCCTGCAGGCCGCGCTAACTGCCACCAAGCTCGGCAAGACCGATCTCGCCGACCTCTACCTCACCATGATCATGCGCACCGAAGGCATGGAGGATTTTCGCACCGACGCGCAGACCGCTCAGATGAGCAATCATTTCGCCAAAAAGGAATACAAGGAAGTCATCAACGTCTTCCGCAGCAGTTCGGCGAAAGCGGCCGGTGAAAAGGAAGCCGCGCGCCTGATGATCGCCGCCCGCGCCCACATGCGGCTCAAGCAGCCGAACGAGGCACTCGCTCTATTCCGCGAGGTCGAGAAACTCGTCAATCCACAGTCCGACCTCGCCTTCCAGGCATCCTACTACCGCTTGCTGTGCTTTTTCCAGATCGAGGGCCGCCACGTGCCGGACCAGGTGGACGCGTTCCTCCAGCTCTATCGAAAATTCCGCCCCGAGGATCCACGCATCCACACCGCCCTTATGATGAAGGCCGAGTCCTTGTTTGCCAGCAAGCTGACCGCCGAGGCCGCCAACGTTTACAACGAAATCAACGCCGACGTGGTCAGCGCGAAGAACCGCCCGGGCCTGCTCTATCAACGCGGTTGGTGCCTTTCCGAGGCGGGCGACCACCCCGGAGCGATTCGCTCGCTGAGCGAGTTCATCAAGCGCTATCCGGATGATCCCCGCGTGCCATCCGCGCTGGCCAAACGCTCCAAGGCCTACGTCGAAAGTGCCGAACCGCAAAAGGCGATCGCTGATTTCGACCGTCTCACCGCCCCCGGCACGCCAGAAGACCTTGTTTCCTACGCATGGCTCGAATCCGCACGCCTGCGCCGTGCGGAAAACAACATCCCGGACATGATCACGCGCTATCAGGGATTGCTGCAGAATGTCGGCAACCTCAGCGAAAATCTGCAAGCGGAAGCCAACTACTGGATCGGTTGGGGCATGGTGAAGACCAATGCTACCAAGGACGCCATCACTTATCTGGAAAAAGCGCGCACGCTGCGCCCGGACGCCTACAGCAAGCACGCCGGCATCCTGCTGGCTCTCGGTTATTTCGCCTCGCAGGACGTGGCCAAACTCACCACGGAAATCAACCTCGCCATCGAGGGCAAATACGATTCGGACCTCCCCGAGCAAATACTCCAGTGGACCGGCATGCAGGCCTTCAACGCCGGTGATTTCGCCATGACCGCCAAGTGCCTCGGCCTTATCGCCAACCCGGAAGAACCTCGTGCCACGCCCAAGGAAGTCTGGCGATACCTTGCCAAATCACGCCTCGAAACCGGCGAAGCCAAAGGCTCGCTCGAAGCTGCCGACCACGTGCTCGAAGTCGAGGACAACCCCGCATGGAAGGCCGATGGTTTGCTCGACCGCGGCCGCGCCCTGCTCGCGCTCGACCGCGCCACCGAGGCCCGCACCGCCGCCGATGAAGCACTTGCCCTGCGGCCCCAAGGCCGCACCAGCGCCGGACTGCGCATTCTGTTAGGTGATCTCGAAATGAAGGCGGGCGATGCCAAAAAAGCCTCCGCCGAATATCTCATCGTCGTCAATTTCCACGAGGACAAGGACCTCAAGCCGATAGCCCTCTCGAAACTTGTCACCGCCCTCGAAACCCAGGGCGACAAAACAGAAGCGGAGAAATACCGCCAGCAGCTCAAGTCCGGCTTCCCCGATTGGAAAAGCCCGGTGAACCAGTAGCCGCGAGCGACGTTGCTTGTTGTCAGGATGGGCATAAACCCGCTCCATGAACGGAATTCCCGGAGAAATGCCCTTCAGTGCCGCATTGATCGCCACCACGCGTTCACGTGTCGTCGCTTTCCAGTGGGATTCGCTTGGCGCGGGACGGCAAATGACGGAGCGTCCGCGGCGTGTTGAAACCGCAATTCATGACCAGTCCTTTGGAAAGCCGCAAGGCGTTTCAGAATGCCTTGGCAACATGGTTTGCGAAGCATGGAAAAGACTACCCGTGGCGGCGGACGCACGATGCTTATGAGGTGCTCGTTTCGGAAGTGATGCTCCAGCAAACGCAGATCTCGACGGTGCTGGGCAAAGGTTATTACACTCGATTCCTCGATACGTTTCCGGATGTGGAAACACTCGCCGCAGCGGAGGACGCGGCCTTGTTGAAAGCTTGGGAAGGGCTGGGCTATTATCGGCGGGCAAGGATGCTGCGCGAAACGGCGCGGGCGGTGATCGCGCAGCATGACGGCAGGTTCCCCCATGAATCCGCAGACTTGATGGCGCTGCCGGGAATCGGCCGCTACACCGCCGGGGCGTTGCGTGCTTTTGCCTTCGGGCTGCCATCGGTGCTGGTGGATGGCAATGTGAGCCGGGTGCTCGCACGGCTGATGGATTTTTCCCAAGCGGTGGATGAAAGCGCCGGGCTAAAACAAATCTGGTCTTGGGCGGAGGAACTCGCGGATGCCGAGCGCCCGCGGATTCATCACGCGGCCTTGATGGAACTCGGGCAAACGATTTGCAAACCAAGCTCGCCCGACTGCATGGCATGTCCCGTGGCGCGGCATTGCCTGACGAAGGAGCCCGCGAGCCTGCCTGTGAAAGCCCGCAAGACCGCCATCACCACTGTGGACGAGCACGCACTCTTGCTGCGGGATTCCGATGGCCGTCTGCTGCTGCATCATGAGGCAGGCAAGCGCCGCACCGGCTTGTGGAAATTGCCGCTGCGCGAGGCCTCGGAAATCGGACATCTGCCCTTGGTCGCCGAACACCGTTATGCCATCACGCGCTACCGGGTGAATCTCAGGGTTCATGATGGCAACGTGCGCGGCGCGAAATTTCATGCCGGACCCGGCGACTCGTGGGTGGAGCCGTCCGATGTGCCCGCGCTGGCGATGGCCGCACCCTTCCGGCGGGTGGTCGAGCGATTGTTGGAGGATTTTTGAAATCGGATGTGACGAATCCGGATGGCTGTGCTTTCCTCCGCGCGGATGCAACGGCTCATGCGTTATCTCGGACTTTTGCTGGCGGCGCTTGCCGTGCAGGCATGTTCGGTCGCTCCGCCACCGGATTCCACCATCCCGGGACCGGCGGCACGCAAGCTCGTCCTGCAGCGCGTCAGCGCGGTGATCGTCACCGACCGATCAAACCTCCGCAACTGGGTGAAACGGGGGTTCCCGATGTCCCAGGCACCCGGCGATGCGGACGGCGGTTCGGCCACGCCGATTGCCCCGGACGGCTATTTCCTCACCGCCGATCACGTTCTCGCGCGGATGGATGGCCGCAATGTGTTTGTGATCCACGGCGTGGGCGGCCGACTCACCCCCTATCAGGCGCGGGTCGTTTGGCGCTCCGAGAGCGCGGATCTGGCACTGCTGCACATCCCGGCAAGCACACCGCAGCACTATCGCTTTACCGATCCCGCGCGCTGGCTTCCCATCGGCACTCCGGTGATTCACGGCGGCATCGCCACCGGATTCAAGTCGGATCCCGGAAAACTCGGCACCTCGCTGCCACCTGAGCGCGCCTTCACCGGCACCCGCAAGTTCAAGATCGATATCCCGCTCCAGCCGGGCGATAGCGGCGGCCCGGTGGTCGATGCCTACGGCGGCTTGATCGGGATCAACTCGGCGGTCGAGTTCCTCGTGCCGATGGAAACCGCGTTTTTTGTGGACTCCGAGGCCAGCCGTCCGAGCCCCCGGATGATCGAGTCGCTCATCGCAGCGGACCGCGTTGCAAGAGGCGCCCTGAGGGACCCGTAGAGTGAGCCAATGGAAGGAACCCACAGCGCAACGAACCGCCTGGCCATCACGTCGGCTGCCATTGCAGGGCTTTTGCAGGCATCCTGCATGACTTTCGAGGAATCCGGGCTGCCCGGCAGCGCCGCCTCCATGGCGCACAACCAGATCATGTTGGTAAGCGCCCAGCCTGAGGAAACCTTCGGGCACTATCGGCTGGTTTCGCTGATGCGGATCTATCCGGACTTGGGCGTGTTCACGGCCAAGCGTGGCATTCCAGACTTCCTCGCGGAGACCAGCAACCGCCAGCAGCAATATTACATCCTCTATTACCTCAAGACCCGCCAGGCATACGCAGCAAGGACGCGCCCTCCTCAACGCAACCGTCTTGAGTTCGCCGGCCCCTATCCGGTCACCGAGAAGGAAAAGCGGATTCTCGAGGATCTGCGCAAAAAGGAAACTCCCCGCAGCCTCAGCCGTGGTTTGCCTGATGAGTGATGACGTTTCGACGAGCGCGTCAGGAAGATTATCGCCTTGCCGCTTTGCTAATGTTGAAAATGGATTCGCGACACTCCCACGATACCTTACCCATCCTCAATGATGCGCTTCTTGCAAGAACCCGTCTCAGGCAAGGGTCCTGCCAGTCTCGCGCTTCGGATGGCATCCAGTGTGACGGTGTTCGTATTGCTGGGATCGCTGGCCCTGGTCTGGGCTTTCGAGCTCCGCATCAAACGTGAGGAACGCCACGCTTTCGAGGAACTGGCGCGGGTGAACGCAAGTTTCCTGGAGCGCACCCGACTTCCGCAAAGCGCGCAAATGGCCGCTCAGCTCGGTGAGATCATCGGCGCGGAGGTATTTTTCTGGGAGCCATCCACCGCCGGCGTGATTGGTAGGCGCGGCGTCCGCCCGCCAACCGCGCTCCACGGAATGAGCTTCGATGGGCGGGTCAAGCCCGCGGGTGACAACCAGTGGATGGTGGGGCTTCCCGGACGGGATGGCATGATGGTGGTTTTCCTGAAACCCGTTTCTACCCGCATGAGCGCGATGGACCGCCCGGACACATGGCTGGCACTGGGCATATTCTGGTTGCTGTCCCTCGCGCTCGGGTGGGGACTGGCACACATGGTCACCAAACCGTTGCGAGGCATCGTTGAATCATTAACCCTCGTCGGAACGGAAAATGATTTCCCGCAGCTGCCAGTCTCACGCGGCGACGAAATCGGACAACTCGCCCGCACCCTGACCCTCACGCACGAGACCCTGCGCGAGGAACGGGAACTCCGCCGCTCCGCGGAGCGCCACGCACTGCTCGGCCGGATGGCCGCCTGTCTCGCTCATGAGGTCCGGAATCCCGTGGCCGCAATCCGCCTGCACGCGCAATTGCTGGAAGGAGCGAATCCGGTCGAGGCCATGGTCTCGCGCCAGTTGATCGAAAGCGAGGCCGCGAGAATCGAGGAATTGGTCAACCAATGGTTCAATCACACCCGGCCGGTGCCTCCGGTGCTCGCGGATACGGATGTTTATGATTCGCTGGACAAGGCGCGACAATTGATCGATCCGCAAGCGCGCCACTCCAGGGTCCGCATCGAGATTGCAGGCATGATCACATCCCCGTTGATCATCCCGGCGGACCAGCACCGGCTGCAGCAGGTTTTTGGAAACGTGCTGCGCAACGCGGTGCAGGCGATGCCCTCAGGCGGATTGGTGACGGTCCGAGTGCTCGACGCTGACTCGCGGGTGGCGGTGATCGTGGAGGACGAGGGGCAAGGCTTCAGCCCATCCGCACTGGCACGGCTCGGCGAGCCCTTCTACTCTGAAAAGGAAGGCGGCATGGGCCTCGGCCTTGCGGTGGCAAAGGAGATTTGCCTGGCCCATGGCGGCGTCCTTGGCGTTGAAAACCTTCCCTCCGGAGGGGCCATGGTCCGGCTGGAATTCTCCAAAAATCCGCGCCAATCTTCCACCGTCACCCCGGCCACCGCCCACACCAGATGACATCCCTGCCGATCCTCCTGATTGAAGACGAATACGCCCTCGGCACCGCGCTGTCGTTTCTGGTGCGGCGCATCGGCCATTTGCCCACGCTTGAGGCTTCCGGTGCGGCAGGCCTCGCGGCGCTTGAGAAGACACAGTTCGCGGCAGTCATACTGGACATAGGACTGCCTGATATGAGCGGACTGAAGGTTCTGGAGCACATTCGCCGAACCAACCACGATTTGCCGGTGCTAGTCATCACCGCACATGCCACTTTGGATCACGCCATCCATGCCCAGAAATCCGGAGCCACAGGCTACCTCACCAAACCACTGGATCTGCAACACTTCGAGCAAACCCTGAGCGCCATGCTGGCCCCTCGCATGCCCGCTGCCGAACCACGGTCGGACGTTTCCGAAACCCATGCCGCCACCCTCATCGGAGCCGCTCCTTGTTTGCGGGAAACCTTCATCGGCATCGCCCGCGCCTGCACTGGAGATATTCCCGCGCTCATCACAGGACCAAGCGGCTCGGGAAAAAGCCTGGCTGCTTCAGTGATTCACGCTCACAGCCACCGCTCCGGACATGCCATGGAAGTCCTAGCTTGCTCGCAGATCGTGGATCCCCGCGAGTTTGAACACCGCGGCGGAGGGACGCTGGTGCTGGATGAGGTGACCGAATTGAGCTCGGACTTCCAGATGCGACTGGCGGCATGGCTCGGCACCGGGACCACGAATCAATTGCGGATTCTCGCGACCACCATTCACAATCCCCGCGAGGCGGTGCAGGGCGGCAGCATGCGGGAGGATTTGTATTATGCATTGGCCACGCTGACGATTCCCTTGCCTCCATTGTGTGAGCGAAGCGGCGACATTCCGGCACTCAGCGCCTATTTCACCGGCTTGCCGTGCGGCGATTCCGCGCCGCCGCTCACGTCCCCCGCTCTCGCCGCCTTACAAGCCTACTCATGGCCGGGCAATGTCCGCGAACTGCGCCATGTCCTCGACTACGCCGTCACGCTCAGTGGCGGCGGTCCGGTATTCTTAAGCCATCTTCCGGCGCACGTCGCTTCGTGTGCCACTCATGGCGGTGCGCCGCCCGCTCCAGGCGAGCTGGATATCGTGATTGGCCGCTGGTTGGATGCCCATTTGGCACAATCCGGCGACAACCACCCGAGCTACGACTCGCTGCTTGAACAAATCGAAGGAGTGATGCTAAGGCATTTGTTGGAGTGTCACGACAACCGGCCCACACGCCTTGCCGCCGCACTGGGCATCCACCGCGCCACACTGCGGCAGAAATTGCGCCGCAGCGGCCTCCAGCGCGATGAAGCCTGAGCCGTAACCATGCAAAAGGAAGCGAACCGTGGCGCGGGCGTCTCGCCCGCCTCTTCTTGCAAATGAAAAAATTGACACAAAGGCGGCGGGCGAG
>CANLKN010000118.1 GCA_947491475.1 Akkermansiaceae bacterium | reverse complement strand
GATCCACCACCCGCGAAATGCAGTGATAAATCACAGGTCGCGTCGATTCAGCGGAAGGAGTCAAAACCCAACGTGCGCGTCTCATGCCGCCTGACTTACCCATCTCCCGCCATACCGCAAGCAGAATCTGTTAAAAGGACAGTCCTTTTTTATCACGCGAAAGAAACACCGCGTCCGGTGGCTTGATTCGGCCGCCGATCACCGCCAGATTGCCGCCGTGAACCGCCACCATCCCACACGTCCGCACCCGGTCGGCCATCTCCTGCTGCCCACTGCGGCGATCGGCGGAATGTCGCTGGTGCTGGCGGCGGGGCTGGATTTGTTAGGCGTGCTCACGCAGGTGAATGTCGGCATCGCCCGCATCGTTTCGCGCGGAGGCGCGGAAACTTTTCCCAAACATCTGCCGGCTTGGTGCCTGTGGCTTGCGGCTGGGATTTTCTCCTTCGCGCTGGCGGCGGCCATTCTAGGCACACTAGGAGCGTTCCGGCGGGTGTTCCTATGGTTCAGCGCCGTGATCGTCTTGGCCGCATGGGCACCGGTGCTTAGCTTGGCCGCACACGCTCCGGAGATCGCCGGGCCGTGGATTGCCACGGTTTGGTCCGGCGTGTGTGCCTTGGTTTACTCCATACGCCAACGCATGCCGGCGAATGAAAATTTCACAATTTCCCCATGACTCCGGCTGATTTTCCAGAAACCGTCCGCCACTTGATCGGCGAACTCAAGCGCCTGCCCGGCATCGGCCCGCGCAGTGCCGAGCGCATCGCCGTCTGGCTCCTGCAAAGCCCGAAAGCCGACCCGCTGGCGCTCGCCGGAGTATTGCAATCCGCCAAGGAAACCATACGCCCGTGCCCAGTCTGCGGCTTTTTCGCCACCGATGCCGGCTGCGGCATCTGCGATGATCCGAAACGCGACGAGCACATGCTTTGCGTCATCGAACAAGCCACCGACGTGCTGCCCTTGGAGCGCTCCGGCTCCTTCCGTGGCAGATATCATTGCCTCGGCGGCAAGCTCTCGCCGCTAGACCGCATCTCACCCGAAGACCTGCGCATTCCCGAGTTGCTGCGGCGCATCGAAAATGCCAGCACGGAAACTGAAGTCATTCTCGCGCTCGGCTCCGACGTCGAAGGCGAGGCCACCGCCAACTACCTGGCCGACCTGTTGCGCGGCAAAAACTGCCGCCTCAGCCGCATCGCACAGGGGCTGCCCGCTGGCGGCGGCCTCGAACATGCCGACGCCCTCACCCTGATGCGCGCCATGCAGGGACGGCGCGGGATTTGAAATCAGGCCTTCCTTGACAAGCTGCCGCGCCCGGGTCGATTGCTCCGCCGTGTCCATGCTCATTCTCACCACTGGCGGAACCATCGACAAAGTCTATTTCGACGCCTCATCGGAATACGAAGTGGGCGAGCCCACCGTGCCGCATGTATTTCGCGAAGCCGCAGTGACCGTGGATTGGCGCATCGAATCGTTGTTCCGCAAGGACAGCCTGGAACTCACCGATGACGACCGCACTGCAATTCGCCACGCCTGCGAAGAGGCTCCGGAAAACCGCATCCTCATTACACACGGCACCGACACGATGTGCCAAACCGCCGCCGCCCTCGCGGGCCTCACGGGTAAGACCATCGTTCTAACAGGCGCTCTCGCCCCGGCGCGTTTCCGCATCACCGATGCGATCTTCAACCTTGGGCTCGCGCTCGGCGCAGTCCAAGCTCTTCCTGGCGGCGTTTATATCGCCATGAACGGCACGGTTTTCCCGGCGGGAACGGTCCGCAAAAACCACGAACTCGGCCGCTTCGAAGCGGTCGGATGATTTCACACCAATCCGATGGCTCAAGGCGGATTTTTTGGAAATCTTTTGATAATACCAGCAAGCGGCGTTAGTTCCCCCGCAATATGAACCTGATGCATTCGCTGCGTGCCGTTTCCCTCACCGAAGGGGTTTCCTATCTGCTTTTGCTGTTGGTGGCCATGCCGCTTAAATACGTGTGGGGGATGCCGCTCGCCGTGAAATGGGTCGGCTGGGCGCATGGCCTGCTGTTCATGGCGCTCGGTGTCTTGCTGCTGCTCGCGATGCTGCGCGCGGCGCTGCCCTTCAAGCTTGCGGTGATCGTCGGCGTGGCGGCGCTGCTGCCGGCCGGGCCGTTCTTCGCGGACCGCCTGCTCAGGCGCCATCAGGAATCGCTCGAAGATGCATCCTGAGCTAAGCCGCTTTTGGCAGTTCGAATTGCTCCGGCGATCAAAGGAACGGAAATCCGGATTCCAACCGGGTATTTCATCGTTTTCCAAGCGCCCGGCAAACATCTGTCACCCAGACATCGGCAACATCACCCTCGGTCCAGCGTGTAATCCGGTGTGCCTTGCCGTCCACGATCAGATCGATGCGTTTCATCGGCTTGCCGTTCACGTGTCCCGTGTGGGTTGCGCGTGCCCCGCTCACGGAAGAGCGGGAAAACGATTGCTCATTGATCACCCTGCCGTGCCGATAGGTGCGCAGCGCAACCTGGGTCTCGTCGCCTTCCAGCCGGACCTCCTTGGTGCGGCCGGACCAGGTGCTGGATATCATCTTCACGCCTGCTCCACCGAAGACCAGGCCGACGATAATCGGAACGAGGCTGAACAGGTTGAACACGATGGAAAACACACGTGCTAACCAATCAACTCCGTCTTTGCCATTTTCAGGGAAATCAGGTCCGCTCGAAAAACCCATCACCATGACCCCCACGCCCAGAAATACGAAAACGACCCCGAGAATCCAATGCCCCTTGGAGGTCGGCGGCAGAGGGAATGAAAATGACGACTGCCTCTGCGCCGCGATCATCTCAGGCGATGAAGCTGCGGCGGCGCTGGCTTGGTTTTCGCCGAACACCGCGCGCTTGATGTCGGCGACCAACCAGGCTTTTTCCGCTTCCACCAGAGTGGTGCCGAACCTGAGCTTGCCATCGCGGCCACGAATTTCCACGCCGTAAACAGGTTGATAGTTTTGCTGATAGAATACGACCTGCGCCACGGAGCTGATATTCGAGGTGACCAGTGATTTCTCCCTCACCCTGCCAAACATCTCGCGGCGCAGTGTGACGAGATCGGGTGTGACGGTGATTTGGTGACGGGCGTATTTATTGCGGACCGCAGCATACAAGGTTCCGAGCCCGATCGCCCAGAACAACGCAAAAAACGGATAGAGAAACCAGGGCTGGATGTCCTGGCCATCGGCAGGCGTGCCAAACAGGAACGCACCGCTCCCCGCAGCGGTGATCCCCGTCCACAACAGACCGAATAGCAGGAAAAAGCCGAATTTCCCGCTGGCGGGAATGTGCCAAATGCATTCGCCCGTGCCATTTCCCTCGCGCCGGATGCGGGTGCCGGCCGGGATTTGATCTGGGTGAGCCAACGGCACGCCCTGAAAATCCGGCCGCCATTCGCTCGGAAACGATTCCGTGCCGCACGATTCGCGGCGGAGCAAGGTCTCTGCATCCATCGGTGGCTTGGACGGCATCTGTGCACATTTGGGACAACGCAGTAAGCCCTTGGCGAAGGCCTTGTCCATCGCCGCCTTCGCGGCTTTCGTTGTCAGTTTTTCGAAAAGATTCATGGCTGTTCAATCCCAGATCCTGTCGTGAGCGCCCTCATCTTGATCCGGTGTGTTTTTTGCGATGATGGCGGGCAGGGGATTCGGCGCGTCCGGATACCTACCATTAGGTCTGCGTTGTCAGAGACGAACTAACAGGTTCACATCACTGTGGTTCCACCTTGCGGTAGGCATCGATCAAGGCAATCTCGCCTTCCTTGCCGGGAAGAGAATTGCCGTGTTCCATGCCGATAATCAGGTCACGGCCGGTTTCGGAAAACTTGCGTGCGAGGTGGGCGAAGACATTGGCGTAATGGATTTCTCCGGTTCCCGGTTCCTTGCGACCGGGGTTGTCACCGGCTTGGAAATAACCGATCTCGTCCCAGCAGAGATCGATGTTGGGGATGAGGTTTCCTTCGCTGATCTGTTGGTGATAGATATCAAAAAGAATTTTGCATGCCGGGCTCTTGACGGCCTTGCAGAGGGCGTAGGCGTGATCCGAGTGGCGCAGGAAAACGCCGCCGTGATTGGCGTGCCAGTTGAGTGGTTCGAGCACCATGACCAGATCGTGGGGTTCAAGGATTTCCGCGCAGCGGCGCAGCAGGTCGATGGCGTTGGCATTCTGATATCCCTCGGCGAGATAGGCGGAAGTATTGAAGCCTTCGCGATCTTTCACCCGCTGGTCCACGGTGCCGGGAACGACCGTCATCCACTTCGCGCCGCAACGTTTGGCGATGTCCACGGCGGCTTTCATTTTCTCGAGCACCTCGGTCTGCGCCGCCTCGTTCTTGCGCACGAAAACCGGCAGCTCGAAGTTCCCGTATGCGACGAAGACGCCCATATTCATGCCGAGATCGGCGAGGGTGCGGCCGATTTTTTCCTGTAGCTCGGGCGGGTGGCCACCCATGCCGTTGTCTTCCCAGGCGGTGAATCCCTGGTCGGCGGCGAACTTGATTTGGTCGATCACATCATCGCCCGCGTGCTCCTTGAACATGCCGGGATGCGGGGCGAAGCGGAGTTTGAATTTTGCGGCTGCGGATTCGGCGGCGCGGCTGCGGCCGGGTAGCGAAATCATGGTGGCACCGGCAAGCATGGCGGCGCGGGAAAGGAAATGGCGGCGGTTTTGTTTCATGGCGTATGGCTGTGGGTGAGTGGCATCATCGAATGGCGGGTGAGAATTTGCAAACCACGAAAGCCGCGGCGATTGCGGCCAGCGCGGCGACGCCCGGCAGCCACATCGAGGATGCCGCGGCGAGGATTTGCGCCGCGATGCAGAAACCCGCGAGTGACACCATGCCGATGTTGCGCGGAAAGGCTGGGAGCAGCGAAAGCAGCTTGAGCGCGGTGATCACCAGCGAGAGCAAGACCAACTCGCGGCAGCAGGTGAATCTCATAAATTCCCGTGCGGGTGCCAGGCCTGTGTCTGATGCGATGGCGGCGACCACCGCCGGTAGCGCGGCAGAGAAGGCGCGCGTGGCGGCTTCCGCGCCGCTGCGGTCGTCGCGCAAAATGACCGGTTCGGGCGCTTGTTTCGGAAACAAGTCATCGCCGCCATCGATCAGTTCTGCCGCAGGGATTTCCGCAAAGGGTGAAACATGGCCAAGCGGCGCGGCCAGGCGGCCGAAGCGGTCGATTGGCACATGCGGCCCCTTTGGAGAGAGTTTGAGGTATTCGCCGAGCCGGATTTCGATGCCATCCGGTGGCAGTCCGAGGCCCTGCATGGCGGCGAGCAGTGGAAAGGCCAGCACCACCCGGTCGTCCCAGCGGGCAAGCAATGGCGGAAAACCGGTGGTAGGTTCGGAATCGAGCGATTGAAATCCGGCTTGTGCGTTTTCCTTGCCGAGAATCACGCCTGGCAATGGGATGCGGTTCACCAGCGGCAGTCCGGCGATGTCTCCCTGCACTTGGCTGAGCGGGACGGAGGCCTTGCGGAAGGGTGCCGGCATCGGTTCGGCCGCGGCACCGCGGGTGAGCGGCGCGGCCATCAACAGCGAGTCGAAGCGGCCGAGCGCCTTGTCCAGCGCGGCCAGGCCGATCGGGTCCGGCGAATCCCAGGCAAGCACTGCGGCGGTGGCGGCATTGCGCGCGCCTAGGCGCTGAAAGTTGGTGAGGACCACCGCCAGATCGATGGGGGAGGGCGGCGAGCTTTGGAAAACGCCATCGGCATCATCGCCCAGCGAGACGATCAGCGGCACACGCTCCGGATTGGCTCGCGGTCTTGAGGCGAAAGTCCGCAGTTTCCATGGGTCATCGAGGCTGCCGTTTCCGGAAATGAAAAACGGCGGATTGGCGGATCCGCGGGCGATGGCAGTGAAGGCCGCGCGGTCGAGCGCCGTGCCGGGCAGCAAGTGCCAACAAGCGATGGCGGTGGCGGCCGCGATCAGCGGCACACGCAAGCCTGGCTGGAGCAATGCCTTCACGGCGGGATCAGCGCAGCGCCGAGAGCACCGGCGCGAGTGGGGTTTCGAGCGGAGTGCCGGCCGTGACCTCGCCTAACAGCAGTCCCGCGGTGGCGATGTGCGGCCGATACCATTCATCGCCACGGTTTTTCAAGATATTGGCATAGGCTCCAAGCGCCTGCATCAGGCGTTGGGCGGCGCACTGGTGGAACAAAGTGGGCTCGGGCCGTTCGTCGGCGATGTCTTCCCAAAGCTCCAACAAGGCCTCGCGCTCGTCGGCCGAGTGATCCATGTAGGGATCGAAGATCAGCGATGCGAGATCGTATTCCTGGCGGCCGCGGCGCAGGCCCTGGAAGTCGATCAGCCAGACCTTGCCGTCCTTGACCATGAGGTTCTGCGATTGGAAATCACGGTGGACGAGGTGCCGTGCCACGGTGCCGAGTTTGCCGGCCATTTCGGTGAACACCGGATTGCGGCGCAGCGCGGAGGCATCCATCTCCAGGAAATCCTCCACCAGATACTCAAAGAAGTATCCCTGTTCCCAACGATATAACTCCGCGTCGAACGGCGGCATCAGATGGAAATCTTTTGGCGGCTTCGCATAGAACAACTTGTCCACCTGCTCGAAGGCCGAGCGGTATAGTGGCAGGCGCTCCGCAAACGGCTGGTCCTTGAGCGAGAGCAGGTCCACATCGCCGAGATCCTCCACCAGGGCGACGCGGTAGCGCGCCCGCTCGTGGATGATTTCCGGCACGCGGAGTTTCGCCTGGCGGAGAAAATTTCCAACAGGGATGAACTGCTCGTTGTCCTCGCGCTCCTCGGTCCAGTGGATGCCGATGAAGGTCTCGCGCACCGGGGATTTGACCCGCACGATGGTGCGGCCGGACGCGCCGCGCTTGATCGGCTCCAGCGTGATGGGAACGGTCGGGTCCACTCCGAGGAACTGTCGGGCGGTGGAAAGAATCGCTTCGGTTGGCATGGGCGGCGCGACCTTGGGTGCAAAAAACCCTTCGTGCCAAGGGAAAACCCGTGGTTTCACTCGTGATGATAAAACCACAGCAATACGAGCAGTCCCACTCCGGTGCCCCATAAAAGCCAGTCATTCGTGATGAGATACGGATAAACCATCAGCGCCACGCCGATGGCGCGGGGCTGCCAAAGTTCCAGTCTCTTGCCATAGGCAAACGCGCCCCAACCCAGGGTGCCGAAGATGAAACCGGCCAGCAGGTTGTAGGGATTGAAATTCAGCATGACGTGATAAAACCCTAAATGCCGTCGCCGGAAAGCCGAGATTAAGTTTGATCGATTTTGAAGCCGGTTCGAAGTTGTCGGCGTCCGCGAATTCCGTTTGCCTCGCTCCATGACAAAAAAACCGCTCCTTTTGCCATTGTGCACCTCCGCCATGATCGCCTCGCTCCACGCCACGCCGCCTGTGATCGAGGTGGTGGACCTGCGGATGAAAAACTTCGTCGAAGCGAAGGAAATCTCCGGGGCGGTCACGCTGGTGGCTGATGAGGAACAAATCCTCCATCTCGCCGCCACCGGGCTTGCTGACATCGCAAACAAGACGCCGATGGCCGCCGATTCCATTTTCTGGATCGCCTCCATGACCAAGCCCATCACCGCCACCGCGGTGATGATGATGCAGGAGGAAGGCAAGCTCTCGGTGGACGATCCGGTTTCCAAATACCTGCCGGAGTTCACGGGCGACAAGGCGGGCATCACCATCAAGCAGTGCCTCACCCACAGCAGCGGCCTGAGTGATCTCACGCAGGAGGAAGTGAAAAACATCACCACGCTGGCGGAGCTCATGCCGCCGGTCATCGCGAAGCCCTTGCTCTTTCCACCCGGCAGCAAGTGGCAGTATTGCCAGACGGGAATCAACACAGCGGCGCGCATCGTCGAGGTCGTGTCCGGCAAGATGTTTCCCGATTTCCTACAGGAGCGCCTGTTTGATCCGCTCGGCATGAAGGACACCACCTTCTATCCGGCAGCGGGGCAGCTTGCCCGCATCGCGCCATCCTACAAGCGCAGCGCCAACGGCGGGTTGATCGAAGCGGATTTGTCTTTCCTCAATGGAAAACCTCCCTCCTCGAAAGACCGGTATCCTTTGGCGAACGGCGGCCTGTTTTCCACCGCGCCGGACTACGCGAAGTTCGCCCAAATGATCCTCCGCGGCGGCGAGTCCGGCGGGAAACGCTATCTCAAAGAGGAATCCGTCCGCCAAATGACCAGCGTGCAAAGCGGCGACCTCGTCACCGGCTTCACTCCCGGAAACGCCTGGGGCCTCGGCTGGTGTGTCGTCCGCGAACCTCAGGGCGTCAGTGCCGCGCTCTCCGTCGGATCCTTCGGCCATGGTGGGAAGAATGGCACGCAGGCATGGATCGATCCCGTGAAAAACCGCATCTATCTGCTCATGATCCAGCGCGAAGATATGGGGAACTCCGACGCCTCGGACATTCGCCGGGATTTCCAGAATGCCGCCAAACCATGAAACTCCTGCTCATCGGCCAAGGCTATCTCGGCGAGGCGGTCGCCCGTGTCTTCCGTGATCACGGCTGGGATGTCGCCGCCACCTCACTCTCCGGCGCTAATGACACTATCTCCTGCGATGTGGGAAATCCGGCTGACGTCTCAAATCTGCCCGAAGCGGATTTCATCGTCCACTGCGCCGCCTCCGGCCGCGGCGGCGCGGAGGCCTATCAACATGTCTATGTGAATGGCTGCCGCAATCTAACCGAAAGATTTCCCGGCGTGCCATTGCTCTTCACCTCCAGCACGTCGGTCTATGCGCAGACCGATGGCTCGGTCGTCACCGAGGAAAGCCCGGCCATCCCTGAGCGCGATACCGGGCGTTTGCTGTTGGAGGCGGAAAACATCACCACCGCCGCGGGCGGCATCGTCGCACGGTTGGCCGGGATCTATGGCCCCGGGCGTAGCGTGATCCTGAAAAAATTCCTCTCCGGCCAGGCGATGATCGAGGAGGACGGACGTCGTTTCCTCAACCAGATCCACCGCGACGACGCCGCCCGCGCGGTTCTCCACCTCGCCACCACGCGGGCGACCGGAGTTTTCAATGTCAGCGATTCCACGCCGCTCTCGCAGCTCGGATGTTATCAGGCATTGAGCGGAATTTTCGACCGCCCCCTGCCAGCTTGCGGTCCGCGCGATCTGAACCGCAAGCGCGGCTGGACCCACAAGCAGGTCTCCAACGCCAAGCTGCGGGCCAGCGGTTGGCAGCCGGAGTTTCCGTCGTTTCTCGATGCGGCGGCGGAGATCGCAAGGAGTCTGTGAGCCGGTGCTGCCTGCAAGCTTGGCTTTGACCGACGGCGGATTTCGGGCTATGGCCCACGGCTTTCCCATGAAGGAGCAAATCCCAGCCATTCAATCCGAGGCACTTGCACAGATCGCCGCCGCCGCAGACGAACGCACGCTTGAAGAAGTCCGCGTCGGCGTGCTCGGCAAAAAAGGCACACTCACCCTCGCCGCCGCCGGCATGAAGGACGTGCCCAAGGAGGACAAAGCCGAGGTCGGCCAACTCCTCAACGCCGCCCGCAGCGCCATAGCCACGGCGCTGGAGACAAAACAGGCCGCCCTCCAGGAACTCGCCGACCTAGCCGCGCTCGCGGGCATCGATGTCACCCTGCCGGCCCGCCCGCTGGCGACCGGTGCGCTCCATCCGCTCACGCAGATCCGTGATGAAGCCATCGCCATCCTCCGCCGCATGGGCTTCGCCCTCGCCGACGGTCCGGAAATCGAGGACGAGTTCCATTGTTTCGACGCCCTCAATACCCCCGCCGACCACCCGGCGCGCAACGAGAAGGACACCTTCTATTTCGACTCCGGAAAACTCCTTCGCACCCACACCTCCAGCGTGCAGATCCGCACCATGGAATCCGCCAAGCCCCCCGTCCGCATCATCGCCCCCGGCTCCGCCTACCGCCGAGATGAGATCGACGCCACCCACCTCTCGGTTTTCAACCAACTCGAAGGCCTCTATGTCGGCACAGATGTTTCGCTGCCCGACCTCAAGGGCACGCTCGAATACTTCTTCCACGAACTTTTCGGTCCCGAAACCGAAGTCCGCTTCCGCCCGCACTTCTTTCCCTTCACCGAGCCGAGTTTCGAGATCGACGTGAAACTCACAGTCAAGGGCCAGGCCCCGCGCTGGATCGAAGTTGCAGGCTGCGGCATGGTCGATCCCGCCGTCTTCGAATCCATCAACCAGACCCGCAAGGACAAGGCCTTCGATCCCGAAACCGTCACTGGCTTCGCCTTCGGCATGGGCCTCGACCGCCTCGCCATGATCCGCTGGGGCATCAAGGACATCCGCCTGCTCATCGAAAATGATGTGCGCTTTCTCAAGCAATTTGCCTGAAGACCCAAGACTTCAAGACGCAAGACTCAAGACAAGACGTCACTGCCCTTTTGCTGATTCACTTTCCCATCTGTCACCTCTGCGAAAACCTCCGCGTCCTCCGCGCCTCCGCGTTTCGATTCAACCACTCCACCAATGAACGTTTCCCTCAACTGGCTCTCCACGCATCTCGATCTATCAGGAAAATCGATCAAGGAAATCGACGACCTCTTCACCTTCGCCGGAGTCGAGGTGGAGGGCATCGTTTCCAAAGGCATATCCTCGGAAAAGATCGTCGTCGCTCAGATCAAGGAAGCCGTCCAGCACCCGAATGCGGACCGCTTGAAAGTCACGCAAGTGGACGCAGGCGAAGGCACTCTCCGCCAAATCGTCTGCGGCGCTCAAAACTACAAGGTCGGCGACAAGGTTCCCTGTGCGCTCCCCGGCACCGAACTTCCCGGCGGTTTCACCATCGGCGAGACCGTCATGCGCAAGGTGGAATCCAAAGGCATGCTCTGCTCCGCCTCCGAGATCGGCCTGCCGCCCGGTGAAGACGGGCTGCTCATCCTTCCGGAAGACTCGCCCATCGGCAAACCCGTCAAACAACTCTTCGATTCCGACACACTATTGGAACTCGAAGTCACCCCCAACCGCCCGGACCTCCTCAGCCACTACGGCATGGCCCGCGAGCTCGCCACGCTGCTCAAAACCCCGCTCAAACCGCTCGACATCCGTGGCGCGGGCGTCTCGCCCGCCGCCAATATCCAACTCCAATCCCCCACCGCCTGCCCGCTCTACACGGCCATCAAAATCACCGGCGTCACCATCAAGGAATCCCCCGCCTGGCTCAAGCAACGCCTCGAATCCATCGGCCTGCGCCCGATCAACAACATCGTCGATGTCACCAACTTCGTGCTCCACGAACTCGGCCAGCCGCTCCATGCATTCGACGCCGCCAAACTCACCGGCAACATCGTCGTCCGCCAAGCCAACGACGGCGAAACCTTCCTTGCGCTCGACGAATCGGAACACGTCCTCACCCCCGACGACCTCCTCATCTCCGACGAATCCGGCGCACCTCTCGCCCTAGCCGGCGTGATGGGCGGCCTCCACTCCGGCGTCACCGAAACCACCACCGACATCCTGTTGGAATCGGCATATTTCACCCCGCAAGGCATCCGCCGCACCTCGCGCCGCACCGCGCTTTCATCGGATTCGTCCTACCGCTTCGAGCGCGGCGGCGATCCACAGGGCGTTCTAACAGCCTCGGCCTTCGCGGTGAAACTCATCCTCGAAACCGCCGGCGGCACCGCCGAACCCACGGTCCAGGTCGCCGGCGAAGCCCCAACTCTAACAAAACCTGTCGCGCTTGATGTAAAGAAACTCGACCAACTGATGGGTGGTTCGATTTCCCTCACAGAAGCCGAGGAAATCCTCACCCGCCTCGGTCTGGAAAAACTCGCCGATGGCACATGGAAGATCCCCGGTTTCCGCGCCGACCTCCAGCGCCACATCGACCTCGTCGAGGAAATCGCCCGCGTCCATGGCCTTGCGAATGTGCCTTCGCGCCTGCTCGGTTCCTTCGTTCCCGCCAGCCCCATCGATGCCGCTTATGATGCCGACATGGTCCTGCGCCGCCGCCTCGCCGCTTTAGGCGTCTATGAATGCCAAACGATCAAACTCATCGCCGACCATCAGCTAGTTGATGCTCTCCCTCTTCGCCCGCTGCAGGACGGCGATGTCATCCGCGTGAAACTCCCGCTGAGCGAGGACCACGCCGTGATGCGCCCGAGCATCGTCCCGGGACTCGTCGCCTCCGCCGCTCGAAATGTCCGCCAACAGCAGAAATCGCTGCGTTTCTTCGAAATGGGCCGCGTTTTCCGCAATGCCGGCGGCGGCAAGGCCAAGGACCAGGAAAGCGAAACCCTCGCCATCCTGCTCTCCGGCGGCACCGCGCCCGCCGCATGGAACCAAGCCGAGCGCCACTCCGATCTCCACGATCTCAAAGGCCTGATTCAGGCGCTGGTTCCTAACAAAA
>CANLKN010000117.1 GCA_947491475.1 Akkermansiaceae bacterium | reverse complement strand
GTGGTCGGAGGAGAGCAGATAGGTCTGAGCGGCATGACGCGCTGGACGGGCACCTACACCGGCGTGCTGCTATTCGGGGATTTCGCCCTGCGCTACTCGCCATCCCGCACCGGAGACGTGCGCCACGGCAACACGCTCTCGGGACTGGTCCTTACCAGCAACATCGACTTCGTGAACGCCGCTTACGCGGATCTGGCCAACGTCACGATCTCGCCGGTTGCCAACCATCAATTCACCATCACCGGTGACTTGGTTTATTCGGATGGGTTCTCCGCACTCACGGGTGACCCAAATTACAACGGAATCGATTTCGGGAACTTCACGTTCACCGGCACCTTGGCTTCCGTTGTGCCGCCGCAACCTCAGATTACCCGGCTTCCATCAGGCGACGTGCAGCTGGTTTTCCCGACCACGGCCAATACCGTCTATCGAATCCAATACTCCTCGCAACTCGCCGATGACTGGACGACCGTCACCGATAGCGTGACCGGCGATGGCGAGCCAGCGACCTGGACCGACTCGGGGCCGCCCGGAACTGAGGCCGCCCCATCAACCGTGTCCCGGCGCTTCTACCGCATATTCGTGGAATGATCCCCACCATCTATCAAACATCACTGACACCAATATGAACACTCAAGATACCTCCATCGACGCAACCACCCGCCGGGCGTTCCTGCGAGCGCTCGCCGCCACCGCCGCCATCGCATCCATCCCCCGCGCCACCGCCGCCGAGACTCCGGACGCCCAAGCGCATGAACAGGCGATGGCCCAGCTGAAACCCGGCAGCGAGAACATCGTCATTCTGTTATACCCGGGTTTCACCGCGCTGGATGCCATCGGTCCCGAATACATCCTTTCCACCATGTCCGGCGCGAAGGTGAAGTTCGTGGCGAAGACTCTGGCACCTGTGACTTGTGAGACCGGATTCGAGGTGACCCCGCAGTTCTCGTTTGAAAACTGCCCGGCGGCTCCGGACCTGTTTCTCATTCCAGGCGGCACCGCCGGAGTCATGGCCGCGCTCGCCGATCCGGAAACCATGGACTTCATCCGCAAGACCGGTGCCGCATCCAAGCTCGTGGGCAGCGTGTGCACCGGTTCCCTTCTGCTAGGAGCCGCCGGTTTGCTCGATGACTACGAAGCCACCAGCCATTGGCAGACCTTGGAGCTGCTTCCGCTCTGCGGTGCCCGTCCCAGCAAAAAGCGGGTGGTTTTCGACCGCGACCGAGTCACCGGTGCCGGAGTCACTGCCGGGCTGGATCTGGCGCTGGAAATCGTGCAGCGCTATCGCGGCGATTTCTACGCGAAGGGCGTGCAGCTCCTCGCCCAATACGCGCCTCAGCCGCCGTTCCCCGGTTCGGGCGATCCGGCAACCGCAGATCCAGACGTCGTCAAACTGATGAATGGAATGCACAAACCATTCGTCGATCTGCTAGGAAATTCCATCAAAGCGGTTGCGAAGCCTTGATTTGAGATGAAAACAGGGAGGCAACATTTGAGGCAACGTGGTTTCACACTCGTGGAGCTGCTTGTGACGATTGGGATCATAGCGGTGCTCGCTTCGGTGGTCGTTCTGTTATCAAGCAAATGGATCCGCCGGGCCAAGCGGGTGGAAAGCATCGGGAATATTCGCACCCTAGCCGCCGCCGACACGCTTTACTATGGCGAAAACGGCAAGCTCCCGATGATCGACACGATTTTTCCAAGCACCATGACCCGCGCCCGCTTGGAAATAATCGCCAAATACTGTGACCTCCCACTGCCGCCGGGGCCTGTCGGGAGCTGGCCGAAACGCAAGGAGCAGCCACGCTGGATCAACGATCCGATGGCCAGGGACTCCGGATTCGCCGAAGGCATGACGCTCGGCGGCGGAGTCTATACCGGCTACATCTACGTGGGAGGAGTCGAACAGTCCGCCATGATTCTATCAGGCATGGCCACGCTGCTACATCCCGACCGCGCGGCCGATATTCGCAACCTGCGGCGCGGAGTTATCTGGGCGGGGATCCTCGCCGAGTTCAAATCCTCCGATCCACGGCGTTTCGAGTGCTTTCATTATAACACACTCACCGCCTACAAGGATTTCCGCTTCCATGCTAAGGAGATCGAAGGTATCCCCGTCGCCTGGTCCGATGGCGCGGTCCAGTGGCTTTCTCCGGCGGACATCGACTTCAAGGGTGGCGGCAGCAAGCAAATCGACCACATGCTGGGGAATTATTACTACTGAGGTGGCTATTGGTTAGGCGGATATTTCTGGAGCTTGCGCTGGAGCGAGCGGCGGTGCAGCCCCAGCGTTTCCGAAGCGCGGCTGATGTTGTCGCCGTGGTCATGTAGAACACGCTGGATGTGCTCCCATTCGAGACGGTCCAGCGACGGGGCTTGATAGGACTCGTCTGCCTGAGGGTGGCGCTGTCCTGATAGAACGGCGAGGATCTGCTCCGCGTCCGCAGGTTTGGTGAGATAGTCGATGGCTCCTGCCCTGACGGCCTCAATGGCGGTGGCGATGCCGCCATAGCCCGTTAGAATGACCGCCCGGATGCCGGGATGTTCGTCGATCAGTCGTTTCAGGGACTCCAAGCCGTCGCCGGGCATGCGGAGGTCTAGCACGGCGCCTTGCGGCGAGAACTCCCGGGCGGTGCGGACACCGCCATCCGCGTCTTCCGCAGTGGCGGTTTCATAGCCGTTCTCGCGAAACGAGCGGGCGAGGCGTTCGCGGTAGACCGCCCGCGCCGATCTCGATGCCGCCGCCGTCACCCGCGCCTTCGTCGTCGATTTCCTCCGCCAGTGCCTCGGCTACACCGACCTCGCCCCGCTCGGCGCTCCCATCCAGCTCGGCGACCGCGGCTTCCCCGTCACAGCCCAAGCCCTCTGCGGACGCCTCCCCGTCATCATCGCCCCGCACCACCTCGGCCTTGATGATCCGGATCGCCTATCAGACATTGCTCGATCCAAGCCCGGCAAGTTTCCGCGCCGCGCATCCTCCGCAAATATCAAAAGTAGCCAGCAGTACCCGAACAATACGGTCCAGCAACGGTCCTGAAATGCGCTGCCAGTGGGTTTCGATCTGCCTCGGCGAACAGCGGCATTACCGCTTTAGGTGATTCCGACGCCATGAGGTTTTCACCTCATCCATGCCGGGGTCTGTGGAACATGCCAAAAGTAGGCACGCCAATCAAAACGCGTCCCAAAATAACCTCAAATCGGCATCTCCGCCATTAACACAAACTAATGCAGATCAATGGATTAAGAACCAGAGAAAGTCTTTCCCACGATAATGACGATGGGTTTGTCAGAGCCGCGGGCGTTGACTTCTACCTCGACTTCCTGGGCATCGACGCCGCGGAGTGCGGCTGAAAATAGACGTGTGATCATGTGAACAGGGATAGAATGGAGTATTTCATCTCCACTCGACAAGCGAAAATGACCTGGACCGACGCCTCCTTCAGCGGGGGCCTTGATCCTCCATTTCAACACGCACCATGCGGATCGACCACCATCTGATCCAACTCAGTCGAAACTTGGACTCACCCACACTTGCCGGCTAGCGGAAGCGGCCCTTGTGACGCCGTAAAAGATCTCCATCCTTGAGTTCCTGCATGGAAGTCGAAGCCAAATGCCCAGTGCAAAACCCTCTTCTACTTGTGCGGATGAAAGGGTTGTAGCGTCGCTCTATGAGCGTCGAGCGGATGAAACTGCGCTATGCAAAGGTAGCGCGCCACCGCTGAGAGCGCACGCGTAGCAAAGGTATATAAAGAACAAACCCGCTTTCTATATCAAAGCATCAACCAGTATCTCCGCCACCCGCCGGACGTTGGTGGTTTTGTCGAAGTTAGCTTCCGCAAAAGCCTTTGCCGCACGGCCGCGCGACTCGCGGACCTGCGGATCTCTCGCCTCATCGATCGCGCGCTCAAGGCCCCCCACATCGCCCGGTGCCACCAGCCAGCCGCCGCCGCTTTCGGCCACCCACATACCAATGCTCGATGCAGCATCACCGATGAAAATCACCGGCCGCGCCGCTTGGAATATCCCCTGCAGCTTGCTCGGCACCATCGTGCCCGTCCACTCCGCCGCCAACGAGGCCAAGTGCACATCCGCACTGCGCAAGTGCAGCCCCAGCAAATCCGCGGCTGCGTAATCATGCAATTCCACTGGCGCATCCGGATGCTCCGCCACAAAAGCCTCGATCTCCCCCCGCCGCTTCCCTCCGCCGAAAAACACATAGCGGGCAGGGGATCGTGGATTGTGGATCGTGGATGGCAGATCGCATGGCCGTAGGGAAAATCCGTCCCTACCAATGACTTCCAGAATCTCCCCGAAGCGGTGGCCCAGCCCCATATTTCCCGAATACATCACCACCAGTTCATCGTCACGCCAGCCACGCGCGATGCGGAGAGATCGTGGATCATGGATCATGGATGGCCGATGCTCCGCGCATCCATCCTTCGATGTTGGATGTTCCTCCTTCGCATCGCTCCACAACGGAATCCAGGTAGGGCCGGATTTACACATCCGACTCACGGATTTGCCCGGTAGGGACGAATTTACGCATCCGTCCCCCTGATCCGCCGAATGGCGGCCATGGACTCCCGTGAAACGAAACGCCCATGAAAAGATTGATACGGCGCTCACAGGTCCCGCGTTGGGGGATGAAGTGGGACTGATGCTTAAATCGGTCCCTACCATTGCCGCAATACGCTCCGCCATGTCCGGCCCCAACGTCATCAACGCCGCGCAGCGTTTTCCGCCGAATCCCCAGCGCGCCAGCCCCGCCAGCAAGCGGTGCGGCAGCGCTTCTTCACGCAGCATCCCGTGCGCCACCATCACATCCGGATACAAGTCCATCACCCAGTGGGCATGATCGCCACCGCGCAGTTTCGAGAAAACCCGCGCCAACACGCTCAGATACGGCGGTGTCGTCAGCGCCACGATCCGTTCCGGCCGCGGCTTCAGAAACATCAACTTCCACGCCACCCCCACATAATAGGAAAGATAATCCGCCACCTTTCCCAAAAACGTCCCCCGCCCGAAGCGCGTCGCGCCGATCCGCAGCACGCGGATGGCGGATGGCGGATCTTCTTCCCCACAGACCGCAGACACACTCCCGGCATCCACCCTTCGAGGTTCGATGTTCAATGTTTGATGTTGAATGTTCGCATACCCTCCCTCCGCGCAGATCACCGTCACCTCATGGCCCTGCGCCGCAAGTTCCTCCGCCACCGCCGCGAGCATCACCCCCGTCGGTGCCGCATCCGGCGGATAGTATTGGTTCAGAAAAACGAGGTGCATGGGTGCAAGAGTGCTTGGTGACAGGCGCAGACTCGGGGGTAAAGTGCAGCGGTCATCGACGCGCCGCTACATTTCGCGCAGCCGCGCAGCATCAGACAACGCGACATGCTTTCACCAACGTCCCTGGCGGCAGCACCGCTCCAGGGCCGATGAAGGCGCAGGCACCTACCCAGCACGAATCGCCGATTTCGATCGGCTTGGTGATCAGGTCGAAACCTTCGCTTTTGAAATCATGGTTGCCGGTGCACAGGAAGGCCCGCTGGGAAATACAGACATGGCTGCCGATCCGCACCCGCTCCAAACTCAGGATCAGCACCTCATCACCCAGCCACACATGGTCGCCGATCTCTACCCGCCACGGCATGGTGATGTTCACCCGGCTGCGGATCACCACACCCGTGCCGATCTTTGCCCCGAAAAAACGCAAAACCGCCACCTTCAGGGGCGACGGCACGGGGAACCAGGTTGCGAAAACCAGGGGTCGGCATAGCCACCAGAAAGCTTCTTTCCACCGTGGCACGCCGCGGGAGTAGCTGGCGTTGTTGAATTTTGAGAGGTCGATCATGGCAGGAGGCAGAAGACAGGAGACAGGAGACCAGAAAAAAGATGAGGTGAGGAGAAGGGTATATGCGCCATTACATGAGCGGATGAAATGCTTGTAGCGTCGCTCTATGAGCGTCGAGCGGATGAAACTGCGCCATGCACTTCAAGGGCTTCTCATTTCATGGGGAGCCCTTGGTCGCCATTCCGCCGTCGCTCTTTGAGCTAAGGCGGACAGGTCGGCGGATAAGTGCGACGGTCATAGACGCGCCGCTACAGGGCCTCGGATTTCCGCAGTAGCCACCACCGCAGCACCCACGCGCATCCGAGTCCGGCAGCGATCCCTGCGGCTCCCCACCACAAATCCGCCACATCCGCAGTCCGGGCCGGCAAGAAGAGCTGCCCGAGTTCGGCTAGACCAAGACACGCGCCACACATCAGCAGCGAACCCAACGCCGGATATTTGATTCCCCGCCACTTGAAACCCCAGGTCAGCAGAAAAGCCAGCGGAATGAAGGGAACGGCCGTGCGGATGTTCGGGGAGCGATCCGCCCACTTCGCCAACCAGCCCGGCACCCATGGCTGCGCCGCCATCCTCGAATCCGGCGCCCACGACGCGATGAAAATCAGCACTATCAACAGCGATGCCATCGCCCATAATGCAAAAAAGCACGCCGCGCGATGCTTCTTGGGTTGGATTGGCATGTTAGATTCCAGGTTCATTGCGGATGAAATGCTTGTAGCGGCGCTCTATGAGCGTCGTAGAAGGTAGGGACGGCCGTCCCTGATTACCCTCGAGGGTGAGATGCATTGGCTGGGTCATTGGCAGGTCACTGGCATCTCGCCGCGATGCGGACAAGTGGGACCGCTGGGCCGTCCCTGACTACCCCCGAGGGTGGGATGCATTTGCTTGGTCATTGGGCAGGTCATTGGCGTCTCACCCCGTTGGCGACAAGTGGGCGCGCCCGGCGGTCACGCCCACTACCGTCATTCTTCCTTGGTCACATCGGTTGATGTCCTGCCCAACTCCCTCCGGATGCGGGCTGGATCCCGGCGACAATCCAATACCCGGTAAACCACCGCCTGCCCCTGTTCATCGATTCGGTAGTAAATCGCATGGGGAAATCGTTTGGAGAGGAGGCGATGAAAACCATACACCATCCGATGGATCCCGCCATAACGCGCTAGGGCATCGATGTCGTTAAAAAGGCAGTCGTGAAAGTAGTCGCCCACTCCGGGGGATTGGCGCTCGTAAAATACCCAATCCTGCTCCAAGTCTTTAAAAGCTGAACTCAGGATGCGGATCTTCATCGTCTTTCACGCAAGCGCCGCTTCGCTTCCTCCCAGTCGAGCATCTCTTCTTCGCCGACGGCCACCCGGCGCTCGGTTTCGCGCAGCACCGCCTCATGCCATGCGGGCGACTCGACTTCTACTTCGGCTTGGTTCAGGTCAACCCACAGCGACTCCATGAGCTGGAGTTTCTCCCGCCTTGGTAGATGCATGACCAGTTCATTAATACTCACAGAGCTGAGATAAGCCCGCGCGGCCTCAGAATCAAGCCTCGGTTTTTTGATTGAGGCAAACGGCCTCGGCCGCACCTGATTCCCCCCCGAGGGCGAGATGCAGATGCCTTGTCATTGGCACCTCGCTGCTCTGCGGGTAAGTGGGCCGGCCGTTCTAAGGTAGGGACGGACCGCTGGGCCGTCCCTGATTACCCCCGAGGGTGAGATGCATTGGCTGGGTCATTGGCAGGTCATTAGCATCTCGCGCCGATGGCGACAAGTGGGCCGGCCTAGCAGTCCAGCCCCACCGGCGACAAGTGGGCGCGCCCGGCGGTCACGCCCTACCGCTGAAATGGCCAATCTTCCGTTTGGGCCACCAAGCCTGCCCGCACAGGATTCATCCGGATGTATTCCGCTTTCTCCGCGCCGCTTTCCCAGGAACGAATTCGATGATCAAAAAAATCCCTCTGCCATCGCACCTCCGCCTTCTTCGCTACCCATTCCTTCATGGACGAGATCCTTTTGCCCATTTCTCCTCCCGGAAACGAAAATAAGCCGTGAAGATGATCCGGCATCGCCAGCGCCATCCCGACCTGGATTTCTCCCAGAGCTTCGCGATGCCTCAACGTTTCATCGATCACCTGCCATGCATTCTCACAAGCCAGTTGATTCACACCTCTCGGCAAACAGCAAATCGTGATGAAGAATACCTCAAGCTCGGGGCTCGATGAGATTTCCGGAGGCACCTCATGGGGCAGATGTTTGCGGCCGATGTTCATGATCATCAAACGGTAGGGACCGACTGCCAGGCGGTCACTGATTACCCTTGGGGGCGAGATGCATTTGCTTGGTCATTGGCATCTCGCGCCGATGGCGACAAGTGGGCTGGCCCGGCGGTCCAGCCCCACCATTTAAAGGTAGGGACCGACTGCTAGGCGGTCACTGATTACCCCCGAGGGCGGGATGCATTTGCTTTGTCATTGGCAGGTCACTGGCATCTCGCCGCGATGCGGACAAGTGGGCCGGCCTAGCAGTCCAGCCCCACCGGCGACAAGTGGGCTGGCCCGGCGGTCCAGCCCCACCATTTAAAGGTAGGGACCGACTGCTAGGCGGTCACTGATTACCCCCGAGGGTGAGATGCATTTGCTTGGTCATTGGCTTTGGCTTTGTCATTGGCATCTCGCCGCGATGCGGACAAGTGGGACTGCCCCGGCGGTCAGTCCCTACCGGCGACAAGTGGGCCCGCCTTAACACTGGATGGTTCAAACCAGCGCCTCCACGATCCGGCGGTAAAGGGCGACGGAAATTCTCAGCCCGTGCTGGTCCACCGCCGCATCGAGCATCGCACGCGCCTCGCGCGCTGGAAGATGCCCCCGCTCCACCGCCTTGACCAGGATGCCGCAGAACCCAATCACATGGATTCCCCGCTGCCGGGCGACGCGCCGCAGCAGACGCTCGTCGGCGACGAGCCATGCGGCACTGTGATTCACCGCCCACGCGAGGGTGGATCGGTCGCTCTGGCTCAGGACTGAGGTGGGAAAAAGGCTGTCTTCATATTCGATCACCTCCACGCTCTGTAGCCATGTCCGAAGGCGATCGACCTCGTCAGGGCCCGCCCGCTCGCTCAAGACCTCCCGGACCACGCATCCGAGCACTACCAGCCGTCCGGGCACCACCCGTTGAATCAGCTCCAAGCCCGCAAGCTTGGCCAGAAAGATCAACGGGCTGGCATCGCAGATCACCACCCGGCGCGTTGTCTCAGGGCTTGGCATCGAGATCTTCTTCGAAATCCTCCACATCGTAATGGAACGCCCCACCCGTGGCCGCCAGTCTGGCCAGGAAATCCCACGGGGAAAGTTCCGCCATCTCGGCCGCCCGGCTCAGCGTCGCATGCTGTCCGGCATACGCTTTCAGCGCTGCCTCCGTCCGCATTTCCTTCAACCCCCGTCGCACCAGACTCCGGGTCATCCCGGACCGATCCAGCCCGGCATCCTCCGCCAATGCATCCAAGACCCGCAGTTCCTCATGTGTCATCCGCGTGGAAATCGTTTGCGTCGTCATGTTTACAATATTGGATTTTGCATACGTCCCGTCAAGAGGAATTCCGCCTGCGACGCAGTCCTTGGTTATTGGATCAAAGGTAGGGACCGACTGCCAGGCGGTCCCTGATTACCCCCGAGGGCGAGATGCATTTGCTTGGTCATTGGCATCTCGCGCCGATGGCGACAAGTGGGACTGCCCCGGCGGTCAGTCCCTACCATTTAAAGGTAGGGACCGACTGCTAGGCGGTCCCTGATTACCCCTGAGGGCGAGATGCATTTGCTTGGTCATTGGCTTGGTCATTCGCATCTCACCGCGATGCGGACAAGTGGGACTGCCCCGGCGGTCAGTCCCTACCATTTGCGAGATACCGTGGCGGGCGGTTTCACGGATGAGGTGTTGGTGAAGTCGGATGCCCGCTTGTCACTGCCGACGATCTCATCTTGGGCTACCACCATGTGAAATCTTTCGATGCACGAATGTAGCAGCAAAACTTCCCCAACGGGATGCGCCTGTTGAGCCAATGATCTTCAGATTTTTTCACAGGAGCACGCAGAGTGGGTCAATTGGAGGGATTTCCAAGCTCATCATTGGCGTGATCTTGTCGATTTGAGGTGATCTGTGGCAAGGAGTGGTTCCCTACGGGAAGCCATTCTCGCGCTTGTAGCGTCGCTCTATGAGCGTCGATGCCAATGAACTGGCGCGTAGCTCTTGCCGCGCATGAACATCTCGCCCTCGCGGGTAAAGAGCGACGGTCATAGACGCGCCGCTACAGTCATCTTCCTGACCTCTGTTCTCTGTCTTCTCCCACCTCAACTCCCCAAGGGATGATTGCAATCGGCGGCTTTAGGCCGAGCTTTCGCAGGTTTGTGGCCTCGCGCTCCGAGGTGGCGTGCAAGACCGAGGCCACCGGATGTAACGGTGAGAGCCCGTGGGGGCTTTTTTTGAGGGTTCAGCAGCTCGATGCCTTGACATCAAAAGAACGAGCATCAAGATGTCCCTATGCGCACCACCTTAACAATCGATGACGACTTGGCAGGAATCCTCAAACGAAAAGCACGCGAGATGGGAAAACCCTTCAAAGAACTCGTCAATACAGCCCTGAGGAAAGGATTGTCGGAAAGCATGACGAATGAACCCCATAGAGTCGTGGCCCGTCCTCATGATTTTGGTGCCACCCAGACGGGTCTTGACTGGGATCGTCTCAACCAACTGGTGGATGAACTGCAGGTTGAGGACTACTTGATAAAGGAGGCACGGGATGATTTTTCCGGACGTTAATCTCCTGATCTATGCCCATAATCGACGCGCTCCACAGCATCAAAAAGCGCTCGACTGGTGGAATCGATGCCTCGCAGGTCATGACGGCGTGGCGCTTGCGTGGGTGGTGATTTTGGGATTCGTCCGCATCACCACGCACCCGAAAATTTTTGAGCGCCCCATGTCGGTCGATCAAGCGCTTGGGAGAGTCGAAGAATGGCTCACTCTGCCGCAGGTGCAATTGGTTCATCCTGCGCAGACCCATTTTCAAACCTGGTCCTCCATGCTGAAACAATTGGGCAGCGCCGGAAACCTGACCACCGACAGCCATCTCGCCGCCCTCGCCATGGAACGAGGTCTGGTTTTGCAAACCACGGATGCCGACTTTTCCCGCTTCCCTGGCCTGAAATGGAGGAACCCGCTCACCGAAAACTAACCGGGTAACGTTCAACGTTCAAAAGCTCCACACCCCGTGCACCAGCAGATGAGATGAAAACCTTCCGCGATGCTTTCGACGTCTGGTCGGCCGGCCCTGATTACCCCTGAGGGCGAGATGCTATGGCATGGTCATTGGCTCAGTCATTGGCATCTCGCGCCGATGGCGACAAGTGGGACTGCCCCGGCGGTCAGTCCCTACCTTTAAATGGTAGGGCGGGACCGCCGGGTCGGCCCACTTGTCGCCGGTAGGGACTGACCGCCGGGGCAGTCCCACTTGTCCGCATCGCGGCGTGATGTCAGTGACTTAGCAAATGCATCTCGCCCTCGGGGGTAATCAGTGACCGCCTAGCAGTCGGTCCCTACCTTTAAATGGTGGGGCGCCCTACCATTCGAGATGGTCGAGGACTTGGGTGCGGAAGGTTTGCCAGGCGTGGTCGGCGTCGTGGGCTTCGAAGACACCGGCCTGGAGGACGCGGGCGGCACCTTGATGGCGGAGGAAGGCATTGCCGGCGCGATCAAGACGCCTTGCTCCCTCACGCAATTCCCGCGAGCCGAGGCCTTGAATCCAGGCGAGCTTGAACATGTAAACCGAGCGACCGGAGGGATCGGTAAAGTGAGTGGCATCAAAAACCAGCGGCGGCTGGCCGGGGTCCTCGAAAGTGCGGGGAGTGAAAATCTCCTGAAGTTTAAAGCCAGCGGCGACATTGCAGCGGCCCGGCGAGTGCTCGACCAATTCCAGCTTGGGACCCATCTTGATCTCGTCCCACTCGAAGTAGAAGACGGTGAGGCGTGGGCCGTCAGGTGAGGTGGATTTCCACTCCGCGCCGCGGTCGGCACCATACATATCAATGGCCTTGGCGAACTTCCCTGGTTTCCCGAAATTTACTGCGGCAGGCGGGAACGAGAAGACGGAAGCGGTGGAGACGGGGATGGGGAGATATCGCCAGAGAGCTAGGCCCGTCTCGCCTAGGACAAGGATGGAAATGAGGATAAGGGCTAGGGAGCGGTAAGACATGGTGGAAAGACGCAAGACTTCAAGACGCAAGACGCAAGAGAAGAATGGGAGGTGAACTTTGAACTTCCAACATTGAACATCGCAGGGAAGAGAATGCGCAAAACGCGGAGCTCCTCAGTTCCCTCTGTTTACTCCTGTGAAAATTCTTCTGTGTTGAGATTTTTTGAACAGGAACACGCGGCGGGTGTCAATTGGAGGGATCTGCGAGCCGGTCATTGGCCTTTGCATGAATTCAACTTTCGATGTTGGATGTTGGATGTTCGATGTTGGATGTTCGATGTTCGATGTTCGATGTTCGATGTTGGATGTTCGATGTTCGATGTTGGATGTTCGATGTTGGATGTTCGATGTTCGATGTTCGATGTTCGATGTTCGATGTTCGATGTTCGATGTTCGATGTTCGATGTTCGATGTTCGATGTTCGATGTTCGATGTTCGATGTTCG
>CANLKN010000116.1 GCA_947491475.1 Akkermansiaceae bacterium | reverse complement strand
ACCTCGGGCAGTGTGGCCACCTTTGCCGGGGCAAATGTCACGTTGAGCGGCAACAATACCTTCGACACCCCGCTATATCTCAACGGCGGAACCCTCAACTTCAGCGCGGCCAACAATCTCGGAACCAACACCGCCACACCCATCCGCCTTGGCTTTGATGCCACCGCCACCCTGCGCTATACCGGGGCCGGGAACACAACCCTCACCCGCCAGGTAACAATCGGCAGCACGAATGCAGCCGGGTTCAACCCCACGATTGATGCCTCCGGGGCTGGCACATTGACCTTTGGCAATGCTACTTTCAATGTGGCGCAGACTTCCAGCACGCAACGAACCCTCATTCTGCGAGGGACCAATACCGGCAACAACACCATCTCCGGCACGATCGCCAATAACACTTCGGGTGTGGTCCGTTTGCAAAAACTTGACGCCGGCACATGGGTTCTCGGCGGCAACAACACCTTTTCCGGAGATCTGTTTGTGGACAATGGGACGCTGGCCTTCAGTGCCGCGAACAATCTTGGCACCAGCACAGGCGCAATCCGCGTCGGCCAAGCTGGCACGACCGGAAGACTGCTCTACACCGGATCCGGAAACACCACAATCGCCCGCCAAATTTCGATCGGAAACGGCGGTGTGGGCGGTTCCATCATTGACGCATCGGGATCCTCCACCGGCGCTCTCACCTTCAGTGCTGCCAATTTCAACCTGGCGGATGGAGCCGCCGCCAATACCCGCACGTTGATTCTCACAGGAACCAACACCGCGCAGAACACCATTTCCGGGGCCATTGCAAACAACGGTGCCCAGTTGGTAAGAGTCCAAAAGCAGGGTGTCGGCACATGGGTGCTCGGCGGCAACAATACCTTCTCTGGCAATTTGTTTGTCGATATCGGCACGCTCTCGTTCAGCACTCTGAACAACTTGGGCACCAACACCGCAGCCATCCGCATCGGCGAGGCAGGTACAACCGGGAGATTGCTCTACACGGGAGAAACCGACACGACCATCACACGTCAGATAGAAATTGGCAGTGTGAATGCCGGAGCCGGAAGCGTTATCATTGATTCGTCCGGGAACGGAACGCTCTCCTTCAACAACGCGGCCTTCAACGCCGCAGTGGGCACCATCTCAAACACCCGCGCTTTGTGGCTGCAAGGATCAAACACCGGAAACAACACGGTAGCTGGCGTGATCGCCAACAATACCAACGGTGTCGTGAATCTGGCGAAATACGGTGACGGCAAATGGATTCTCACCGGCAACAACACCTACACCGGCACCACTCAGGTCAATGACGGAACCCTGCTCGTCAACAACACCGTCGGAAACGGGCTTGGTTCCGGCAATATCGATGTCGGCACCACCGGCAAGCTTGGCGGCACAGGCGCCTTCACCGCCGCAGTGAACATCAACTCCGGCGGCATTCTCTCGCCCGGTTCCTCGATTGAAACACTTGGCTCCGGAGCGCTGACATTCAATCACAACTCCACTTTGGAATACGAGGTTGACTCCAGCGTCTCAACCTCGATCGGCGCGGACCTCCAGAAGGTGACAGGCGATCTCGGACTGAATGGAACGGTGAACCTCATGCTCACTGATCTGGCACTCACCGCGGCCGCCTTCGCGGATGGCACGACGTTCACGCTCATCAACTACACGGGCATGTGGAACAACGGCCTTTTCACCTATGACGGCGATGCCATTGTCAATGGCGGCACCTTCACAGCCGGTCTGAATACCTGGCAGATGGATTACAATGCCACCACCGGCGGTTTGAACTTCAACGGTGAATATTCTGGTGACAGCAAATATGTCAATATCACCGCGATCATTCCCGAGCCATCGAGCACGCTATTTCTCGGTGCTGCTTTTGCAGCTATGCTGATCCGTCGCCGCCGTGCGGACAACGCAGATGCATGATTGGCGAAACGACATCCATTGGCATGAGCAGATCATCCTCCACTCATGGAAAATCAATCATGCATGCCACCCACATGCGGAGGGGTTTCACACTGGTCGAGATGCTGGTGGTGGCCGGCATCATCGTCATTCTCGCCGCTTTGTTTTTTCCCTTGGTGTCAAGGATGCGGAAATCCGCCGACCTTGCCAGTGGTCATTCCGCCATGAGAAACATTGGCACCGCACTGGCAACCTACACCGCCGATAACAGCTCTCGCCTGCCATCGATTGGCCAGTGGACGGAGTTTGTTGTGAAGCAAAAGCGTGGGCCTGGTGATGACCTGATGTATCATCTCGCTCCATACCTCGGCGGCGAGACGCTCGACGCGAGGGACTATGTTCCAGACACCGCAAGCGCTGGCTTCATCCGCAAGGCAGATCCTTTCATCGTGGCCTGCTACATGGCCACTCCCTACACCAAGCTGACTGATGGCATCGCCACGCGATTCGCATTCGGCTACCGTGCCGTTGGTGGAAGCCCGGCGCTCAAGGGCATGAGCATGGCCAGAATTTCCAATCCCGAGCAGCAGTTCGCCTTGATCGATATGGATGCCGAAATACGCACAATCGATGGCTTCAATGCAGGCCAGGCACCGTATCTTTTGCCCAAGCCACTCCATGGGGACCGACGCTTGGCGCTTTTCTTCGATTGGCATGTCGAAGCGATTCCCGTCGGACAGAACTTTTATTCAGACAAGCGCTGGTAATTGCGATTTCTTCACATTTCCCATGCCAGCAAATCCGGCGTATAGGTTTTATTGAAGAATTGATACGCGATCCGCGTGAAGGAGGATGTCTTACCGACCGTTGCCCCCCCAATCT
Source organism: Akkermansiaceae bacterium (assembly GCA_947491475.1). Classification (GTDB taxonomy): domain Bacteria; phylum Verrucomicrobiota; class Verrucomicrobiia; order Verrucomicrobiales; family Akkermansiaceae; genus Luteolibacter. The sequence continues at coordinate 9,804 of CANLKN010000116.1, read as the reverse complement.
ATCCGAAATACCGCATCAAGCGCTTCAAGGTCGCCAGCGAGACACGGGGCGGCGGATAGCGGAAAGCCGGATCGATCCGCAGCGAGCGCCGCAGCACCGCGCGCTGATGGGTGAAGCACTCGAAGCTCGCGCGGCCGTGATAACTTCCCATGCCGCTCTCCCCTACCCCGCCGAAAGGCAGGTCGCGGCCGATGATGTGGCTGATGGTGTCGTTGATGCAAACTCCGCCGGAGCGGGTTTCAGCGAGCACTCGGTTCTGCAACGCGCGGTCCGCCGTGAAGAGGTAGAGTGCCAGCGGTGTCGGCTGGCCGCGCAGGGTTGTTAGAACATCATCGATGTCATCATACTCAATCACCGGCAGGATCGGACCGAAGATTTCCCCGCCCATCGCGGCGCAATTCTCGGCGACGTCTGTTAGAATGGTTGGTTCAAGATAAAGATCGTCCTTATCGGTGCCCCCGCCATGGGCGATGTGGCAGTCGTTGAGCATGGCGTGGAGCCGATCAAAATGCCTGCGGTGGATGATTCGTCCGTAGTCCGGGCTGCGCTGTGGATCATCGCCGTAGAAATCACGGATCGCCTTGCGCAGCGCGCCCAGCAGGCCGGGCGCGACCCGGCTGTCCACCCAGAGATGGTCGGGCGGGATGAAATAAAACCCGAGCACCGTGGCAGCATTGAGTAAAGTGCATATCATCAGCGCGTTGCGCTTGCCGAAAAGCTTTCCGACATGGCCCGTGAAGAATACGCCGACGATGAAAGCCAGCATGCCGGAAGACATCACTAGCGTGGTGCGGTCGATCCCGAATAGGAAACTCTCGCCGGTATCGCCGACCACGTATTTGAAATAATGCACCGTGACCGCGCCGCGCACGGCGACGTTGGACAAGGTGAGCACGGCGGCCGCCACCATCACGAGCCATGGCGTGTTGCGCAGCAGTGCGGAGAAATCCTCACGCAAACTGAGCTTCTGCACCACCGGCTTCACCCGCTCGCGGGTCGTGGCAAACGTGAACCAGAAGAGAATGATCGATACCACCGCAAAGATCGCCATGGTGTATTGGAAGCCCTTTACCTCATCTCCACCGCCGAGCTCGCGGACCAGCGGGCGCACGGCCAGCGAGACGAGAAAGCCACCGCCAAAGGCACAGACAAAGCGATAGCTCGACAGGCTTGTGCGCTCCAAGGAAGAAGGAGTCATCACGCCCATCAGTGCGGAATACGGCACGTTGATGGCGGTATATGCCATCATCATCGAGATATAGGTCACGTAGGCATAGATCAATTTGCCGTTCGGACCGAGGTCGGGATTGGCGAATATCATGTAGCCGAGCACGCCGTAGGGAATGGCGACCCATAGCAGATAGGGCCGGTATTTGCCGTGTTTGGTGACAGTGCGGTCGGCCAACACGCCCATCATCGGGTCGTTCACCGCGTCCCAGAAGCGCGCCAACAGGAACATCGTGCCCACCGCAGCCGGGGCCAGCCCGAAAACATCGGTGTAATAATAGAGCAGGAAGATGTTGAACGTCTGGAAGAAGAAGTTCGACGCTGTATCACCAAGACCGTAGCCGATCTTTTCCTTGGTGGATAGTTTGTTGGTGTTCATCACGGGGAAAAGCGGTCGGGCGGGATCTTCACTCGCAGGCGGCGGATCCGCCCCTCGCGCCTGAATAGGCTGGAACTGGGACCCGCTGGGAGAAAGCTTTGGGGATATTCCTCGCAACTTCCATCCCGCATCTCCACCGTGATCAATGCCTCGTTGGCAAGCTCATAGCAGACGGGCACCTGGCAGAGGGTGAAAGCCAAGGTATCAGGGCCAAGTTCCCAAATGACTGGCGAGCCATCGGTATCATAATAATCAAAAACGTGTGGCACGCCGATAAACTCGGTCATTTTCAACAATGCGGGTTCGAAATGGATTTCACCATTACGAATCTGAACGCCGAGTTCTCCCATTCGGGTGAGGATCTCCTCCTTGACCTGGCCGGTCATCCCCGGTTGCTGCGCGCCGCTGTGACGCGGCGAATGCGAGTAGGGGTCGGATGGAAACGCGCCATAGGTCTCGGCGCTCTTGGTGAACCCGAGTCCGGCGCGGACATGGTTGTAAATCATGGCCAGTTGGTCAGTCTCCGGCGAGTCCAGATTGTCAAGGCATGCCCGCTGGTGGATTTCCTGCACCGCTAGCAGAAGCTTGGCCACCATGTGCCAGTAAATACTGCCAAGTCCCTCGAATGCGAACATGGCTCCGCTGCGACCGGTGAAGGATCTATGTTTGAAAACCTCTTCCCAAAGTCCAGCTATCACCACTCGTTCGGACTCCACGGCATCACGCAGTTCTGGATCGGCGGCCAGGGTGTCGAGTTTGGCGTGGAGGTCACGGACATTGGTGAGGTCCGGATTAAAGTGGGCACTGCCGTCGTCGCCGATGCGGACCAGACTGCGACTGCCGGCAAGACGGGGCATGCGAGTCTGCCAGTCGTCCGGCAGGGTGTTGCGCTCGAGGAAAGGTGTGATCCGGCGGTCCGGATAGAGCAGATAACTGTTCTGGTCCGCGCGATAGAGAGCGCTGCCGCGCAACGAAGTCATCAGCCGCAAGGCGTCCGCTGGAGCTAGCGCGCCGCTGCTCATGGCGGCCACCTGGCCCTCGAGCATCAGTTCGAGATGATGGACATCCGCCCGCTTGCCGGAAACCTCTAACAAATTGTAGCTGTGGAAAAGATGGTCCTCGCGGATGTTGGCGGAGAGCGTCGCATCCACGGCCGCAAGCGCATGGCGCAGGAGCTTGCGGACTTGCCCGGCCGCCACCGGTGTGAATGACCGCAAAGCGTTCTGATAGACGGCGCGGCGGTGCCTTTCTCCGGCATGACCAAGGGACCGTACCAGTTCGAAACGGGTTTTGCCGTCATAGGTGCTCGCCGCCGCAGCGGGAAGGATCGCTACGAGTTCGTCTAACAAATCCGCAACGGGCTGAGTGAGATCCAGGTGATCGGGCACCTCCGCACTTAGCAGCGACTCCAGGAAAACGATGTAGCGGCTCATGTGGCAAACGGTCACCACGGACAAGCCCCAGCCGGCCAAGGCGTTGTTGGCGTCATTCCACTCCGGCCGCTGGGTATTGAGCCAGATGCCGCCGCCGGGAACCAGATTGCTAAGCTTCACCAAGAGCGGAACGAGCAGTTTTTCGGCGAGTGTGACCCGCAGGACTTCGCCATCGCCATCCACGACCAGTTTGCCGTCGCCACCGATCCTGCGGGCTCGCTCTAACAACTCGCGATGCAGCTCATCATTGAAATGGATCGAGTGTTTAGGGTCGGCGAGCAGTTCATCGAATCCGCGGATTTCGTAAGGAACATTGGCGTAGGCGTGGCAGCGGTGGTTGAGCCGGTCGCGAATCCGGCCGGGCCGGAAATGTTCCTGCCCTTCAAGCAATCGCAGCAGATAGACGATCTGGTGATCACCCCAATAACCGATGTGGCTCCACGGATCAGCGGCGTCGTAAACCTCCCAGTCGATGCCCTCGCGGGTGATCCGGTAGGGGTTGTAACCGTCTGCCGTGGACGCATTCAGGAAGATCGAGATCATCGCCTCGAAACCAAGCGGATAGCTGTATGCAAGGCTTTCCCAGTTTTGGAAGATATCGCGCCAGTTTCCGGCATAAGCAAAAAGCGGGAGGCCATCGGTGTCCTTGGTGTGGATCTCGAACCGGTTCCACGGGCGGCTTGGATCGCCATGGCGGCGGCTGAAACACAGGGGCATGTATTCGCCAGCCAAACGCACGAATTGAGGATCGCCACTGGCGGCAGCCAGATCGTTGAGCGCCTCGAGCGTGCAGGGGTCGGGCAACTCTGCCAGGCGGGCCTCGTGCCGGGCCATCAGATCGACATTCCGGGTTTTCAGAAAAGCGCGGAAATCCGCACTCGGGAAGCGGTAGTTGTCATGCAGGGTGCCGCCACGCATGCTGTTGAAGAGAACGTTGGCGAAGTGATGCACGCTGGTCCTGCGCTCAGCGCTCTGCTGGAACGCTCCGGCTCCGGCGATGCGTTTTTCCAGGGCCACCACGCCTTGCGCAAGGTCGGCGGTCAGTTCCGCGGAAAGGGCTTCTGGATCGGCGAGTTGGTCGCGCAAACGACCGACTGCCGTGTGGTCCAGGCCCGTGTCTGCAACCACATGCCAGTGATGCGAGCCTCCGGGTGCGAGCACCATGCCCGCCGACAAAAGGTGTGCGCCGAACATGCCGCGGATCTCGGTTTCCGCGACTGGCTCCACTCCCCTGCGATAGGCCGCCACCTGCCGGTCGCACAATAAAAGCACCGGGTTTTCGAGTCCGATCGACCATGCGCAGGAAACGCGGAGCGACTCGCATGGCTCCGCCCGGTCCGTGATGCCGCTGTTGAGCGTGTAGATTCCAAGGCCGCGTTCCGGCAGCGATTCATGGCGCATGTAGGCGGCCGCAAGGTAACTGTAACGGGCGTAAATTTCCTGAGTCACTCCCGCAGGCAGCAGGTGGGTCCATCCATCTAGGATGCGGATGTCGCGCTGTTTTTCATGCAGGTTTTCCAGATGGCAGCGGCGCACCAGACCGAAGCGCTCGCTGGCGGTGAGCTCCCAGCGCATCGCCAGACCGAGTTCCTGATGGATCTCTTCATAGATGACGCTGGTGCCTGCCACATGTTTGTAGAGATTGCGGCGGATGCCGCTCCCGGGGCAACCGGCCGCCCAAGGTTCCCAGAGTATGCCTTCGCAGGAAACCAATGAAACCACCCCGCTCGCCTTCGGTTGGAGCAGGATCTTGTCAACCGTCTGATAAGGGAAGATCGCATGGTCGGGATCCACGCGTCCGGCGGTGAATCCGCCGTTGCTGCCGGCAAACAACCAGAAATCGGAATCCGCCACCACGCTCATGAAAAATGGCGGCATCCGGTCCACATCGCGGATTTGGAGATATCTTCCTCCCTCCATGATCACAGTTTCACCTGTCGATATGAAGGTCGGCGGTGAATCGGGTTGTTTTTCATGAGCCCGTGGCTGGTTTACTCGCACTGGGGCTTCTGGAGCTGCCATCAGGGAGCTGCCTATAGCGGGTCCTTTGCGGGGTTGATCCAAGGTTGTTGCGTCCACGTTTGCTTGGGTTTTGAAATGGGGTGATTGGCGGGTGCCTTCTCCGATTTTCGATAATCGGGAAAATCAGACCCTTGCGGGCATGAAAGCGCATCGTCGTTTGCCTGGAACGAATTGATAACGCTGAACGCCACTCAAACAAGCAAAAAATTGCACTAATTTGCATCAGTCGCCCGAGTGTGCGGCGTTGCAAGGATGGATCGGTCGAAAGAACCAAGCGCACGACCGCCGGGCTCTGGCCGAAGCGCGCGCTTACTGCTGGGCCTTGCCGACGGTTTCTCCATGCCTCAGCCGGCAATCGATCAGCACGTGCTGGGTCAAACCAAAACGCTTCACGGTGCGTTCGTGAAGCCGCTGGGTGCCCGTCATTCCGATTTCACGAAACGGAATCACCACCGTGGTCAGTCCGGGTGATCCGGGAGGTGTTTCGATGCCATCGAAACCAGTGACAGAGACTTTCCCGGGAACTGACAAACCGCGCGCATTCAAGCCGCGCACCAGATCATAGGCCTGGTGATCCGCCGCGCAAACCCATGCGGTGACTCCATCGCGAGTCCGACCGGCCGCGTATTCGATGCTCGATGCGTCATTGCCTTCGTGCGAGGGGAAGATGTTCACGATGTCCTCGGTGGCGACGGGCAGCCTGCGACGCACCATCGCCTCCATGAAGGCGGCATAGCGGCGATAAGACCAACTTGCCTCCACTTCATAAAGGCGGGTGTAGAAACCAATCCTGCGATGCCCGTTTTCCACCAAATGATCGATGACGGATGAAATGCCCTTGTAGTGATCGACATCCACGCAATCAAAGCCGGTGTGATCGAACTGCTCCACCAGCGAAACCATGGGGATTCTGGGAGCGAGGTGGTCGAGCACTGGATCGGGAAACGGATAAACCAGCAGCAGCCCGTCCCAACGACTGCAGAGCTTCTCTATTTCCTGGAAGCTTGGATTGTCGAGCGTGCAATCCTTGGGATCAATCAAGTGGACTTCGATTTCCGCGCCGTTCAACAGCGCGCATTCGGTCACTCCGGCTAGAATCTGCTCACTGGGATTCTGGTAGTCCTTGCGATAGTATTCTTCCTCCGCGGTGCAAATCAGCACCGCGAAGATGCTGTTGCGGGAAGCCTTGCCTTTCTCGCGCGGCTTGCGCATCTGCAGGTGGACGTAGCCGATTTCGGCGGCCAGTTGGAAAACCTTGGCTCGCGTCACCGGGTTGATCCCGGGATGATTCGTAAAACAACGTGAGACGGTCGCCCGGGAGATGTTCAGCTTCCGGGCGATGATCTCCTGATTGAGTGCGCGTTTTGTGTGTTTGGTGGCGATGCGCCGCAGGATTCGGATTTTGAATCCGAAAACAAGCTTCAATCTCCCGCATTTTTTTGCGTCTGCAGGAGGATTTACTGCTTCTCCAAGGTTTCTGCGGGCAGACCACCCTGAAAAAAGTTGCATAAGTTTTCTCGACAGCAGCCAATCCGTGGCGATCTTTGCCGTCCATATTGGATATGGAAATTCCCGCTACTGAACCCGGATCCGAGTTGTTCAAACCCCAAGGCCCGTGAACGCCAAACATCCGATCATCCTGGCCGCCTCATGGTCTGTCGCCTCGCTGGCAACTTCCGGCGACACCTGCCTGGAGATCGTTCCCATGACGGAGCTGAGCTGGCTCGCCGCGCAGGGCAATACCTATCAATTGCAGCGGGCGGACAAACCGGGCGCTCCATGGACCAATCTGGGGGTAGCCGCTGCAGGCGACGGTTCGGTCCTGGCGGTGGTGGACCCGGCTTCCACCGGACTCCACCGGGTTCTGGAAACCGTCCCCGCTACCCCGGCCGCACTCGCACTGCCGCTGAACGGCGACTTCGAAATCCCAGCCGGCGCAGGTGCCGCCCATTGGACCGTCAGCGGAAACCAACCGCCGACACACAGCACCCAAGCCGCCAGCAGCGGTTCATTCAGCATGCGCGGCCGCATCGTCAATGTCGGCTCCTCGTCCGGCGAGGGCGGACTCAGCCAGCAAATCGCGCCGGAAGGCGGCACGCTGGTGGCCGGTGGGTCGTATGATTTTTCATTCCGCGCGAAACAAGTGAGCGCCGGGCCATCCTACATCCAGCAATACCAAGTGCAGTGGCTCAACAGCTCGGGCAATGTCCTCCCTGGCGGAACCGGACTGGTCAATTTCAACGGCAATTCAGGCGCATGGACCCAAATCACGCACAGCAACCTGGTCGCTCCTTCAGGAACCGCCGACGCGCGGGTGTTTTTCCGCTTTGTCACCGGCACGGTGGTGGGAGGCCATGGCGAGGTTTTCATCGATGACGTGGTGTTCGATTCCGGCACCACCGGCCCGGGAACTCCGGAGGTGGTCCATCCCTTGCCAGTCGAAAGCCGCCCGGTGGCCTCGCTCAAATGGCTCTCCGAGCCGGGGAAAATCTATCAGCCGACAGCCTCCGCAGACATGCTCGTTTGGGATGACCTATCACCTGCCATCACCGGGGATGGCGGTATCAAATCAATCATGGTTCCAATGGACAAACCCGCCGCATTTTTCCGTTTGGAAATCCCCGGCCCCGGAACGCCACCGCCAGGTCCCGGAGGCGGTATCGCCGCGTTGTTCGACTCCACCACCTTGCTGGAGGCCGAAACTACCGTTCACACCCCGCAGGCACTCATCACCCGCGTCGGCGACCGGGCGCGGGACCGCCACGCACGGGAGGGCATGTTCCGCGCCTACGACCACTACCTTTCATGGTATTGGCAGGAGAGGACGATCCGTCTGGAAATCATCGACCGCGTCGCCAAGGGCGGCACTGGCATCACCTTCAACTACCAGACACTCACCCCGCTCGGGCAGCCGGAATTCCGCGCGTTCTTCCGCGGCATCGGGACGGTCGCGGAATATCATTTCAATTTGCTCGCACCGCTGGCCGGACCTAACCTCTACACCGCCACCATCAACACCAATCTGCAACAAAACCGCCCTCTGCAAATCGGCGACCGGGTGGAGATCGAAGTCAGCCAGTTCATCCAGTCTCCGATGAACGGCCGCAACAATTATTACGGCACTGCGATCCTCTATGTCGTTGGCCGCGGCATCGTGCCTTGGCAGGCGCAAGGTCCCTTGATGGACTCCCACCCGTTGCCCGAGATTGCCTGGCTCGGCGGCCAAACCACCCTTCCTTATCAGTATTCGGACGAGCCAGCCCATCGTTTCAAACAAACGGCGGGCAACATCGCGCCGGACAACATCCAGCCCTTCATGATGGGCCGCCGCCTCCACCACACGGACTTCGGCAATGGCTCCCACTCCGAACCGGGAAATCCCGTATTCACCGCCCACGCGGGCAAACTGGGGCCCAAATTCATCGCGCGCAGTTGTGTCGAGTGCCACGTCAATAACGGCCGCGCGCTGCCACCCGCCATCGGTGCTCCGATGTTGCAGTCGGTTGTCAAAGTGGGCACCGACCCGGTCGGGACGCCGCATCCTTCATTAGGCTCCGTGCTTCAGCCGCAGACCACCTCCGGCAGCCCCGAAGGAGGCGCGGTGATTTCGAGTTATACCTACATCAACGGACAGTATAACGACGGCACCCCATATACGCTTCGCAAGCCAAACTATGCGTTCCAGGGCGTGACGCCATCCCACTTCTCCGTGCGGATCTCACCACCGCTGGTCGGCATGGGCCTGCTGGAAGCCGTGGCGGAGGAAACCATTCTTGCCATGGCCGACCCGGATGATGCGAATCAAGATGGAATTTCCGGACGCATCCGGACGCTCACCGATCCTGAAAACGATATCAAGCGGCTCGGTCGCTTTACCGCCAAAGGCGGCCAGGCAAAGGTGAAACACCAGATTGCAGGCGCGTTCAACATCGATATGGGCGTGCCCAGTTCCATCTTCCCCGTTCTTGATGGTGAATCCACTCCACAGACACCGGAAATCAGCGATGCCGCGCTCGATGAGATGGCACGCTACGTCGCCCTGCTCGGCATCGGTGCGCGGCGTTCCCTCAATGACAACCAGGCACTCCATGGCGAACAGCTGTTCCAAAACGCGAGCTGCACCAGTTGCCACACACCCACTCTCACCACCAGTCCGCATCATCCGATGGCGGAACTGCGGAACCAGACGATCCATCCCTACACGGACCTGCTCTTGCATGACATGGGCACCGGCCTTGCAGACAACATGAGTGAAGGCACCGCCTCCGGAACCGAATGGCGGACGTCTCCACTCTGGAACATCGGCCTCACCGCAGGCGTAAGTGGCGGCGAGGCTTATCTCCATGACGGCCGCGCACGAACCATTGAAGAAGCCATCCTCTGGCATAACGGCGAAGCCGAGTCCGCCAAAAACACGTTTCTCTCGATGAGCGCCGCGGATCGCGCGGCCTTGGTCAAATTTATCAAGTCGCTCTGACTCCGGCCTTCCGTGCCATGTCTGAGCAATGCCTCGACTTGATATTTCCCGCCGCGCTCCGAGAGACGGATTTTAGATTGCATACCCGTGTTTAATTCTACTTAGTTAAATTGAGATATTGTTTCAGCCCTGGTTTGTGCCGCTTGCGTCTATCAATATCACGCTGCCTTGCTGCATGCCGCTTTTTAAGCTGTTCATGAACTTCATGTTCATCCCGGTTTCGCCGGGGCAGATAATAGTCAAGCAGCTCAACAATATCCCGGCAG
>CANLKN010000115.1 GCA_947491475.1 Akkermansiaceae bacterium | reverse complement strand
GGAGAGAATGAAGCGTCCGGAGTTCATGGACGAAAATTCTGGAAAATGCCGCCGCAGAGTTCAAATCCGTCACACGCTTTTCTGTGCCTAATCCACTCATTTGAAATGCTTTCTAGAAACTTGAATTGAATTCAACCGGACACCCGTGAAGTTTCTTGAAAGTTTTCTGCTTTCATTTCCCGAGGCCAAACCGGCGTTCAAGTTCGCGCATACCGAATTCAGTGAGGGTCGGGCGGCCATCGGCGGCGCAGTAGGGAAGTTCACAAGTGAAAAGCTCAGTGAGCAGGTGGCGCGCCTCCGCAAGCTTGGGCTCGACGAGCCACGCCGCACGTTTGGCGAGCATGCGGGCGAGTCGCTCGAAGGCGAAACGCGCGCCGGACACCGGATCGTGAAGCATTTCATCGAGCAAATCGCCCATGAACGGCCGCGGATCCTTGATGCCGAGGCAGGCGGGCAGGCTACGGATTTGCACGGTGTTGCCGCCGAAGGATTCCACTTCGATGCCCGCTTCCGCCAATGCGGTGCGCTCTCGCAAGAGCAGATCGAGATCGCGAGGGTCGAGCTCCAGCAGCACGGGTACCAGCAATCCCTGAGCGGCAGGGCAGCCTTCTCGCTGGTGCAGTAATGTCTCGTAGAAAATTCGCTCCTTGGCGGCCTTGGGATCAAAGAGCACCAATCCGTCGTCGCTTTCCATCACCACGAAGCGCTGGCCCAGCATGCCGAGAATCCGGAAAGCCGGCTCCCCCCCACCCCGCGGCACCGGCGGCGTTTGCCCTGGAGCCTGCATTTCCGGCTTCACCCAAGTTTCCAGCATTGGCTGGGGCGTGTGGAAAATCGGCAAGCTTGGCGAGTGGGAAATCGTTTCCACCACTGCCGCGGGTGGACTGTTGGCGACGACCGGCGCGGGTGGCCGCAAGCCTTGTGCGACTGCTTCCAGAATCGCATCGCGCACATCGATCGGTCGGTGAAAGCGCACCTCGCGCTTGGCCGGGTGCACGTTCACATCCACCAGTGTCGGTTCAAGATCGAGCCACAGCCAGGCTGCCGGATGCAGTCCGTCGGCGAGGGCTCCGCGAAAACCTTCGGCCAATGCGCGCGAAATCACTGCATCCTCGACAGGGCGGTCATTGAGAAAGACGTATTGGTGTCTGCGTCCCTTTCGCGCATGGCTGGCAGGTAGCAAGAATCCTTCCACGGATACTCCGTTTCCATGGGTGAGCGGCAGAGCTATCAATTCCCGCGCCATCTCCGGTCCGAGTAGCTGGCGCACTCGGTCCACTGCTTTTGCTGCAGGCGGAAGATCGAATACCTCGCGGTCGTCGCGCCGGAGCCGGAATCGCACCCACGGCGCGGCCAGTGCGTGAAGCCGGAGTTGGTGCTCCACATGCGCGGCTTCGGTCGTCTCCGCACGCAGAAATTTCCGACGGGCCGGCATGTTGAAAAACAAAGCTTTGGCCTCGATCACCGTGCCAGGCGCGCATCCAGCGTCCCGCACATCGCGGATTTTTCCGCCATCCACCAAAATCTCAGTGCCGGCTACCGCATCCGCTTCGCGGGTGATCATCCGAAAACGCGAGACGCTGGCAATGCTAGGCACCGCCTCGCCGCGGAACCCGAGCGTCCGGATAGCTGCCAGATCGCTGGCCACCCGCAACTTGCTCGTGGCATGACGCTCCAGCGACAACAGCGCATCCTCACGCGACATCCCGCAACCGTCGTCACTTACCCGGATCAACGCCGCCCCACCCTGGTCCATGTCCACACGGATTTCGCGAGCTGCGGCATCGATGCTATTTTCGACCAACTCCTTGACTACCGAAGCCGGGCGCTCGACCACTTCCCCCGCAGCCACCTGGCTGGCTAGGATGTCGGGGAGCACACGGATTTTCGGCATGCGGAAAGATAAAGACACAAGACTTCAAGACACAAGAAGCAAGAGAAGAGTGAAAACACGGCCAATCTCCTAGTTCACCGTAAAAATGGTAAAATAGCCTATTTCAATCGCTTGATTCACAGGTTTTCCCTGCATTTTCAGGCTGGTGGTCCCGGCGTGAATCGAACACGCACCTACGGCTTCGGAGGCCATCGTCCTATCCATTGGACCACGGGACCGTGCGCACTGCGCGGCTGAGCAAGTGGCTAACCGCCCCTTCCAAAATTGGCAAGGAGAAGGATTGGAAAATTTCCATGGAAGCAAGTAGCTGACGCGGCAAATGTAACACGTGAGTGGGATGTCGAATGATGTCTGCTTCTCCCAGTGCTTGATGTCATTTCTCTCTAACGGGCTTGCAAAAAAATCTTCCTTGGAATCATCAGGCTTTGAGCGTCTCTGCGCATTTTTTGCTTGGCTCGCACAACCCATGGTAGAAAAATGGGACATCCTCACACCACATCTAGCATCTGTTCGCATTTCTAAACCAATCACCCCAAGCCCTCGCCCCATCCTGTCTTCCATCCACTGCCAAAACCCATGACCACCTCCGCATCCACCCTAGATAAACCCTCCCGCCGCATGTCCCCCACCCCACCGACTGCCCAGGGACTCGAATTTGAAACCCGCTTCGCCACTCCCGACGTCTCGCCTTTCGACGAGATCGAGTGGGACCAACGCACGGCGGAAATCACCGACGACAGCGGCAAAGCGCTGTTCCGTCAGGAAAACGTCGAAGTGCCCAAATTCTGGAGCGAATTGGCCACCAAGATTGCCGTTTCCAAATATTTCTATGGCGATGCCACCCAAGGCAGCGATCCGCGCAAGAACGGCCGCGAACAATCGGTGAGGCAACTCATCCACCGCGTCACCCGCACCATTGCCGATTGGGGGCTGGAGGATGGCTATTTCGCCAACGAGGCCAGTGCGGAAACTTTCTATCAGGATCTCACCTGGCTGTGCCTGCATCAACACGGAGCCTTCAATTCGCCGGTGTGGTTCAATGTCGGACTGCATCACCAATATGGCGTGGGCGAAGGCCGTGGCGAAGGAGGCTGGCACTGGGAAGAGGATACCGGAAAGGCCAAGCGCGCGGCCGGCCAATACCACTATCCGCAGGCGAGCGCCTGTTTCATCCAGAGCGTGAAGGACAATATGGAGGACATCATGCGTCTAGCCGCCGCCGAGGCCATGCTCTTCAAATACGGCTCCGGCACCGGTTCGGACCTCTCCACGCTGCGTTCCTCGCGCGAGAAACTCACCGGCGGCGGCCGCCCGTCAGGTCCGCTGTCGTTCCTGCGCATCTACGATCAGGTGGCCGGTGCCATCAAGTCCGGTGGCAAGACACGCCGCGCGGCAAAAATGAACACCCTCAAGGATTGGCATCCGGACATCGAGGATTTCATCGAAGCCAAGACCATCGAGGAAAAGAAAGCCTGGGCGCTCATCGAGCAGGGATACGATGGTTCCTACAACGGCGATGCCTATGGCTCGGTGATGTTCCAGAACGAAAACCTTTCTGTTAGGGCAAGTGACGGGTTCATGAAGGCAGCCGCCGAAAACTCCGAATGGTGGACGCGCCGTGTCACCGACGGAGAGCCCTGCGAGAAAAAGAACGCACGCGAGTTGCTGCGCAAGATCTCGCTCGGCACCTGGACCTGCGGCGACCCCGGCATGCAGTTTGATTCCACCATCCACACCTGGCACACCTGCAAGGGCAGCGGCCGCCAGCATTCGACCAATCCTTGTTCCGAATATCTGTTCCTCAACGACACCGCCTGCAACCTCGCCTCGCTCAATCTGATCCGCTTCCAGAAGTCTGACGGGAAGTTTGACACAGAACGTTTCAAGGCGGCGGTCAGGCTTTTCATCGTCGCACAGGAAATCCTGGTGGACCGCGCCAGCTACCCGACCAAGCCGATTGCGGAAAACTCGCACGCCTTCCGCACGCTCGGTCTTGGTTATGCCAATCTCGGCGCGCTGATCATGAGCCATGGCCTCGGCTATGATAGCGATGAAGGCCGCGCCTATGCCGGTGCGATCACCGCGTTGATGACCGGCCATGCCTATGAAGTGAGCGCCGAACTCGCCGCCGCCAAGGGAGCGTTTCCGTCCTATCATGATGCCCGCTACGGCGATGTCACCGATCCTCCGCTGGAGTCCAATGAGGAGCCGATGCTCGAAGTCATTTCACTGCACCGCGAGCATGCCTACCAACTTGCCGACCACGGCAATTCCCAAGCAATCATCGATGCGGCGCGAGGCGCATGGGACCGAGCGCTCGAGCAGGGCAGCTCCCACGGCTACCGCAACGCGCAGGTTTCCGTGCTCGCGCCCACCGGCACCATCGGCTTTCTGATGGATTGCGATACCACGGGCATTGAGCCGGACATCGCGCTGGTGAAATACAAATTGCTCGCAGGCGGCGGCATGTTGAAAATTGTCAACCGCACCGTGCCACCCGCGCTGCAGCGCCTCGGCTACACCTCCGATGAAGTGGCCGGCATCCTCATTCACATCGAGAGATATGATACCATTGAGGACGTCACCGATCCGGACACCGGTAAAACCGTTAGAAGCGGCCTCAAGCCCGAGCATCTGCCGGTGTTCGACTGCGCCTTCAAGCCGCACCTCGGCACGCGCAGCCTGCACTACCGCGGCCACCTCCGCATGATGGCCGCCGCCCAGCCATTTCTATCAGGTGCGATTTCCAAGACTGTCAACCTGCCAGAGAGCGCTACCGTAGAGGACATCATGCAAACCTACACCGAGGCCTGGCAGCTCGGTTTGAAGGCGGTGGCGATTTATCGCGACGGTTCGAAGCGTTCCGCCCCGCTCAACACGAAAAAAACCACCGGCATGGGCGGAGCCGCGGATGCCATCACGCCCGGCGCGGAGGAACTCGCCGAACGCATCGCCACCCTGATCCGTGAAAACGATGGTCTGCGGAAGAAATCCGAAACCCGCACCCGCCACAACATGCCGGACACGCGGATGTCGCTCACCCACAAGTTCGAGATCGCCGGGCACGAGGGATACATCACCGCCGGTCTTTACGACAACGGCCAGCCCGGCGAGGTCTTCGTCCAGATGTCCAAGGAGGGCTCCACCATCGGCGGCCTGATGGACACCGTGGCCACGCTTACCTCAATGTCCTTGCAATACGGCGTGCCGCTCGAGCAACTCGTCAACAAGTTTGCCTATCAGCGTTTCGAGCCCAGCGGATTCACCAAGAACCCCGACATCCGCACCGCCTTCAGCATCACCGACTATGTTTTCCGCTGGCTCGGCTGCGAGTTCATCACAGGCTATCGCGAGGCCACCTCGCCGGACAACCACCAGGCAGAGCTTCCCATGCCTGAAATCAAGCAGATGGAAATCCAGGCCGTGAACCGACCGGTGCCGGAACTCAGCATCACTGAGGCGGCGGCGCTACCCAAGTTGGACCGTGTCAAAACCGCGCTCGGTACCGCCTACATGGGCATCACCTGCTCAAACTGCGGTTCCGATAAGGTGATTCGCGCCGGTGCCTGCGGCGTCTGCACGCAGTGCGGCACCAGCCAGGGATGCAGTTGACCGGAGCGGCAATCCGTCATGATCCATTGATGAAAACCATGCCATGCCATTCCATCAATGGATGCATGCATGCGGTTCGCGATGTCGTTCAAATCACTTCACCCACTCAAAACATGCCGCCCTTGTTCGCGGGGAAACGCCCTTGATTTGGGCCGTTTACCCACAGCCACGCCGGGCGGACCATTTCCCGGACGTCCTTGCGCACGGCCACCCAGCCGAGCAGTTCCCTGGCCAGCGCCGGATCCGCCACCAGCGAGTCCGGATCTCCTGCGCGGCGCGGTCCGTATTTCACCGGGACGGTCCGCCCAGTGACTTCCTCCACCGCCTGGATGATTTGATTGACTGAAACACCCACGCCGGTGCCGAGATTGCAGCGCAAGGATTCACCGCCGGCGGCCAGATAATCCAGCGCGCGGGCGTGGGCGTCTGCCAGATCCTCGACGTGGATGTAATCCCGGATGCAGGTGCCATCCGGCGTGTTGTAATCAGTGCCGAAAACCTCAATGTGATCAATTTCGCCGGTCACCGCCATCAACACCCGTGGAATGAGATGAGTCTCCGGATTGTGGTCCTCGCCGATTTTCCCGTCCTTCGAGCCGCCGCTCGCGTTGAAATAGCGCAGGCAGGCACTGCGCAAGCCCCAGGCGCGGTCGCAATCGGCCAGGATCCACTCGACCATCAACTTGCTGCGGCCGTAGGGATTGATCGGATTTTGCGTGTTGTCCTCCGTGATCGGAAGTTTGTCCGGCACGCCGTAGGTGGCGCAGGTGGAGGAGAAAACAAAGACCTTGCAGCCGTATTCCTGCATCACTTGCAGCAGCTTGATCGGCTCCGCGGTGTTGTTCTGGTAGTATTTCAGCGGATCTGTGACGGATTCGCCGACGTAGGCGAAGGCCGCAAAATGGATCACCGCAGAGAACTGGTGTTTCTCGAACAAACCGCGCAGCAATTCCTGATCTCCAACGTCGCCGATGATCAACTCGACGCCGGGATCGACAATCGCTGCCTCGTGGCCAAAGACCAGATTGTCCAGCACTACGATTTTGCGTCCTTGAGAGGCCAGCTGGCGGACGGTATGGGAGCCGATGTATCCAGCTCCTCCGGTGACAAGAATCGGTATTTGTTTGGTTGTCATGGTTTTCCGGAAATAAGCAAACGAAGAACGGGGGGCGCTGTCAACCCGCGCCAAATCAGCAAGCCCACAAAATTCGGCGAAAATGCCCTCGAATATTTTCGCGCTCCGTAGTGTCATAGCCGCATGAGAAAAAACCTTCTCCCTTGGACGGCGGCCTTCGGAATTGCCGCATCGCTTGCATTCAGTTCCTGCACCTACGATCCCTATTACTCATCCGCAGGCGGAGCCTACAGCTCGGGATACGGTGACGGATACGGATACGGCGGAAGCAATTTCAGCACCTCGCTCTTTGTCAGCACTGGTGACCCACGCTGGGGATACGATCCATACAGTTACAGCTACTACGATTACCGTTCGCGGCGCTACTACGATCCCTACCTCTACGGTTATTATCCGATCGGGTATCGTCCACCGATTGTTTACGGAGTCCCGCATCCCTATGGCTGGAGACACGGCAGCGGCTACTGCCCGCCACCACGGACGGTCCGCAATGTGACGGTAGTCAACTACCGCGACCGCGAAAAAGCCTACCGCAACACCAACCACAGTTGGGCGAATCAAGTGCGCCAGAAGCCCTACGGCGAGCCTAGGAACGATGGGCGACGCGACGAAAACAGAACCGGAAGCCACAGCTACAACCGAACATCCTCTGACAGGGACGCCTACACCCGTCCTGAGGGTAGCTCGCGCGAGTCATGGAACCGCCGTGACAGCAATCGGGCCATCACGGATCCCCGGCAATCATCAAGAACCGATCCGCGCTTTCAAAATACCCAACGCTATGGCCGTAGTGAAGATTCCCGTGCCGACAATCAACGGCAAGGCCGCCTCCCGTCTGGATACAATAGTCCGGTGACCCGCCAGCCATCGATTCAGCCCGAATACACCAATCGCAGCTCACGCAATGAGGCATCGCGCTTCGGCAGAAGCCAGAACGAGAACCGCCAGCCTGTGTCGCGACCGGAATATCCGCCGCACTCCTCACGCAGTGAAGGCCGGCCCCCGCAATCCCAAGAACCGGATGTCAGAAGCCATGAAGTATCCCCGCCGCCCAATATCCAGCATCAGGAGCAGCAGCCACAGGCCGATCCCACACCAAACCCCGAGCGCGGTGAAGGCCGCAGGGGGCTGCGCAGCCTAGGCGAAGGTTGAGGCATCTATGGTGTGGATTGGATTCGCTTTCCACATCGGGTCAGGGTTATCAATCGCCCCGACGCGATGAAACCAAGCATCCATCCCATGGCCAGCCCGGTTGCGGCTGGCAGGAAATGATCATCCTGCTGGTTGCCGCTGTTTTGCTCTGGACGGCTGGATTTCTGCTGTTGCCGCGCCTGCGTGGCTGCGGTGGCAATGCCATGCCAGAATGCCCGGCCGCTGCCGAAACCCTTAGCATCATCATCCCGGCCCGCAACGAGGAGCACAACCTGCCCAAACTGCTGGAATCCATCGCCTCACAATCGCCCCGGCCGCGAGAGGTGCTGGTGGTCGATGACGGCTCCACCGATCAAACCGCCGCGCTGGCCCGCCATTTCGGTGCCACCGTGATTCCCTCGGCTCCGTTGCCCGATGGCTGGCGTGGCAAAACCTGGGCCTGCCATCAGGGCGCGCAAGTCGCCGGCGGCGGGCTTCTGATGTTCATGGACGCCGACACCTGGTTCGAACCCGGCGGCCTCGCCCGCGTGCTTGCCAGCTACGATGGCGGCGCGTTTTCGCTGCTGCCCTACCACGCGCTGCGGCGGCTTTATGAGAACCTCTCACTGTTCTTCAACTTCAGCATGAGCGCCGGCACCGTGCCGACCGGTCTTGCCGGGCAGTTTCTGTTAGTCCACCGTGCCGACTATCAGAAAGCTGGCGGTCACGAATCGGTGCGCGGCCGGGTGCTGGAAAACTTCCGCATGGCCGAGGGCTTGCGTGCGGCCGGGGTCCCGGTGCGCAGTGCCAACGGCCGCAACACCCTTTCCTTCCGCATGTATCCCAACGGCCTTGCCACGCTGATCGAAGGCTGGAGCAAGGGCTTCGCATCCGGCGCGGGCAAAACCCCGCCGCACATCCTGATGCTGGTGGTGGCATGGATGACCGGCCTGATGCTTCCGCTGCTTGGATCATTGTTGGGCGGGGATTGGAAGTTATGGTTCTTGATCTATCTGCTCTGCGCCGGACAAGTCGCGTGGTTCGCACGGAAAATCGGCTCGTTCCACTGGGCATGCCTGCTTCTCTACCCGCTGCCACTGATGTTTTTCTTCAGTCTCTTCGGCTGGTCCGCGATGAGATCGGGCAAAAAAGTCACTTGGAAAGGGCGCGAAATCCATGCCGATTGAACTGCCGCTCATCTGGGTGATCGTGCTCAACTGTGCCGGTTGGCCGGTCATCCAAATCGGTCTCGCATGGCTGTTCACACGCATGCCGGAGTCATGGTTTCATCCTCCCGCACTTGGATCTGTGAAACTTGAAACATGGCTTTATGATCGTGTCTTTCATGTCAAACGCTGGAAGGACAAACTGCCGGATGCCGCAGCATGGTTCGGCGGCGGCTTCGCCAAACGCGAACTGGCCGCCACCGATCCCTCATACCTGCGGCGCTTCATCCGGGAAACCTGGCGCGGCGAGTTATGCCATTGGTGCGCGCTCGCCTTCCTGCCGGTGTTTTTCCTGTGGAACCCGCTGTGGGCGGATGGGGTGATGGCCGTTTATGCCATTTCCGCAAACCTGCCATGCATCCTCGCGCAACGCCACAACCGCATCCGGCTGCGGCGGTTGCTCGCGAGGAAAAGGAATCCCCACGAATTCAAAGCCGTGGGGATTTGAAAGAGATCATCGCGGCTTGCAAAGTGCCGCCACGCTCACTGGTTTGATTTATCAAATGCGGCGTCGAAGGCGACGTTGCTCACCGGGAAATCCAAGCTGCGCACGAAGCTGGCGGCCTCGGCACCACCGTGGACGCGGTCCATGCGGATGTCCTCCCACTCGACGGAAAGCGGTCCGCGGTAGCCGATGTCGTTGAGCGCGACGATGATGTCCTCGAACTCAATGTCGCCGCGGCCGGGAGACCGGAAGTCCCAGAAACGCCGGGCGTCGCCAAAGTCGGTGTGGCCGCCGAACACGCCCACAGTGCCATCGCCATGCCCCCACCATGCGTCCTTCATGTGGCAGTGATAGATGCGGTCGGAAAACTCGCGGATGAACCTGACATAATCGACTCCCTGATAACCGAGGTGCGATGGATCGTAGTTGAAACCAAAACGCTTGTGATTTCCCACGGCGGCCAGCGCGCGCTTGGCGGAGGCGATGTCGAAGGCGATCTCGGTGGGATGCACTTCCAGCGCGAAATTCACATCCACCTTGTCGAAGGCGTCGAGGATCGGCAGCCAGCGTTTGGCGAAGTCCTTGAAGCCCTTTTCATAGTATGCCTGCGAGGTCGGCGGGAAAGCATAGATCGAATGCCAGATCGAGGAACCTGTGAAACCATTGACCACCGCCGGAAAATCATCGGTTTTCTCGCGGCCGGGCTTGGCGTTGAAAAACGCGCGCGCGGCCTTGGCGGTGAGCATCATTTTCTTGGCGGCGCGTTTGCGCACACCTTCGGGATCGCCGTCGCCCCAGACATCGGCCGGAAGAATCGCCTTGTGGCGCTCATCGATGAGATCGCACACCGCCTGACCCACGAGGTGGGAGGAAACCGCATAGCAGGTCAGCCCGTTGTCCGAGAGCAACTCCCATTTTTCCTTCACGTATCTCTTGTTGGTGGCGGCGGCATCGACATCGAAGTGATCGCCCCAGCAGGCGAGTTCCAGTCCGTCGTAGCCCATTTCATAGGCAAGCGGCGCGAGTTTTTCCAATGGCAGGTCGGCCCATTGGCCGGTGAAGAGTGTTACGGGTCGTGACATGATCGTTGGTTTTGTTGGACGTCGCCAAACTGCGAAATGCCCGCCCCGGCATCAACCCCAAAAGAGACAATGTGCGTAGTGCGGTGGCATGACACCGCTTTCGCTGGAATGGTGGAGTCACCGTAAACTAGGCTCCCACCTCCAACCATAAATGTCTCACGTGAGACATTCATGGCTGGGGGGCGGGGTTGATGAATGCGAGGGTGAAAAGCAGAGTGCCTCTTCAAACAAATCGTAAGGGGAAATTTCATCCGTAATTTCATCCGCCGCATTCGCGGTGAACCTCACTGTTCCATGCCAGACGGAGTTGGCCGGTGAGCGGACCATTGGGCAGGTGGCGCTGTTCAAAACGTGAGACACCGATCACGCCGCGGATCGAGGAGGTGAGGAAAATCTCATCCGCCTCGTGGATGAGGGCGGCTGGCAGGTCGGTTTCCATACACGGGATTCCGAGCCGCGCGGCGATTCCGATGACCACACCGCGGGTGATCCCCGGCAGGCAGCCTGAGGCGAGCGAAGGCGTGAGCAGCACGCCGTCCTTGACGAGAAACACATTCGAGGTGGCAGCCTCGCAGAGATGGCCGGCGTTGTTGAAAAACAAGGTTTCCCCGAATCCGAGTCGCCTCGCGTGATCCAGGGCCATGAGGTTTTCGGCATAGGATGCGCATTTCAATCCCACCAAAGGCGAGCGCTCATTGCGGGTGAATGGCGAGACATTCACGCTCGTGGTCGCGGGCGCTTCGGCTACCGGGCTGGCCGCAAGCATCCACGAATGATCCGCGCCAAGCGAAAGATCATCGAGCGGACCACTGCCGCCGGTGAGGGTGAGGCGGATTCTGAATCTTCCGCGGCCGAGGGTGGAAATGGGGCCGGTGACGTCGGGTATCTCCAGATCCCAGCCGAGCTTTTGGCAGCTGCCTTGCAGGCGCGCAAGGTGCCGGTCGGGAAAGACCGCTTTGCCATCGATTGCGAGCAGGGTCTCGAACAACCCCAGACCATGCAACAGCCCACGGTCGGTGGGAGCGATGGAAAAACCGGGTGGATCGATCCATTGGCCGTTGTGCCAGATGCGGGTCATGCGGCGGAATTCAAAATGAAAACCGGAATCGAAGCGATGCCGGAGTCGGGATTTTTGAAATTGACTGAACAACGATACTACAACAGATTCTCAGAAGAATCTTGGGGATTGCCGGAGCGAGCTTGTGACGACACCCTCCGTCCATGCGCTTCCAGATCTTCTTCAGCGGTGCCGCCGTGATCGGCTTGGGCGTGGCGGCGATGAACCTGCTGGAGCGGGATCAGGCGCTGGGTTTCCTGCAAGGCACTCTGACGCTCGGCGGAGGCTTGCTGATCTGCGGGTTGTTTTCGCTGAAAATGAAATGGCATGGCATCGTCGGCGCCGGGGTGCTCGCACTGTTGGGTGCGGCGCGCGGCGGCGGCAACCTGCCGGACCTTGCGCGCTTCTTAAGCGGCGAGCGAGAACGCGGTGCCGCACCCGTGATGGAACTCGGCATCACCGTGGTGTGCGTGGTGCTGCTGATGCAGGTGCTCGCAGCGCTTTACCGCGAGCGCATCCGGCGGATGCTCGAGGAATGATTGTGGCGGCGCTTAGAAAACGCTGTGGGATTGGCATTGGACAAATCCTCCGTCTCTAGCTCACCTTTCTGCGCATGGCAGGTCTCATCATCGCTCCGAGGGCGCGCATTTTTCATGGTCACGAGTGGGTTTACGCCACGGAAATCAAAAAATCCTTCGGCGATCCCCAACCGGGCGATGTGGTCACGCTCAAGGATTTCCGCGACCGGCCATTGGGCTCGGCGATTTACAACCCGCTGTCACAGATTGTCGCCCGGCGTTTCTCGCGCCGCCGACAGGATCTCGATGTGGATTTCTTCACCCGCCGGATCCGCCAGGCGATTGAGTTCCGCCAGCGCTCGGGCATCGATGAAACGCTCTGCCGGCTGGTGTGGAGCGAGTCGGATGGCATCCCGGGCCTGATCGTGGACCGTTATGGCGAGCATCTTTCGGTTCAGACGCTCACGCTTGCGATGGAACTGCGCAAGACACTCATCCGCGACGCGCTCGTCGCCCTGCTTTCGCCGAAATCCATCGTGCTGAGAAACGATTCACCGTTCCGCAAGGCCGAGGGCATGGAGCCCGGAATCGAAATGCTCTACGGCGAAAACCCGGGCTCCTTCGTGGTTAGGGCCAACGACCTTGATTTCGAAATTGATCTCTTCGACGGCCAGAAGACCGGCCTCTATCTCGACCAACTCCAATCGCATGCCGAGGTCGCCAAGCTGGCCATGGGCAAGCGCGTGCTCGACTGCTTCACCAACCAGGGGGGATTCGCGCTGGCTTGTGCCAAGGCC
>CANLKN010000114.1 GCA_947491475.1 Akkermansiaceae bacterium | reverse complement strand
AGATGGTCATGCCATCGTTGTATGCGGGATAGGCGAGTTTGCTCACGGCCGCCTTGCCAGGAACCGCCTGCCAATCGGCGTTTTCCAGGCTGGAGTTGCCATTGAACGAACCACCAATCACATCCACCAGGATTTCGCCGAAAGTCCGGCCCGCCTCTCCAATTGGCACTTTTCCTATAAGATTGCCGTTCCGCGTCACGCCGAAGGTCGCCTCGGTGATGATCGCGTTATCAGGCAGCGAGGAGGTATCGAAGGAAAGAATCGGCCGGTAGGCGCGGTTGTTCTGATCATCGCCTATGCGGAAAGTAGTGCCTGTCGCATCGGTGGAACCACCTGCTCCGCTGTTGCGGGAGGATTCCAGCACATGTCCGTCCTCGCTGGCGATGGAGGTGAAAACCGCTTCCAATGGGACGGCAGCGGGACGCGCGGGCGGTGCCTGGCCGGGATCCGTGCTGGCTGTCATGCGCACGAAGTCGATGGCCATGGCGGAGCCGGATTCTACGGTGGGATCTAGCCGGATTTGGGTGACCACCGTGTTTGCGCCTGCAGTCTGGAGATTGATGAAGTAATCATGATACTGGCCGTCCGCGATGATAGGAAAGGCATGGGATTTTGTCTCATTCCAAATCTTGTCCTTCTCAGTGAGATAGAATAGCTGGGCGAAATTTCCGGCACTCTGCTTCATACGGATCCATACGTAGGGTGTGAGATAGGGATTGATGAAAACCGGCGGCGAGTGAACGTAGGGATCGACACCAGAAATTCCCTGCAGTTTACCCACGGCGGCCTCGGGCAAAGTCCAGTCATTGAAGCCGCTCCATCCATCAAGATTGCCGTCTTGGTTGAAATTCCACGAGGTGTTGGTTTGTATGTTGGTTCCCTCGCGATTGCCGCTGATCGTGAAGCCACTCCAGTTTCCGGACGAGAGATAGCTGATGGCCGGCGAGTTGCGGTAGATGCCGTTATTGATGATCTGGCATCCGGTGTGGGAGGCATAGCTGCCCTGGATCTCACTGTTGATGTTACTGTTCCAAGGATTGCGGGCGTTGCCGTAGAGCACGTTGTTGGAGATCACCAGATTTTGGTTTGGTCCGTCGGTGCTGAGGATCAGGATGGCGGAGGCATCGTTCTGATGGATGATGTTGCGGTCGAAGGTGACGTCGATGGTGTTGCCCTCGAAGTCCATGCCCGAACCATCACCTGACTGGGCGCGGTCGCAGTAGGCGAAGACGCAATCCTGAATCAGGTAGTTGCGGACGCTTTGCAACATGCCGAGCGTGGTTCCCGCCCAGGTATCCTTTCCACCGCCGCCGATGCTGTGGCAGCGCTTCATGTGGCCGCCCTCCACGCTGATGAGCGAGGTCCAGCCATTGAGGCAATTGATGGCCACATTATCTTCCATGATCAGATTACGCAGGCGGCTGTAAGACATGTGCGGGTAATACCACCCGGTGCCGAAACCGTGCGCGGTGTTTTCCGCCACGCAGTTGGTGATGCGCAGACCGTCGAGAAAGGTGTAAAACGTGTTGGTGTTGACGTTGCTGATCCAGTCATGCCCGCCGAGGAAAATGGCATCGCTATAGGCGAACTCATAATCGTGCGCGCTGGGGTCCAGGGTTCCGTCGGTCATGTCCTTGAAATTGCAGGAGTCGATGCGGACATCCTGATTGTTGGGTATTTCCAGAGGCTGCGATGGGTTGGAAGGGTCTGGCGGATAGTGATAGCGCAGATAGATTCCCAGTTTGGAATTGCGGCAGTCGAGCTGGCTGATGCGCGCGAAGGACGGCGAGTCCCATTTCACGCAAATGTCGTTGGCGAGATCACTGCGGCTGATGACGGGTTTGGGGCCGGTGCCATACGCACCGAGCTCGATAGGTGCCGCAGCGGTGCCCTTGCCCTTGAGGTAGAGTTCATGCGAGAAGGTATCTCCGCGCTTGAGCAACACGCGCTCACCCGGCTGGAGCGGCAGCCATTCGGCCAGTTTGTTGAAGGTTTGCCATGGTGTCGTTTCCGTGGTTCCGCTGTTACTGTCGCTGCCGGAGTTGGCGAAGTAAAAAGTGTGAACGTCATTGTCCCTGAGCAGCCTCGCGTGATCGACTGCAAGGTGCGAACCACTCACCCGGATGCGGAAATTGCGCCCCACGAGGTGCGCCCATTCGGCACTGTTGAAGCCGATGGTCACCGTGGTCCACTGGCCGGCTGGAAGTTCAAAATCGCGGATCGATTCATCCCACGATGGGTTGTTGCGCGCCACCGCGAAGGTTCCCTGCCATGTGTCGGTTTCCTCGATGAAAACCTCGGCGCGGCTGGTTCCCGTCGCAAGCGGGTAAAGCGCCACCTTGAACCAGTAGCGGGTGTTTGCCTGAAGCGTGCCGGTTTGTTGATACAGGTGCCAGTTATTGCTTGATGCGTAAACATACTGATTACCCTGCGGAGCTGGAGATGACGGGGGCGAGGTCGAGGCGTATGTCGTGCGCATCGCTCCTTCATATTGCCAGCCACTTACCCCGTTGGACCAGGTGTTGAAAGGTGACAGCGTCGGTGATTCGAAACTCGGATTGGTCAATGGATACAAAACAGGCGCGGCGACCAGTTTGGAGCCGGCTGCGGCAAGCAGCAGAAGGAGAAAAAAGGGCTTTATACGTGTCATGAGTGGCAAAGGGTAGGTTTGAAAGCGGGCAAGTCAAACCCGGTGGCAAAGGGATGCAGGTCACTTGTTTTCAAAAACCACGCGCACCGGCCCGAGAAGACCGGCCGGCATGAGAGGTGCCTGTTCGGTCACCGTGGCCAGAGCCAGCGATGTCTTGCGCCGATCCGCCGGCAGAGAGGCGTCCCCAACAAGGCGGTTGTTCCACGGGTTGATGATTTCGATTTCCAGGGCGTTTTCGCCGGGCTTCACGGCATCGGTGATGTCCACGCGCCAAGGCGGCAGCCAGAGTGTGGTGAATTCACGGCCATTGACCTTCACGGTGGCGAGGTCGCGCACGTCTCCAAGATCGAGCACCACGCGCGCCGCAGCGGCGGGTTTTTCCATGGCGAATGATTTCCGGTAAAACGTCTTGCCGGAATAGTGGCGAATACCCGGATCCTCATCTTGCGACAAATCCGCCAGCACCTCGAAAGTTGCTTGATCCGGCGCGCCCATGCCGGGGGTGAAACTCACATCCCATGGTCCGGCGATGTTGAATGGCTGGAGTTCCGGCGCATCAGAAGCATCGCGTGGAATCGAGACCGATGGTCCATCGGCGGTTTTGCGAAAGACCACACACACCGAACCGTGCGGGCCAAGCTCGAGTGGCAGTTCCACAACGGCACCCTTGTTTTGCCATTGCGTCACCTGCTCAATGCGTCCGTCCAGCGGCCACCAGAGTTCCGGCTCGCGACCGGCGGCACGGAAGGTGGCGGTGGTGGAAACTTTTTCGTCTTTCGGATTGGCGATGAAATAGATGTCCGTTTCTCCATCACGGCGGTGGGTGAAACGCAGCGGTATCCCGCTGATGAAATCAGGCGCGAGCGTGATTTTTGCAAACACCTCTTCGAGCGGTATGTTCACATAAATCCGGCCCTTGCCATATTCACGGATTCCGGAGGTGACGCCGCCCCAGATTTTCTCAGCGAGCTTGCGGACCTCTTCATCGCTGTGCGGAAAGTCACGCATGCTCGGCGAGCGCGACGGCGCGCTCCCCACCACGGTGGCTCCTTCACTGACCAACTCGCCGATCCTGCGCAACAACTCAGGGCGCATCGTATCCAGCTCCGGCAACACCAGCACCTGATAGATCGTGCCATGAGGAAGCATGAGCACGCCGTCCTTCACAGTAAGGCTGTTCATGATCACATCCGCATTGATATGATCGAAATCATGGCCGGGCGGGGGCGCGGGATTTTGCGCTCCGGTCATCTTGGGTGCGTCCTCGCCGATGAAATACGCCACATCCGCCACGCGCCGGCCTTGTTGCAGCAACCAACAGGCGCGTTTCTGGTAGTCGATCCACGGCTTGCTCCGCTCGAACCAGGTGTTGTGGCGGTTGAACTCTGTGCCCCATGGAGCATTCACACCCGGCACCGTTTCGTCCGGCTGCTGGATATACACATGCAGCACAACATGATTCACCCCTTCGCAGAACGACCAGTCACCACGCGCCTTGAGCGCACGAGGTGTGCTCTGGAACGGCGGACCACCGGTGTAGGACTCGGCGGAAACAAACTTCTTCCCATACAGATTCGCGCAGGACGAGGCGGCCCGGCACTCGGTGGATCCAAGGTCTCCCGTGACCCAAAACTCGCCGCTCACCCGGTCCGACTGGCTGCCATAGAGCAGCGACTCGCCGGGATAGCCCCAGTGGCCGTAATTTTGCAGCCACAATCCCAACCCGCGCTCCGAGGCTGCCTCGCGCAGACCGCCGACATACTCGGATGCGACACGATCCGCCACCAGTCGGCGCGTGTCCCAGAGGAAACGCTCGCTCTGATCGGCACTACCAACGATTCGGCCTGTTAGAACGGGCAGCCAGGGTTTGGGATCGTAGCCATGACTTTTTTCAAAAGCTTCGGCGAAATCATCGGTCCAGTTCTGTGCGCCCATCTCATAACTGTCCACCACCACGCGCTTGAACGCGCGGCGGTCTTCTGCGGGCATCCTGCGGCATAACTCGCCAATGAAGGAATCGATGTGATGCTTGGCGAGGCGACGCTTCATCTTGTCAACTTCCGGGCCCCGGCCCTCGGGCGAGGCCGGGCTGTTCTCCATGCCGGTGGGTGTCATGCCGGCGCGCAGGATGACCCATTCGCCGGGCGGCATCTCCCAGTCCAGGGTTCCATCCGCCGCGAGTTTCCCGCTCAGGTCGATCACACCTTCACGCGGCACCACGAGATTGGCGGCATCCGGTTCGGACGGTTGCGGCCAGAGATAACTGTCCCACTTCTGGGTCGGGATGGGCAGCATCTTGCCGAGTTGTTTCTCGATGAATTTCTCCAGCCGCGCCGATCCTGTTAGATTGATCTCCGCAAGCGAGGCGGTGTCCGAGGGAACGAAATTCCGGTGACCGTGGGCGACGTCGGTGAATATCAGCCTGAAGCGCCGGGAAGTGACCGGCGGAAAGGAAATCGTCACCGGTGCCTGCGGGATGAATCCCACCGCGCGCGATTGAAACGACCAGTCACAGGAAAACCTGCGGATTTCGACGAAGCGACCGTCCACCTCGGCCTGGAAGATGCAGGTGGCACTGAACGGATCATCCGCAGGCGAGACTTGCAGCGTGCGTGCTTCGGTGGCTTCGTCGAGTTCAATATTGATGACAAACTCCGTGCCGTTCATGCCCGCACCCTCGGGAAACAGCAGCTTGGTGTCCAATCTTCCGTCTGTTAGATTCGGGGCGTCGCCGGCTGCCGGCCGCGTCGTCACGCGCGGCGATTTCGCCGCCAGGGCATCCGTGTCAAGTTGCGGCGCGGGAAACGCCAGCAGTGCCACGTCTTGAAAGACCTTTTCCGGCTGCGGCAGTTTGCCAGTGAAGCGGCCGGGGCCGCTGGCGCGGGTCTCGGACCACGCGATGCGGCGCATCGTCTGGGTGTCATCGATCCACGGGCCGCCGGACTGGCTCCAGCCGGGGCAGTTGAACATGCCGATGTCCACGCCGAGACGACCACCCTCGCGGATGGCATGCTCAATGAGCTGCCACCATTCCTCGCTGAGCACCTTGATGTTTCCGGGTTTCACCTCATCAAGGAAGATGTTGCCGATGAGCGCCTCGCCGATGCCGACGCGCGCCATGGCTTCCAGATCGCGGGTGATGCCCTCCTTGGAAATGCGGTCGCTGATCCAATAGTAAAAACACCACGGCGCGGTTTCCTTTGGCGGATTGGCGAAGCCCTCCGCAAGCGGGTC
Organism: Akkermansiaceae bacterium; assembly: GCA_947491475.1. Lineage (GTDB taxonomy): Bacteria > Verrucomicrobiota > Verrucomicrobiia > Verrucomicrobiales > Akkermansiaceae > Luteolibacter. The sequence goes on along the minus strand of CANLKN010000114.1, from coordinate 7,101 downwards.
GCCCGCTGCGGATATGCCGGACGTCAATCCCAGCAAGCATGAAACAAACAACGCCGGGAGTTTTCGGAAAAAGAAGGTCATGACAAAATCACTTGAGGCTATCGGTGCGGAATGGTGCGACGGGCAGGCCATTGCGGTGAAACAGACTGGGCACCGGCGAGTTGGTCCAAGCATAGCGGACATGGGCCGGAGCCGCGATGGCAGAATGACTGACCGCGATTTTACCAACGTCGCGGACCGCGCGGGCAGTCTGAAAAACACCATCAGCGGCTGCGATTTCGAATCCCGTTAGATCATCGCCACGCGTGACGATGTCCTTGGCCGCATCACCAAAATCGAGCAGCACGCGGTTGCCGTCCACCTCCCACTTTTGCAGCGCGGGTGCCCGGGTGATGAAGGGTTTGCCATAGGTGTCAGCGAGGGCAAGCCGCGCCAGACGCAAGCCGAGCGCACGCTTGTCCTGCGGGTGAATGTCATCGGGATCGCCGAGATCGAGAGTCACGATCATGCCGGTTTTATCTATCAGCTCGGAGGTTTTCGCCTGCGCTTCGCGAAAGAAAGCCCAGTTTCTGCCGGTGGGATCGTAGGGGTTTTTCCAGTTCGGCAATTGCACGAAGTAAAATGGGAAAGCCCCCACATTCCAAGCCTCTCGCCAACCGCGGATCAGGGTGGCCTGGAAATCGGCGTATTCAGCGCTCCCCTGGTCGGCGTTGGATTCGCCCTGATACCAGATCGAGCCGCGGATCGGAAAGGCGGTGACAGGATGAACCATGCCATTGAAAAGCTGCGATGGCATCCGGTGGCCCGATTCCGGCGGGTCCGGCAGCCATGGTTTGGCAGGCGGGTCCTTACCCTCGGCCTTGGCTTGAGCCACCTGGCTTTCCCACACCGAGATCTGGCGGGCGCTTTCCTTCAAAACATCCGGCCATCCGGCGATTTCCAGGCGCTTGCGTTCGAGCAGCGCGGGGTATCCGGGATGCTTTTCAAGCACGCTGCCCGGGATCCACGGTTCGATGGCGGTTCCGCCCCACGAGGCATGGATCAGGCCGACGGGCACCCTGAGAGCGCGCCGCAATTCACATGCGAAAAAGTAGCCGGTGGCGGTGAAGTCGCCGGCGGTTTGAGGACTCGCAGGCTTCCATGCGGTGTCTTTGAGCGATGTGTCGTCCAGCGGAGTGGCGGAGGTGTTGGCGGAAATTTGGAAATGACGGATATCGGGATCCGTCGCGGTGGCGAGTTCGCCAGCGGCATCCGTGTTGATACGGAGTGGATAATACATGTTGGACTGGCCGGAGCAGAACCAGACCTCGCCCGCAACGACATCCTTCACCTCTGTTGTTTGATTGAACGACATCGTGCCGCGGGTCCCTGCAGGGATTGCGGGCAGGATCACACGCCACCTTCCATCCGAGCCCACCACCGTTTCCGCGCTTTGCCCCGCGAATGAAACCGTCACCTTGCTGGCTGGCTCGGCAGTTCCCCAGACCGGCAGGGGCATGTCCGCCTGCACCACCGCATGGTCGGAAAAAAAAGCTGCGGGCTTGATCACTGCGGCATGGCTGTGAAATGCAAATCCGAATGCGGCAAGCGAGATAAATAGGCGGTTCATGATGCTATGCTGAAAATTGTTTCAATGACTTCCTGCGGCACAGCGGCCGGATGTGAGAATACTTTGCAGGGGCAGTTCGGGACCGCTGCATTCGAGTTGCAATGACGGTGCGGTGCCTTGTGGGTGGCGGGAATCAAGCGTGAGCGGATGGTATCCGGCGCGCAGGCGGATACTGGCACTCACCGTTCCACCATCGCGGTGGAAATCATTATCTAACAGAAGTATCCGGTGCAACCTCAGCAGCGCGCCGCCATTCGATCGCAGATGAAACGTGTATTCGGCATCGACCGGCGCGACGAAGTAGCCATTGAAACGCAGCCCATGCGAGGAAGCGCGCGCGGCGTGTTCGGGATCGAGCGAATCGGCGCTGCCGGTGGCGGCGGGCTTGATTTCCGCAAAGTCCGGCAGCCACGGCCACTCTCCTTGATAGATCGAGAAATCCAGCACGCCGGGGCGGGCATTTGCCACGACTACGGCAGGAACCGGCGCATCATCGTAGGGACGCGGAGCATCTGCTAGCGGCCGACGCAGGCGCAGTGCTTGCTCCTTGAGTTGCTGCTGGAGCGCCGGGTTTTCCGGCGCGACGTCATGCGCCTGGCGCGGGTCTTGTGTGGTGTCGATGATTTCAAAATCGCTATCCGCGGATGTGATATTGCTGCGCAGACCGGTGAAGCCGCCGCTGCGCAGCATCTGCATCTGCCCGCGCGGACGGTTTCTCAGCCGTGGTGGAAAATCCTCGTAGTCCGGCGTGTTGCGGGGCATGAAGAATTCGGAATAAACCAAGGGCTCGCGCTGGGTGCCGCGGCCGGTGAGTGTGGGCACCAGCGAGCGGCCATCGCTTCGGGCGGGAGCAGGCAGACCGGCGAGTTGCGCGAAGGTGGGCAGCCAGTCCCAATGCCCGCATGGCAAATCACTCCGCTGCCCTTCGCGGATGCCGGCTGGCCAGCGAACGAGTGCGCCGACTCTCAGGCCGCCTTCGAGACAATCGCGCTTGATGCCGGAGAGCGGGCCGTAGCTGGCGAAAAACTCGGGCGAGTAGGGTTCTTTGAGATAGGATTCCGCGCTCGGCCCGTTATCGCTGGTGAATACGACGAGCGTATCGCGGCCAATGCCTAGATCATCCAGGAGCTGAATCAGGTCGCCAACCGAGTCGTCGATGCGGCGGACGGAGGTTGCGTAGCGTTGATAGACATCCGGCCACGGCTGCGCGGGCGTGGCCGGATCCTCATCGTGATCCCAGGTGGCGGCGGCGTATTCCGGGTGAATCCATGAATCAATTTCGCCTTGTGCGGTGTTGATCATGCGGCCGGGCTCGCCGAGCCATTGCAAGCCGCCCTTCAAGCCCCCGCCGGCGGGATAAGGCCCAGTGGGAAGCTGGAGCGCGGCGTGCGGTGTGTCGTAGGCAAGATAGAGGAAAAACGGCTGATCCGGTGCCTGCTCATGCCGGCTGCCGATCCAGTGCTTGGCGCGAGCGGTGAAAAGGTCCGTGGTGTAACATTTGTCGAGCTGGTCGGTTAGATCGGTTTTCCCATCGATCACGGGTTGTCGCCCGCGGATGGGACCTTCCTTGGGATAATGTTCGTGGCCGTTCACATGAAGGAGGTAGCCGAAAAAATCGTCAAACCCACGTTTGAGTGGATGGCCCGGCCATGGTTCTCCTGCACCAGCGAGTCCCCATTTGCCGATGCAGCCGGTGGCGTAGCCGGCGGATTTGAGCACGCTGGCGAGGTTGTGGTTTTGCTCCAATATCTTGTCGAACTGGCTGTCGCGCACATTGGCATGTCCCTGGTGCATGCCGGTGAGAAGCGAGGCACGCGACGGCGCGCAAACCGGTGCGGAGCAATAATGATATGGCAGCACCATGCCCTCGGCAGCCATGCGGTCGAGTTGGGGCGTCTGGTGCCAGGGCTTGGCCGGGTTTGCGGCATCGCGGCGCTGGTTCTGCCAGAAAACTCCCAAGTCGCCGTAGCCGAGATCATCGGTGAGAATGAAAATGATATTGGGACTCTTGGCATCCACCGGAGGCGTGGCGGCCAGAACGGCAAGCATCGATGCCAGGAGAAAACGCACCATGGCTCAGGGCTCGAGTCCGAGTTTGTAAAAGCGCCGTGGGGCACCGTGGGCACTTTCGTCGGTGTGCTCGGCGCGGCCGTTGGCATCGGTGGTGAGCACGCGCTGCGGCGTCCACTCGATCAGGTCGCTGCTCTGATAGAGCCTGAAACGGGTGCCAGGATCGCTGTTGAAACGCAGGTTGGACCCGGTGCCGGGGAGCCATGAGAGTGATGTCTTGATTTCCTCCACATCGGGCAAAAGGCGGACATGATCGACGCCGAACTGCGCGCCGGCCACGTCGGTGGGATCAAGCCGGATCTGGGTGACCACGCCCTTGTAGTTTGGGGAGTTGCGCAGGTCCGGATGAGCCTTCGGGTGCGGCTGGCCAAAGATGCTCGGCGGTGCTGGAGTGATCCAAAACGGACGGTAGAGTTTTTCATTCATGATCACGCCACTGCCTTGCTCGATGAGCTGCACGGTGAAGCGCGCCTGTTCCGGATTGGTCACCGGATAGACTTTGATCGAAAAATCGTAGCGGTTGTTGGCCACGAGAGCACCGGCCAACTGGGTGACCGTGAAGTTTCCGGAAGCCCCGCCCCACAGGTATTGGTTGCCTTGCGGCGCAGCCGGCATGGAAGTGCCGGGGTGCGCCACGCTGAGGGGTGGATTGGCACCCCATCCAGGCACGTCGGCGGAGAAACTGCCCTTGCTAAGCACCGGTTGCTCAAATCCCGGATTCCAGACCGTGACCGTCTGGGCGCGGGCCGCGTGGCAAAAAACAAGCGCCACCACCATGGGGAGGAGGAGGCCACCAAACGCACGGATTGCGGGAAATTGCGGGATCATGGATTGGGTTGTCGAGGCGGCACCGCTGAAATACCTGTTCTTGATGCCCGCAAACATCAGAAATTGCACGCAAATCAATTAGTGCACAACTTTTATGACAGGATCACCGACCGCAATAGCCACTTTTTGGGGTATGGTGCCGGTTTCACCAATGCAGAGCGTGACGGCCCCATCCTTGACCAGCGCGGGATCCACCTCCACGGCGAGCAGCGAGGACATGCCGCGTGCCACCCACACGGGATTCATTGACTTGCTCGTGGAGCCATCCACCCAGACGGTGAGGAGCTTGGAGGCGCTCGCGGTGCTGGCCACCTCGACAAGCCATTTCGCGGTTTGGCCAGCGACGGGCAGCGGCAGAGGTTTCAGGCCGCGGGCCGGGCGAAGTTCCTGATCGCCGATCACCACGGTGGCCCTCGGTTTTCCGGCAGCAGCTTGAGATACGGCCGTGCGCAGGCCCATCAGTTCCTCTGCAGCCAGCGCCACAGGAGGATCCTCGCGGTGAGTCAACCAGCGCTCGCTCACCTGAGGGGCAAGCCGCTGATGCGTCGGAGGATCGAGAAATTCCAGTATGTGGAGCAGGGCCTCCGGCTCCGCCCGGTCGAGCGGCGTCGGCTGCGGAGTCGAAGGCTTGGGCGGAGAGCCGGCGTGAATGGCGCGCAGTCGCTCGATGAAGCGGGCGCACAACCAGGCGCAGGCATCGGGTTCCGATTCCGGCAGCAGCTGCTCCGGATGCGGATACCACGATTGGACCACGAAATGATCCGGACGGCCGCCATCGGCAAGGTAGGCATCCAGGTATTGTAACGTGTCCTTGGCAAATGCCTCGGCGGAGAGGTAACCGGTCTCGGAATTGACCACGAGGTTGAAGCCTACCCCCTTGTCGCGGGCGTAGCGTTCCAGACTGAGAAGGCGCTGCGGCCAATCGATGGTGGCGGCGATGGCATTGGCCGGCTTCTGGTTGTAATAGCGCCACGGAAAATCCCCTTGGATGGCGTGGATTTCCAAGCCCGCTTCCTTGACCGCGGCAAAGAGCGTTTCCATCGCGTCGTATGCGTCTCCCCAGTTGAGCGGGGTTGTCCGGCCCGGGGCCACCAGGAAAGCCGGCTGGCCTTTCCATCCCCAGTTCGGGAAATTGATAATCGTCACAAACTTCACTTTGGGAAACTGCTGCCGCATCGTGTGCATGTAGGCCACCACCTCGCGTGCCGCCGTTGGATAGTCCGCCATGCCGGTGAATAGCTGGCCCAGCGAATCCTGGCCGGGCACCGTCAGGCGGCGCATCGGGTCGTCCATCATGATGAAATCCGGCGGGTGCCCCGCCTGCCAGATGGAGCTGAGCTTTGCGATCTCCGCCCGCGCGGTGTGTTCGCCAATGCCGGGTTCCAGCACCGGAATTCCGTGCTCCGGCACCACGGGTGAGGCTGGATTTCCCGGTTCCACGATCCGCACGCGGTGGTCGAAGTAGGCGCATTCCACACCGATGCGGATGCCGTTGGCATGAAGCTTGGCGGCGGTGGCGGCGGCGTCCTTGGGGGAAATGCTCAGTGAAGACGGAAATTTCAGCGGCCATAGCGTGTTGATGCCGAAAAACGCGGTGTCCACCCCCTCGCGCGTGACCGGCCAATCCTCATCCCGCGCATCCGCCAGCGTGCCGAGCTTGAAATGGTTCAGCCAGATCTTCGGAGACGTCCCCTCCATGCCCCACGCCCCATGCCCGCCAAACATGGCGAAAACCATAGGCAATGCCGCCAGCCGCAGCAGAAGGAATTTTGAAACTGCGGAGAATGGAATGTTCGGCATTTGCATGTGAATGATACTACCTTTGAGGTCCCGCTTATCTATCATCTGGAATCGATTATCTGAAGGTCGTCCGGAGTTCGCGCTTTAGCGTGTCTTGGGCGATGCGCTGCGCGGGCAAGCTGAAGCTTGGAATCCGGACAGTCGTTTGATGTGGCGGAATGTTCTTGGCTATGTGGTAAAACGCCGGTCACTACCGGAAAAAACCATGGCCCCGGTTGAAACCGGGGCCATGGATGATTCAGAGTAAACGCCAAAAGGAGCTCCTTTGAAGTCTCGTGACTACTCAACAGGAGGTAATGGTGCCGGCAGAAGAACCGCCCGCAGGAATACTTTCGGACGAGGATCGGTGGCCGGAAACGCCGTATCCAGAGCGGCGTCCGTGATGGTGAACGGCGTGGAGCCCACAGCATTCGTAAGATTCCCCACTTCCACCCAAGGGGCCTGCAGATCAAGACTGGCGTCGATCCGGTAGTTCCAAAGCACCGGCGCGTTGAAAGTGCCCACAAAGTCCGCATTCGGTCCGGCGGAGGTGACTTGCGTGACCCTGAAGTTACTAAGATCCGGTCCGGGAACCTTGCCGAAGAGCACGTTGTCATTGACGCCCCAAAAATCAACAATGTCCGGTTGGCCTCCATCGATCGACGCGAATCCGTTCCCATCATTGATGTATCCAAACAGGGTTTGAAGTCCGGGCGTCGGAAAGTTCGGATCCTCAGACGTGTCACGTGCCAAAACCAAATCGTCCAGACCATCGCCGTTGATGTCGGTAACTAAGAGCTTGTCTCCAGCCATAC
>CANLKN010000113.1 GCA_947491475.1 Akkermansiaceae bacterium | reverse complement strand
TTGAGATGCAACTGATTTTTGGACCGTTTTTTGGTTAGTTTAGCGTGTTCAATGAGGCCTCGAACTGAGCCGGCGTGCGGTAGCCGAGGGAGGAGTGTTTGCGGTGAGTGTTGTAGTAGCCTTCGATGAAATCGAAGATCTCGGTGCGGGCGTCATGTTCGTCGATGAAACAGCCGCCTTGAAGCATCTCGCTTTTGAGCGTGCCCATGAACGACTCGCTCCAGGCGTTGTGGTAGGGATTGGCTCGCGCAGACATGCTTTGAAGCGCTCCGAACCCGGAAAGCAGCGAGCGGTATTGGCCGCTGCCATACTGGCTGCCACGGTCGCTGTGGAAGATCAGGCCGGCAGCGGGACGCCGGGTGTGCAAGGCATGCCTCAGAGCGTCGCTGACAAGCGTGGCGCGCATGTGCCGGGCGAGCGACCAACCGACCACGCGGCGGGAGCAGAGATCAATAACCACTGCGAGGTAGAGCCATCCTGCGGCCGTGGGCACGAAGGTGATGTCTCCGACCCAGACGCGATCAGGGCGATCCGGCGGCTCCTTGCCTTCCAACAGGTTGGGGGACGGCTTGTCGGCCCGGCCGTCGCTGGTTCTGGGCACGTAGGTTTTGGGCTGGATGGCTTTGAGGCCTCGCTCGGCCATGATCCGGCGGCATCTGGCCGGGGCACAGGTGATACCTTTGTCGGCGAGTTCCTCGCAGATTCTGCGGTAACCATAGCGGCGGCGGTGGCGCTTGAAAACGGCCTCGATTTCTTCCCCGAGCGCACGGTCGGCGAGTTGGGTGCCGGTCGGCTCGGAGGCGTGGTAGTAACTGCTGCGGGGCACGCCCAGAACCTCGCAGATGCGGCGCACGCTGTGGCGGGTGGCGGCATGAATGTCCTCGATCATGGCTCGGAGTTCGGCTGGGGTTTGGTTCCGAGGATGACCGCGGCCTTTTTTAAAATGTCATTCTCCTGGCGCAGGCGGGTGAGTTCGCGACGCAGCGCCCGCAGCTCGTCCGCTGCGTCCCGCTCGCCTTCGGCTCGCGGCCCTTCGCTCCCGAACTCCGGGCGCTGCGAGGACTGCCTCCAAGAGTAGAGCAGGTTGGCGCTGATGCCGAGTTCCTCAGCAAGCTCAGGAACTGGCTTCCCTGCTTGGAGCAACTCGACGACTTGGGATTTGAATTCGGCTGTATAGCGCCGACGTGGCTTGTGCTTCATGGACATGGATTCTGGATGTTGGTGGTCCAGAAATCCAGCTCACCTCAGATGGGTCTGACGGCCCTCCATTGCGCGTTTATTCAGAGGAGGACTTTGCCCCTCGCTAACCTTCATTATGACCATTGGTCGGTCTGATCCTCCATCCCCGCACGATGGAGACCGGAGCCCACGCGGACGAACCTGCGGATCAGGCTGTGGATCCGGCGCATCAACTCGGCCAGTTCGCGGTCGAAGGCGTTCGCCCGCACCGGGCCGGTCGCGGTTTGGAATTCGGTCACCGCCCGTTCGAGCGCGCGTATTTCGAATTTTGCATCAATGACGGACCTTGCCAACTCATGATCCTCCGCGCCGACAGCCTGCAGGGCCCGGCGGAATCCATGCCGGACGGCTCCGGTGAGCGCGCGCAGGCGTTCGCGGGAAGCCTCATCGATTTCCATCCCGCGTTCGGTGTGGCGCCTGTGCAGCGGGATGATTTCCCGGTCCACCAGGTCGGCGATGGATTCGAGGTAGTCGGCGGCTTCTATCAAATCAATCGCGCTGCGGCTGATGTCGGGCGATCGTTCTGCCCGCAGCACCTGTTCTAGAAATGCATGAATCGACGCGTGATGGTTGTCGATGAGCTGCTCGTTGGCATGCAAGGCGTCGATTTCAGCGCTCCGACCGCCCCGGACGGCAGGGCCCGCGGTGTCGAGCAAATCGCCGACGCGTTCGCCCAGTAGCAGCAACTCGCGCCGTGCGGCATCGATGGCCAGCGGCGGGACATCCAGGAGCATGGGGTTCAAGTCCGGCGTGAGGTTTTCGTTCTCCTGCGGATGCTTGCCTCCGCCGTCCACCTTCACGATCAGCTGTGCCAGCAAATTGGTGAACGGCAGCAGCAGCAGGACCGTGGTCACATTGACGATCATGTGGACGTTGGCAATCTGCCGCGGCACCTCGTAGGCAAGTTGTTCGGCCAGCTCCAATCCCTCCGCAGCGGGTGAAACCGCGCGGGTGATACGTTCGAGCAATCCCATCAGTGGCAGCCAGATCAATACCAAGAGCAGCTTGAAACTGAACAGGCCGACGGCCGCCTGCATCGCGGTGCGCGGTTGGCCGATGGTGGCAAGCAGGCCGGTGATGGTGGTGCCGATGTTCGCCCCGAACACCAGTGCGATGCCTGCGTGGAGCGGAATGAGTCCCTGCGAGGCAAGCGCGATGATTACGCCGAGCGTCGCCGATGACGATTGCACCACAGCCGTAAAAACCGCGCCGATCAGAATCCCTAACAGCGGATTGGACATGGATGCCATCAGATCCAGAAACGGCTGGTGCGAACGCAGCGGCGCCATGAAACCGGACATCATCGAGAGTCCGATGAACAGCACCCCGAGGCCGAGAATCACATTTCCTAACAAACTCGGAATCCGCCGGGCCTTCCACATGGAAAGTCCGAAGCCGACCGCCACCAGCAGGAAGGCGAGATTGCTGACATCGAAGGCGATGATCTGCGCGGTGACCGTGGAACCAACCGCCGCGCCCATGATGACTGCGAGCGCCTGCCCAAGCGTGAGAATCCCGGCCGAAACGAAACCAATCGCAATCACCGAGGTCACCGACGAGGATTGAACCACCGTGGTGATTCCCATGCCGGTCAGCAGGGCGCTGATGCGGTTGCCCGCCAACTTTGCCATGATGCTTTTCAGGCGGCAGCCGGCCATTGCCCGCATCGCGTTCGACATCATCGTCATCCCGTGGAGGAATAGCGCGAGACCGCCGACCAGACCGATCAGCATGGGAATGAGGGAAAACGGTTCGTCGTTCATTGTTTGGAGTTGCTGGGTTTTAACCTAAGGTTGGCGATTTCAAACCATAGATTACTGGTCGTCTGCGTGGAAAAGATACATTATCAATTCACGGTTCCGTCCGGCGGAATAACCGCCGCGACGTCCTTGTCGGCGAGCCAGCCTTGCAGGTTGGTGCCGGGAATTTCAATGAAGCGGAAATCGCCGCTTTTTTCGCCAAGTTGGACGGTCCGCCCAGCGCCCGGAGTGGCGACCGATCCCGCAGTTTCAAAAGGTGACAGCCGCAGCACCGCATCTGCGGATAGAATCACGCCGCGCGCCGCTTCATCACGGCGCAGGTAGAGTGCGACCGAGCCGACAAGTATCACCAACACCGCAAACGCGGCGGAAATAGATATCACACGCGTCATCCAGCCACGCCGCACCCGCACCACGCCACACAGCAGGCCCAGCCCGCCTAACAGCACCGCGCCAGCGGCCACCAGCCATGACCATTCGTTGCGGCTCAGGAACTGGAGCGCCGCCGCCACCCGTGGGTGCAAAGCAGATTCCTGCTCGAAGGCCGCTGCGGTCTTGCGCGCCAACGCGAGGTTGGCCCGCAGGTCCGGATCGCGGGGAGTGAGCATTTTTGCCCGTTCGTAGGCGAGAATCGCAGGGCCATAATCGCCCATGCGCAGATGGCTGTTGCCCAGATTGTAATACACCGATGCGCGCGGACCATTCTCCGCGAGAATCTTCTCATACGCGGCCGCCGCTCCGGCAAAGTTGCCGGTTTCGAACATGGTGTTGGCTTGGTCGAAATCATTTCGACCATCGGCCAATGCCGACGCTGCCGCACCGCACATCCACACCAGACAGATGATAAAAAGCCGTCTCATATCAATGCGCCTCCTTGTTGAGATATTGGAATGCCTCATCTAACAATTCCTGCCAGCGGGGGAGAATTCCGCCGCCGGGAGTGGGATGGTATTCGTGGTGGTCCGCCTCGCGGAAGAACTCCGCCACCGGTGAGTCCCCGGGCAGGCGGGCCTCGATCTCCGCCAGAGTGATCGCCCGCGCCGGTTGGTTCCACCGCATGCCGAGACGTTGCTGAATGGCCAGCCGCGCGGCGGCAAAAAACCCTGCGGCATCACCCGCCCCGGCACATCGGGAGGCGGTCTGCAACGCTTCGCGGCTGATGCGGTCCACTTCCGCCGCTGCGATCCGTCGAGGGTCATTGCGGCGGGTGCGCAACCACGCCAGCACCCCGCCGAGTGCTGCCAAAAGGGACGCCGAACCTAACAGAAAAACAAAGGTAGGCCTTGAAACCAGCGGAACCAGCGAGCCTTGATTCGTCCATTGCAAATGCTGTCCGACCGGTAGATCGGTCGGCTTCTCAGGCTCGGCCGCAACGGGCTCGGGCGCGTCCTCAGCAATGTCCTCGCCACTCACCTGGATGTTCTTCCCCGGGCTGGTGATCGTCTGATACTCCGCCTTGTCCGGATTGAAATAACTGAATGCCAGCGAGACTTCCTGTTTGCCTCCCTTGCGCGGCACGGCATTGAAGTGGAATGTTTTGCTGCCCGAAAACGACGCTTCATCACCCGGGGTGAATTCGCCCTTGCCTGGGTAGGTCTTCCACACATCGCCCGGCACCATTTCCGGTGCGTTCATCAACGCGAAGTTTCCCGAACCCGCCAGCCGCGCGCCGATCCGTTGGGGCTCGCCGGTCACCCACTCATCCGGGACTTCCACCTGGTCGAATTGAAAATTTCCGACCGCGCCGGAAAACCCAGTCGGACGCCCATCCACGGGCAGCGACCGCACTTCGATCTCCTGGTCATCTGATTTCAACGTGACATCCTTCTGGATCATCGGCGCGCTGAGGTCATCGAAGATACCGCCAAAAAACGGATCATCGAAAGGTCCGCCCCGGCGCCTGCGCGGCGCGGTGTTATCGCGCACCGCCACCACGGCATCCAGCGAGAGCGAGGCCGGATGCTTGCCCGCCTTCGTGGCGGACATGCCACCATACCAGGTGACCACGGTGTATCGCTTGCCGTCCCTGATCTCCGTGCTCTGCTGCGGGCGGTCGTTCACATTGTGCAGGGTGAATGCCTTGCTTTCCGGCTTGATGCCGCTGCGCAATTGCGCCCGCGAATTCTCCGGCAACCACGCCCGGATCCTCACCGGAGCGATCTCACCCACATAGGCATGCTTGCGGTCGTTTGCGGCGAGCTCGACAGTAAGAAATCCGAAACGTTTCTCGTCACCCTCGGCCTCTGGTGAGTCATCCCCGCCGGCACCGGGCGCTTGAGGTGCCATCCCGGCCGGTGGCTGCGCCGCTCCGGCATCCAACACCTTTAACTTCAGCGGCTCAGTGAGCAGCTCGGCACCATCCACCACCACGCGGATCGGCGGGATTTCATAGTCGCCCGGAACATTCGATCCAACGACATAGTTATATCTCACAGAGACCGTGGTGCGACCGTTGATCATCTGTATTTGCTGACTCTGCCCGCGTGGATTGATGATGAGGTTCTCCACCTCCGGGATCACCGGCTGGGCCGCACGGGCACCGGAAACGCGCAGTGTGAGCACCGCTCCGTTGCCGGCTGGCACCGAATCGCGATCCAGCTCCGCCACCACCTCCGCACCTATCAACGAGGAACTCATGAACAAAGCCAGCCAAAGCGTGGCAAATAGAAATGCAGGCAGCGGGCAGAATGCCCGTGCCACGTGGCGCGGGCGTCTCGCCCGCCGCCTCTTCATGATGTGAGATACCATTACCATGTCTTCCCCTTGGTTGTGTTGTCGGTCCGACCGTTCCGGCGGGGAATAGGAATCACCATGCGCTCGTCATCACTCAGCGATTCAATCAATTGCCGCGCTTCTTCGGGCGTCATTTCCTCACCTCGCTCCTGTGTTTCTTCCGCTCCAGCAGCTTCTTTCTCATCCGGTTTCTCCTCACCCGGTTTTTCCTTACCCGGTTTCTCTTCGGCAGACTTCGAGTCCTGCGGCTTCCCGTTTTCTTTCTCCGTCTCCTTGCCTTCTTCTGCAGGCTTAGGCTCCCCATCGCCCTTGTCCTCTTTCTCTTCAGCGGATTGTCCCTCATCCTTCGGCTTTTCCTCCGATGGCTGGTCTTCATCCTGTCCATCCTTGGATTCCTCGCCCTTTTCCTCCTGCTTCTCGCCAGAGTCCTGTTGGTCCTGCTTGTCTTTTTGACCCTCCTTGTCCTCCTGCTCCTTTTTATCCTCCTGCTTCTTTTTGTCCTCTTTCTGCTCTTGATTGTCCTCTTTTTGTTCCTGCTGTTTCTTTAGCTCCTCCAGCTTCCGCATCACTAATTCCTTGTTAAAGAGCGCATCCTCGTCGTCCGGGCTCAGTGCAAGGGAATCCTCATAGGCTTTGACGGCCTCCTCCCATGACTTGATGGTTGCTTCCGGCTCCTTCTCCAGCGTCGTCTGGCCCGTCCGATACAAGGTGTTTCCCAAGTTGTAATATGACTGTTGTTGAAGTTTCAAATCGCGGGTCTTCAGCGAGGCGCGGAGTGTCTCGCTGGCAGTGGCGAAATCACCGCCGAGGTAGGCTTGGGTTCCCTGATTGTAGATCTTCCGTGGGTCCGCCACCTCCGCACGTGCATCCATGGCCGAGGATGCGGCAAAGCACCCCGCCAGAATCGCCGCGAACTTCGGCAGCGCCCGGGCTTTACCCGCCTTGCGGCGGTCGCTCGTGAAAAATTCTAACAACAGCAGGATCACGGCCAGGCCAAGCGGCCACTCGAAGCGTTCCAGCGGTATCCGCTCCATCCGCTGCTCAAGCTCGCTTTTGGGCACCAGCCGCAGACGTTCCTGATAGATCGTGTTGAGTCCTTCCGCCCCGCGCCCCAGCGCAACATGGATACCGCCGGTGACCTCCGCGATCTTCTTCAAGGTCGATTCATCCAGTGAAGTGCGGACCACCTTGCCTTCTTCATCGCGAAGGTAATCGACGCGGCCGTTCGGCAGCCGGATCGGGATGGTGGTGCCCTCGGCACTACCTACGCCGACGGTATGAATGGTCATGCCATTTTCCGCAGCCGCCTTCGCCACATCCACCACCGATCCCTCAAGATCCTCACCATCCGTGATAAGAATCAGCACCCGGTGGTTGTTTCCCTGTTCGTCAAACAAGCGGCCCGCCTCCTCGATCGCGCTGGCAATGTTAGTGCCTTGGCGCGGGATGATATCGGTATCCAACGCGGCGAGCGATTCGTGAAACGCATCGTAGTCGAGCGTGAGTGGGCAAAGCGCGAAGGCGCTGCCGGCGAAGGGAATCAGCCCCACGCGGTCGCCTTCAAGACGATCGACAAAATCAATGATTCCGAGACGCGCGCGCTCCAATCGGTTGGGTGTTAGATCCTCCGCCAGCATGCTGCGTGAGGTATCCACCGCAAACAGGATATCGATGCCCCTGCGTTTCACCTCGTTCCATTCGTAACCTTTCTGCGGGCGGGCGATTGCGACAAAAAGCAGCCACACCGCAAGCAGCCAAAGGACGCGCTTGAAAATCCGCAGCCGCTGGGAAACCCCGCCGACAAGTCGTTCGCGGAAGCGCGGATGAACAAGCTTCGCCAGATCCGCCTCGCGTCGGCGGTCGAAGCGGATGAAAACCACGACCATGCCCGCGCAGACCAACAGGCCGGCGAAGATCCACAACGGATTGGCAAATTGCAGGGTGGAGTCGTCCATGATGGTGCGGTCTCAGGGCAGCCGCCTGAAGCGGGTTTGGGTGAGCAGGGTTTCTAACAAAAGAAGCAACAGTCCGGGAATGAGGAACCAAAGAAACAATTCATCATACAGCTGGAACTGCTTCATCTTGCGGGTGGTGGTTTCCAGTTGGTTGATCGATTCGTAAATCCTCTCCAACGAATCCGTATCGGTCGCCCGGTACGATTGGCCACCGGTGGCGGCGGCCACTTCGCGGAGCATTTCCTCGTCGATTTCCACCTTCATCATCTGCATGTGCGTGCGACCGAAGGCGTCTTTCACCGGCACCGGCGCTTCGCCGCGCGTGCCGACACCGATGGTATAGACCCGGATGCCCAGCGCCTTGGCCGCCTCGGCTGCGGTGAGCGGATTGACGGCTCCGGCGTTGTTCACGCCATCGGTGAGCAGAATGATGATTCGTGATTTGGCTTCCGACTTGCGCAGGTAGCCCACAGCCGAGGCCAGCGCGGAGCCGATCGCGGTGCCGTCCTCGACCTGGCCCATCTGCAGATCGCGGAGGCGGTCGCCCAGCCAGGTGTGATCCGATGTCAACGGGCTCACCAGATACGGGCGCCCCGCGAAGCCGACCATGCCGAGCCGGTCGTTGGGCCGCGTGGAGATGAATTTTCCGACCACCTCCTTGACCATCTCAAGCCGGTTGACCGGTTGGCCGCGGAGTTTGAAATCGTGTGCTTCCATCGAGCCCGAGACATCGATGGCCAGCACGATATCAATGCCGCTGGCCTCGATTTCGGACGAGCCTTTGCCATGACGCGGGCGGGCCAGAGCGATGATGAGCAAGGCGAAAGACAGCAACCCGAGGAACATCAGAAACCCACCAATCATCGAGCGCGGTCGGGCACCGACGCTGCGCGCGTCCGCCGTGGACGGCATGCGCACGGCTACCGGCCGCCCCCAGCGCGCCCGCCAAAACGCAAGGACCGGCAGCAACAACAGGAGCCAGAGAAACTCCGGACGCATGAATTGAAAACTTCCGGTCATGGTTTGGATCCCTCCGGTTTGGATGGCGCTGCGGTGGCTTCGATGAATCCGCGTGCCGCTTGCAGAAGCTCGGCGCGGTGAGTTATGTCAATTTCGAAGCCTGCGAATTTGGCGAGGTCGCAGGATTTCAAAAACCCTCGCAAGTGATCGCTCTTGTCGGTGAGTGGCGACGCGGGGTCCGCAGTGAGATCGTGAAGGAATTCCTCGGTGGTCCGGCGCGGTGCGGCGAGTCCGAAGCGGTCGAAGATGTATTGTCGCACTGCTTGCGCGGCGCGGTTGGCGAAGGCTTCGGCGCTCATCGCTTCACGGTCGGTTTCCAAGTTGGCCAGCGATGCGAGGGCGATTTCCCTAGGACTTTTGAGCCGTCTCTTGCGCGCATGGCGCCGCCATAGGAGCACTGCGATGGCCAGCAGCACCACCACGCCCGCGATGGTTGCCCACAGCGCGACGGGGAATTTTTCGGGCTCCGGAATTTCCACCAGCGGCTTGGGTCCGCGGATGTCATCTTCCGCGCTCTGTCCTTGCGCGGAGGCGAAGGACACGCCGCAGAGTGCAATGAATGACCAGAAAATGGAACGGGGATGAAACATGATAAAAATCCGGGACTCAGCCCGAGCGTTGACGGCGGTTGCGGAAAAAACTCATCAGCTCGGGCATCCAGTTCTCGCCATTGTAAAACTCTAACAAATCCACCCCGAGCGAGCGGATGCGGCCAGCAGTTCGCTCGCGGCGGGCGCGGGAGGTCTTTTCATAGGCATCGCGCACCTTGGCACTGCCGGTATCGATTTCGACCACCTGTTGGTTCTCCGCATCCTCGATGAGCACGCGCCCGACATCCGGCAGCGTTTCCTCACGCGGATCGGTGACCGAGACGGCGATCACATCATGCCGCCGCCTGGTGGTTTGCAGTTTGTTGCGCAGGAGTGAGAGCCGCTCTTCCAGCGGATCACCCAGACAGAAATCCGAGACCAGGAAAACCACCGACCTGCGGTGCGCCACCTGATTGACGAAATCCAAGGCCTTGGAGATGTCCGTGCCCGTGTTGGCAGGCTGGAAAAACAAGGTCTCGCGGATCAGCCGCATGATGTGCATCCGGCCCTTGCCCGGCGGAATGTATAACTCGACGGCATCGCTGAAAAGAATCAGGCCCACCTTGTCGCGGTTGCGGATGGCCGAGGCGGCCAGGACCCCGGCGGCCTCCGCGGCGAGCTCGCGTTTGGAATCCGGCACCGAGCCGAAGTCAGACGACGCGCTGATGTCGATCATCAGCAGGATCGTGAGTTCGCGCTCTTCGGTGAACAATTTGATATGAGCTTCGCCGGTGCGCGCGGTGACATTCCAGTCGATCGTTCTCACGTCATCACCCGGCACGTAGTTGCGCACCCTGTCGAAATCCATGCCGCGCCCCTTGAAAACGCTGGCGTAGCGTCCGGCCAGCGAGTCATCGACCAAGCGGTTGGTGCGGACTTCCATACGCCGCACGCGGCCGAGGATTTCCGCCGCGCGGGCCTCGTCCTGAACGCTGACAGGGGTGCTGGATTTTCGTGCGATCATGGCACCGGAAGTTCGTCGAGAATGCGGGCGATGATCCGCTCGCTGTCCAGGCCTTCCGCCTCCGCCTCGTAGGTGACGGTCACGCGGTGGCGCAGCACGTCCATGGCGATATTTTTCACATCATGCGGTGTCACATACGCTCGGCCTTCGAGGAACGCATGGGCACGGCTGGCGAGCGCCAGATTGATCGTCGCCCGTGGCGAGGCCCCCACCCGGATGAGCGGCGCGATGTGGATGCCGAAATCCACCGGACGGCGGGTCGCGTGGACCAGTCGCACGATGTAGCGTTTCACCTTTTCATCGAGATACAGGCTGTTGACCACAGTGCGCGCCTGTTGGATCGATTCCAGACTGACGACCGGCGCAGGCAGTGGCAATTCCTCGGTGGTGCCTGCCAGATCGAGCACCCGCAGTTCCTCCTCCTCGGTCGGGTAGTCCATGACCACCTTCATCATGAAGCGGTCGAGTTGCGCCTCGGGCAGCGGATAGGTGCCCTCTTGTTCGAGCGGATTCTGGGTGGCAAGAACGAAGAACGGCGCGGGCAGCGCGAAGGTCTGCTCGCCGATGGTCACCTGTTTTTCCTGCATCGCCTCAAGCAACGCGCTTTGCACCTTGGCCGGCGCGCGGTTGATTTCATCGGCAAGAATGAAGTTGGCGAAAACCGGGCCGTGTTTGACCCGGAAGCGCGCCTCCCGGGGGTCGTAAATCTCGGTGCCCACAATGTCTGCCGGAAGCATGTCCGGTGTGAATTGGATGCGGTTGAACTTCGCATTCACCAACGAGGCGAGCGTTTTGAGGGCGAGGGTTTTCGCCAGGCCGGGCACGCCCTCCAGCAGGATGTGGCCTTTCACCATCAGGGAGACCAGCAGGCGGTCCACCAGATCGTTCTGGCCGATGAGGTAACGTCCGATTTCGCTGCGGAGCGGGTGGATCCAGTGTGAGGCTTCGCGCACCAGCGCTTCCGCTTCGGCAGGTTTGGTTTGTGTTTCAGAGGTCATGATTCAGTGGTAATTGGGGACGATGGAGGGGTTGAGATTAGCGCATGCTGGATCATTAGCGTCAAGGTGAGGCGTCCTTGCTTATCTGTCGCGGGATTTGTCTTGTGGAAATGCTGGTCGGTGGTTCGATGGCGTTAGCCCAAGTTTCTTTTGAAGGGCCGGAGGCCCTTGTCGCGCCTTGGCTTCTCTCCGAAAGGCACTACAAAACCGTCAGCTTTTCACGAAGTGTTTCTGCGGCGTAAATTCTGCTTTCCAGTCGATTCCCAGCTTGCGGTAAACTTGGGCTTGCCCGGCATCGGGAAGTGTCGCTTTGCGGATGTGCAGCACCCGCCCGTCCTCAAGCGGCAGCCGCGTGGTGGCCAGGCAATGAGTGCTGAGCAAGCGCCTCAACGTCTTCCAATCCCGCAAATCGCCACCGTCGCGCAACTTTTCGCGCACCCAACACAAGAGATGATAGGCCAATACCGAAATGAAGACATGCGCTTCGACGCGTTGTTCGAGTTGATGGAAATTCGGCCGCAGGCCCAGCGAACCCTTGAGACAGGCGTAGCCTTCCTCGGCCTGCAGCAAGGTCATATACAGCGACCAGGTGCGTGCCGCCCCGAGCGTCTGGTCGGTGCGCAGCACGTAGTTACCACATAACTCGCCGGCTTGTGCAAATTTCCCCTCGTCACGCGTGACCAACAACTCGCCGGGTGCGTGCCGCAGAGTGAAAAACCGTGCGACCCGCGGGTGTTTTTTCTCAAGCCGTCCGATGGCGCGTTGGATTTTGGCCGAGTCCTTGAGCAGGCCTTTGGCAATCCGCTCGCGCAGCGCGACGGTATCGGCGAGGTAGCGGGTTTCAGCTTTGGAAATCATTGCCAGTTCCTTCTCGCGGCGCAACGCGCTGCGGCAGAGCACCAGCACGCCGCCGGGGTTTTCCGGATCGGGGATGCTGCGCACTTCCACCGGCGCGGAGGGTTCGCGCCCGGGCACCGGCTCGAATCCCGCTGCGGCGAATTCCTCGGCAAATCCCGCCCGGCTGCTGCGTGTGATGTTGATCAGATAGCTCAAGCCGCGCTCTTTGAGTAGGGCAAGGTTGGCTTTGGAAGCAAACCCGGCATCGAGGATGACGAGCGGTTTTTCCGAGGCTTCCTTGCCTCCGGTGACGCCGGTATCGGCACCCAGCCGATCGAGGATGTGGATGAGGGTTTTGCCGTCGGAGATTTTGCCTTCGAAAACCTCGTGAGCCAACGGCAGACCACGTTCGTCGAAGGCCATGCCGATGGCGACTTGGCGGCAGTCGCTGCGCTTCTGTTTGTTTTTGCCGTGGCGGGCCTTGGGGTTGTTGGCGCAAAGGCCCTCGAAATGGGTGTTGGTGACATCGTAGAGGACGATGCCGCCACGGCTGCCGAAGAGTCCGCTCTGGGCATCGCGCAGGGCGGACTCGATGAACTTGCGCTTGGCGAAAAGCGCTGCGCCGGTGTGATAGAGGCGGTCCTTGGTGGTTTTGGTGATGCGTATATTTAACAGTTCAGGCAGGGCGGTGCGTTCGGCCCAGTCGATGAGCGCCCACTCGCTGAGTGGCTCAATGAGGCGGTTGGCCACCAGCAATTGGGCGGTGGCGATCTGCGCCGAGTTGAGCCCGGCATCGCCCAGGATCCGGTCCAGCCCCAGCTCGCGCCAAGCCGCACGAGCGACGATCTGCGGGCCGAGCTGCACGACGTTTTCGGTGGCGATGCCATCGACAA
>CANLKN010000112.1 GCA_947491475.1 Akkermansiaceae bacterium | reverse complement strand
TGTTGGGGCACTTCGAGGATGTTGGACATGCTCCCCGATCCAAGCACTTTGGCAGCGCCCTGAGGGAAGCGGTTTTACATCCGCAAGTGGTGCACTTTGAATTCTAACAAGTGATTATCAGGTGGTGCACTTTGGGTGATCGCCGACATTCCCGCTTGCCGAAGACCAAGCGCCGGTCCACCACCCGCGAAATGCAGTGGTAAATCGCGGGTTTCACCGCCGAGTCCTGCCACTGCGCCAGCCATCGTGCCCGTCTCATGCGGGACAACCTGCCTCCTACCGCTCTACAGGGCAAGATAATTTAAGTTTATTTATCTGTCACTTTAAATAATGCTCCAAAATATTACGGAAGAAAAAATCTATTTAGATTCTTGGATTGTCTGACACGCTGTCGATGCCATGAGCCAAGCACAAATCCCCCGCCGCGAATTCATCCGTACCGCCGCATGTGCCGCAGCAGCGCTCACGCCGATAGGCACCGGCGCCGGACCGGCCGGCGCGCCAACTGTGAAACCGCCACGACCTCGCGCCATCACCATGTGGGATTTCTCATGGATCGAACGCCGCTGGCCCGGTGCCGGATACGAGGATTGGCCGCAAGTGCTCGATGAGGCCCTTGAGCGGGGATACGACGCCATCCGCATCGATGCCTTCCCGCACCTGGTGGGCACCGCGCCGGAGAAGGAATGGACGCTGCTGCCAGTGTGGTATGTGCAGGACTGGGGCAGCCCAGCGATCAACAAAGTGCGCCTGCAGCCGGCATTGCATGAGTTCATCGGTTTGTGCAAGGAGCGCGGCATCATGGTGAACCTTTCGTCATGGTATCGCGAGGATGTGGATGACACGCGAATGCGGATCACCTCCCCCACCGTTCAGGCCGAGCAGTGGAAAAGCGTGCTCGCCGGCATCAAGGAGGCCGGATTGCTGGATGCGATTCTTTGTGTGGACATGTGCAACGAGTGGCCCGGTGCGGTGTGGTGCCCGTTTTTCCGCAATGATCCACCGGAACTGACATGGGGCGGCTGGCATACGGAGACCTCGCAGCGATGGATGCGCGAGGCCAGCGAGTCCGTGCGCAGGGACTTTCCTGAACTGCCTGTGAGCTTCTCGTTCGAGCCGCGCGATGTGAGCAAACTGGTGGGGGCGGATCTCGGGTATCTCGATTTTGCGGATCCTCATCTATGGATGGCGCAGGCGAATGGCGGCGAGTTTTACCAGTTAAGTGATTACAAGTATGAGCGCTTCAATCTTGAAGGATACAAATCGTTCGTGGAAAAGGGCGAAGCCTTGTATCGCAGCAAGCCGGAATACTGGCAGGAGCTGCTGCGCCAGCACATTTTGAAAACGGCGGCCGCGTTCAAGTCTTTCAAGCTTCCGCTGATGACCACGGAGTGCTGGGGCGTGGTGGATTTCAAGGACTGGCCGCTGCTCGACTGGCAATGGGTGAAGGAGTTGTGCCGACTGGGAGTGGAAACCGCGGCCGGCACCGGCCAGTGGGTGGCCATCGCCACCAGCAACTTCGCCGGACCTCAGTTCCGCGGAATGTGGCGCGACGTGCAATGGCACCAATCGGCCAACGAGTTGATCAAAGGCTCCGCGATTCTGCCGGAGCTCCACGGCACGAAACAGGTCCAGAGGCTCGGCACATGATGCGACAACTGGGAACTTGGCAATGCCGCAGTGAACGTGGATGACATGGCCGAGGAAACCATGGTCTCCGGATCGGTGGAGCATGCCTTCACCGAAATGGCGGGGCGCGTTTTCACCGGAGCACAGCTCAAGGCCGAGGAACTCCTTCCCGCCGTGGAGGCGGTGCTGGCCCAGGGCCTCGCCCGTGACGACAAACGCGCCGAGATTGAGACCGCTGCCAGCGCTGTTAGATCCGCGCTCACTACCGGTGCCGCCAATCCGCTCAAGACAGCCGTGCAGCGTCTCGACTCGGCCACCGAGGCGCTCGCCGCGCGCTTGGTCGAGCAAGCGATGGACGAGGCTGTTGACCGGGCAATGGGCGGGTAGTCTTCGAAGCAAGGCGCGGCGGAGCGCAAGAAATGAAGAATCACGCTAAAGCGCGAACTCCGGACCATCTTCCCCGCGCATGGGATCGTCCGGAGTTCATGCTTCAGCATGTCCCCGCAGGGCGGAGTGCAAGGATCGTCCGGAGTTAATGCTTTAGCATGTCTTTTCCAAGGCGGGAGCAGATTGCCCCGCCAGACAAATAGTGCGTGTGGAATCGCTCAAAAGTGGAAATTCCGCTGGCGAAAGGCCCGTTCTTCTGGAAGTTTCCCGCATCCCCGGCGATCTGCTGCCGGGCCAGTCATCGATGTCCACCTCCAACCATCCACACCAGATCGATATCCCCGAGTCGCTGCGCCGGCAGTTGGCGGATTTCCGTCGGCATTTGTGGCGGGTGAAAATTCTCGAAGCGGCGGCGGCCGGGTTGATCGGCCTGCTGGTTTCCTTCCTGCTGGTCTATGGGCTTGATCGCATTTGGCAAACGCCGGGCTGGGCGCGCTTGTTGATTCTGCTGGGTGGAGTTTCGCTTTTTGCGATCTTCGCGCCCTACTGGCTGCACCGCTGGGTCTGGCGGCAGCGGCGGGAAAGCGAGCTCGCGCGTTTGATCGCCAAGCGCTACCCGGGCCTCGGCGACCGCCTGCTCGGCGTGATCGAGCTGCAGGACCAGCAAGGCAGTGCCGACTCGCTCTCGCCACGCTTGCGGGAGGCGGCGATGGAAGCGGTGGCCGCCGAGACCGGACGCCGCAAGCTCGACGAGGCGCTGCCACCGCAACGGCACCGGCGCTGGGCGCTTGCCGCGATGGCTCTCACGGCCGTTTCCGCAACTGCCTTCACCCTGACACCCCGCGCGGGACTCAACGCACTCCAGCGCTGGCTGCTGCCGCTTTCCGACACCGAGCGCTACACCTTCACCAAGCTCGAAAACCCGCCGACCCATCGCGCGGTGGCATTCGGTGAAGCCTTCGAAGTGAACCTCCGCCTCGCCAAGGATTCCGAGCAGCGCCCGTCCGAAGCCATCGGCCGCTACGGCCTGCAACCGCCCGTCGCGACCGTGCTCGATGGAAACATGTATCAATTCACGTTTCCCGGCCAACAGGATCCGGGGACGATTGTTTTCCGCATCGGCGACCTGCGCCATGAAATGCGCATCGAGCCGGTGCTGCGGCCGTCCACCAAGAGCGTGCGGGCGATTGTCATTGCGCCGGAATATCTTGGCATCCCGGAGCGAGTGGTGGACATGAACTCCGGCGTGCTAAGCGCGGTGGAAGGCAGCAAACTGCGCATCGAGCTCGAGATGAGCCGCAATCTGGCAAGCGGCGCTTTCGGGCCAACCCGAGCACTTGCCATGGATGGCGACGAACCATCACCCGCGCACACACCAAGCGGCGGCGAGTTGATCATTTCAGGCGATTCAGCTGCCACTCCGTTGTTGGATGTCGGCGCGGTGCCATTTGAAATTCCGTTTGAATGGAAAGACGACTTCGGTCTTGCGGGCGAATCCGGATTCCGCCTGCGGGTGGAGGCCTTGAAGGATGCGCCACCCAATTGTTATCTTCAAGGGATCGACCGCCAGAAGGTGATGCTGCCGGAGGAGACCATCGACTTCGAGGTGCTTGCGGAGGATGATTTCGGAGTCAAAACCACCGGCATCGAGTGGAGCGGTGAGTTCACCCGGCCGACCGACGAGACACCGGCCAAGGGCGAGTTGCAACTCGGCTCAGGTGCCTCCGAAGAGCGCCGGATGCTGAGAGCCGCGGCATTCTCACCGGCGGCTTTTGGCATATCTCCGCAAAAAATCACGCTGCGCGGATATGTGGAGGATCATTTCCCGAAGCGCGCCCGGGTTTATTCCGAGCCGGTGATCCTGCATGTCCTAACCCGCGACGAACATGCGCAGATGCTCAAGAACCTCTTCGACCGCCAGATCACCGAGTTGGAGGATCTCGCGCGGCGCGAGCTTGAGTTGTTAGATGAAAACGAGCGGCTTGAAAAACTCGATGGTGCCGAGCTCCAGAACGAGGAAAACCGCAAGCGGCTCGAACAGCAGGAGCTTGAGGAAACCGAAAGCGAGCGCCGCATGGAAAACCTCAAGCAGCGGATGGAACAGTTGATGAAAGACGCCTCCCGCAACGGCGACATCGACAAGAAAACGCTGCAAAAAATGGCCGAGTCCCTCAAGTCGATGCAGGAACTCGCCGAGAAGGATATTCCAAAGGTCCGCGAAAAACTCGCCGAATCCCAAGAGCAATCCAACACCCCGGAAAAATCCGAAGAGGATGTCGAGCAGGCCGTCGAACAACAGCGCAAGGTCGTCGAGAAAATGCAGGAGGCCATCGAAAAGGCCAATGACGCCAACCGCCGTTTCGAGGCGGGCACCTTCATCAACCGCCTGAAAAAAGCCGCTGGCGAGCAAAACGGCATTGTCGCATCCCTCAAGGAAGCGTTCGACCGCATGCTCGGCTTGAAAACCCCGGCGCTCGATCCGTCCGACCTCCGCCGCTTGAATGACAACGCTCGCCAGCAAACCGAAACCGCGTCCGACGTGCGCTGGATCCAGGAAGACCTCGGCCATTTTTACGCCAGAACCCAGACCGAGACGTTCAAGCAGATCATGGATGAGATGCGCGAATCCGGCATCGACATCGCGCTTGAAAACATCCGCATCCGGCTCGCCGACAACCATTCCTACAAGGCCGCCGAAGCCGCCAAAAAATGGGCCGACCAACTCAACGCGTGGGCCGCCAAGCTGGAGGGCGAAAAAGACTCCGACGGCGGAGGCGGTGGTGGCGGAGGCGCGCCGGATTCCGAGGACGAGGATTTCGAATTCATGCTGCGCGTCATGAAAATGATCCAGCAGGAACAGGACCTGCGTGGCCGCACCCGCACGCTCGAACAACTCCGCCGCGATCACCAAAACGAAGACCCGGATTCCAACAACCCATAACTCATGAGACCGGTATCGATCATCACCTGCCTGTTGCTGCCGCTTTCATCCGTCATGGCTGAGGAGAAGGCCAGGGAACAACTGGATCTGCACCGCGACAGCTCGTCCAAACTCGCCGACGATCAGGACGAGCTCTCGGCCGACGTGCAGCAACTCGTCATCGAGCAGACCGTGCCCAAGGTCATCGAGTTGCTCAGCGAGGTGGAGGAAATCATGGATGAGGCCACCGACCTCCTCGCCGAAGCGGACACCGGCGGAGAGACGATTGCCGCGCAAACCGAGATCATTGAGAAAATCCACGCCGCCGCCAAGGAGCGCCAGAGCCAGAGTGGCAGCGGCGAGTCCGGCAGCGCGATGATGGACATGATGGAACGCATGATGGGCAAAACCCCGGAAGGAGAAGGCGAAGGCAAGGGCGGTGACAAGGGCGAGAAACCCGGCGATCAAGCGGGCGAGGGCTCCACTGGATTGTCGGACAGCGCCAACGAGGCGACTGGCGGCGAAGGCGATGGCAAGGCCACTGTGCGCCGTGTGCCGAAAGCCAGTGGCAAGGCCGGGCTGGAAATCCCGCAGGAATTCAACAAGGCCTTCGATGCCTACAACCGAGGCGTGGAAGAAAAAATCAAACCATGAAAAGCGGTCTTATCAGAACGGAGAACAGCCATCCTGGCTGTTTCGGAGTCCGGGCTTCCAGCCTGGACTCTGCGGGGGAAACCGCCACGGCAGGCAAGATGCCCGCCGTCCGAGACAGGCTGGAAGCCTGTCCTCCATTTGTGCGCAGAATCATTGCCGCCTTTGCTCTCACCTTCATCTCTGCCACCGCGCAGGATCTTACCGGCCGCAGGGACGACACCATCCCGGCGCAGGCGGAGTTGGTTTATGAAAAGGGCCTGAAATTCCTCGCAAGCACCCAGAATGAAAAGGGAGCATGGAACGACAGCGTCGGCAGCGAGGCCGGTGTGGTTGGCCTCGCTGTGGCCGCCTTCCTTGCCCACGGCGAGGATCCCGTGAACGGCCCATACGCCAAGAACATCCGCAACGGAATTGATTATATCTTATCCCAGCAAAACACCAAGAACGGCTACATCGGCTCCAGTATGTATAACCATGCCTTCGCCACCAAGGCGCTGGCCGAGGCCTATGGCGTGGTGGACAACCCGAAGATCGCGCCCGCGCTCAAACAGGCGGTGGATCTGATCCTCAGCTCTCAAAAGCGCAACCGCTTCGGTGCGTGGCGCTACACGCCCGATAGCCGCGATGCCGATACCACCGTCACCGGATGCCAGCTTGTCACGCTTTTCGCCGCGCGAAACGCCGGCATCGCCGTGCCGGACGAGGCGGTCCGCAAGGCCCTCGCCTATCTGAACAACAACCGCGGCAGCGAGGGGTCCTACGGCTACACCTCGGCATCCGGTGGAAAGCCCACGCTCACCGCAATCGGATTGTTAGGTCTTTCACTGGCCAAGGAAATGGATTCCAAGGGTTTCCAGGCGAGTTTGGAATATCTCAAGAAGAACCTCGATTACCGCGATCGCTATTATCCATATTATTACGAATATTACATGTCGCAGGCGCTGTTTCACGCGGATGAGGACACGTGGCGCGAGTGGAACGCCCGCAACATCCGCTACCTCGCCACCATCCAGGCTGCGGACGGTTCATTCCCCGGAAACCAAGGACCGTCCTTCAATACCGCCGGCGCGCTGCTCTCGCTCGCTCTCAACTACCGCTTCCTGCCGATTTACGAAAAATGATCCGCCATCCGGCCATTCCCTGGTTGTTCTCACTGATCGCGGCGGTAGCCGCCGACCAACCGGACTTGCTGCGTTTTATCAATGATGACCAACTTCGCGGCAGTTTCCGTGGTATCAAGGAAGGCCCGCAGGTCGTTTGGCAACACGAGGATCTGGCCGCGCCCGCTGACTTCAAGACCACGCGCATCCGCCACATCGTGCTTCGCGGCGGCCGCCCGCTCAAACCGGCCGGCACATTGTCTCATCTTGTGCTGGTCAACAGCGACCGCGTGCCCGGCACGGTCACCGCGATGGATGCCGAGTCGATCACGCTTGATACGGCATATGCCGGCGTGCTGCGTGTCCCACGCGACCACGTTGAGATGGTCGCGCCCAATCCGCTGGGCGGACGCATTCATTATCATGGTCCCTTTGCCGGAGAGGATTGGAAAATGATCGATGTCTCACATCCGGATGGCCTGCCCGCCGCCGGAGAGGAACAAGCGGAAAAGCCTGAAGGCAAGGATGCCGCGGAAGCGGCCGGGCAGTGGAGCTTCACCGGAGCCGCCTGGTATTGGCAGGACAAGCGCGGGGGCACCGCGCTGGTGAGGGAGTCCGGCATGCCGGAGCGCTCGCTGCTGCGCTTTGATCTGGCGTGGAAAAACCGCCTCAGCCTGGCCATCGCATTCCATGCGGATTTTGCCCAACCGCCCGCGGCTGGCGACGAGGATGAAAAGAAGAAACAGCCGCCGCACGATCCCATGGATGCCAGCAGCCTGCCCCGCTTGTTCGGCAACAGTTATGTGCTTCATCTTTATAGCAATTATCTCACGCTGATGAAAACCACGGTGGACGCCGACGGGAACTTCTCCTTCGAGCGCGATCACAGGAACAACAGTGGCGTGCGCCTTGGCGATACCGGCCGCGCGACCATCGAGCTACGCAGCAACCGCCGCAGCGGCGAGATCGCGCTATTTGTGAACGACGAGTTCGCCGCGCAATGGAGCGGGCTGGAAATGGATGCCGGTGATGAGGCGGGGAATGCCACTGATCCGCTCAAAGGTTCGGGATTTGGTTTCCTGGTGCAAGGTCCCGATGCACCCGTGCGGATTTCAGACATCATTGTTTCCGAGTGGAACGGCATGCCGGATTCGGCGCGCAGCCTGCAAGTGGATGATCAGGATATCGTGCTCATGAGCAACGGCACGGATCGCTACGCCGGACGCGTGGGCGGTCTAGATGAGCAGGGAAAAATCCTTTTTGAGGGGAAACATGGAAGCTTCCGCTTCCCGCTGGCGGATGTGGCGGAGATCCGCTTTGCCCGCGACCGGCAGGCAGCGACTACCGAACCGCCCGAGAACAATATGCTGGTCCGCATGGGGCCCATCGGCGCGGTGTCCGGCCAAGTGCTGGCTGGCGATACCGGCACGCTCGGCATCCTCAACCCGATCATCGGCGAACTGCATATCTCCACCGGGCATGTTTCCATGATCGATTTCAATGCCTCAAGCCAACCCATCCACGACTGGAATGCCGACTTCTAAGCTATTTCCGGGGATGGCGGCGCTGGTCGCCATCAGCATGGCGTGGCAGGCCGCCGCAGACGACCTCACGCTCGCGGGCGGCGAGCAGCGTCTGAGCGGCACCGTGATTTCCATCACCGGTGATGGCGTGGTGGAACTCGCCAGCGAACTCTCGCCCGAACCCCTGTCATTGAAAGCAGGCGCGGTTGAAAAAATCGCCTTCAGCGCCAAGCAGTCCGCCGGCGAGCCTGCGACCACCCTGATCGAACTCATCAACGGTGACTTGCTGCCGGCCACCATCGAGAGTCTTGACGAACATCGGCTCAGCGTGGTTTCCCCCGATGCCGGGCGGTTGGAAATTCCGCGTGAATCCGTGAAGTCGATGCAGTTCGGCATCCAGCGCCGGAAGGTGATCTATGAGGGGCCGCGCAGTCTCGACGAATGGACGGTGAGCGATGCGGAAGCGAAAAACTGGTTGTTTGAAAATCAAAGCCTCGTTTCCAAAGGTTCGTCGTCCGCCTCCAAGGTGCTGCCCTTGTCGCGGCAGTTCATCATTCGTTTCGAGTTGAAGTGGCAGCAAGGCACGATTCCCAACTTCCTGGTATCCTTCGCTGATCCGCTCGACGCCAAAGGCGAGCCGAGCAACCGCTATTACCTCCAGTTCGGCGGTGCCGGCCTCGAGATCAAGCGCGAGGCGAGCAAGGGAAAACGTTATAACACCATCGCCATTCTCAACCGTCCGTCCGACCAGTATCCGGACAACCGCCTGCAAGTGGAAATCCGCGTCAACCGCGACAACGCCCGCCTGGAGCTCTTCATCAACGGCGAACCCGAGGGCGAGTTCGCGGATCCCATCGCGGACATTCCCAGTGGCTCCGGCATCATGCTCACCTTTCACACGGCCAACGGCGGAGCCCAGGAAATCCGCAATATTGAAATTCTTGAATATGATGACACCCGCCGCCGCCACCGTGCCGAGGACCGGGGCGACCCGCGCAGCGACAGCCTGATCAGCCGTGAGGATGATCGCTGGAGCGGCCGCCTGCTTGGCATCCGCAACACTGCGGAAGGTGCATTGTTCATTTTCAAGATGGATTTCCAGGATGAGCCCATCGAGATTCCGGAAGCCGATGTTTCCACCGTGTTTCTGGCGGAAAAAGAAGCCGCCAAACCCGATCAAGCAGCGCATCCATTCGTGCTTCGTCTGCCCGGTGATGGAGCGCTGAGGGTCTCATCCTGTCAGTTTTCGGGAGATTCCGCATCCGCCGTCCATCCCTTGTTAGGCCCACTCACCTTCCGGCGCGGTGGCATCACCGCCATGGAACGGATTCCACCCACGCCCAAGCCATGAAGCCGCATCTTTCATCTTTGAAATCCTGCATCGCGCTAGTCATGGCATGTGCTTCGGTTTCGCATGCGGATGCGGCGAAGTCCATCGTGCGATTTGCCAACAATGATGTGCTGACCGGTTCTCCGGAAACGATCACCCCGGAGCGGCTGTTATGGAACTCGCCGCTGCTCGGGCGCCCTTCGTCTTTCTTCACTAACAAGATCCTGGATATTTCCCTCACGCCCACACTGCCGGAGGAAACATACGATCATGAAACCACGGTCACACTCACCAATGGTGACACCATCCGAGGTCAACTCGCATCCGTGACGGACGAGACCGTGTCGCTGGACACCTGGTTTGCGGGCCGCATGAACTTCAACCGCCTGATGGTATCGGGCGTGAAAGTTGAACAACGTGCCGCCTTCCTCTTCCGCGGGCCCACTGGCATGGATGGCTGGCAGCAGGCGGCTGATCCGCCGGTTTGGAATTACCAGCGTTCGGCTTTCCGTTCATCCGGTTCCGGCGGCATCGCCCGCGCCAACCTGCTGCCGGATGATTGCTCGATCAGCTTCGACACCGCATGGCGCGGCGATTCCATCAGATTGCGCGTGATCGTTTTCTCGGACGATGCAACCACCGACAATCCATCGGCCGGATATGAGTTATCATTTCAGCGCGGAAGCATCCACCTGCGCAATTGCAAAACCCAGAGTTTCATCGGCAGCGCGCAGTCGCGGGTGCTGATGGAAAGTGACAAGGCGCGCATCGAGATTCGTGCCAGCGCGAAAAACAACCGTGTCGGCTTGTTCATCAACGACCAGATCATCGAAGTCTGGAATGATCCCGATGCCGGGCAGGCTCAGCCCGGCCGCGGACTGCACTTCATTTCCGGCAGCACCCTGCCACTGCGAGTTTCCAACATCGGCGTCGCCGAGTGGGACGGCGTGCTTGACCAGATGCCCGAGCCGCGGGCCGGCCTGGACCGCCGCAGAGACATTTTCGGCATGGGCACGGATGAGGAAGCCACTCCCGCTGCCGAGGAAAAACCGGATGAGATCCGCATGGAACTTGCCAATGGCGACTCGCTGGCCGGCGAGGTCAGCGCCATCCATGATGGCATCATCACCGTGAATTCGCCCTTGGGAGAAATCAAACTGCCCGTCTCAAGGTTGCGCACCGTGACGCTCAAGCCGGTGGAGGCGGAGCGCAGCAAACGCCGAAATGGCGACATCCGCGCATGGTTCCACGACGGCTCATCCATCGTCTTCAACCTTGAGTCCAGCGACGATGAAACACTCACCGGCTCCAGCCAGAATTTCGGCACGGCCACCTTCCGCACCGCCGCCTTCAACCGCATCGAGTTCAACATTTACTCGCCGGAATTTGAAGATCTTCGCCGCGCCGATGAATGGTGAGTTGAATCGTGAACGACAGCCCGAAATTGCTGGCGGAGGGTTATGGGATTGATGTTACAAATACCACGCCTGAAAGGCGGAAAAACGGAGGATAGACTTCCAGTCTGTCTCGGAAAGCGGGCATCCTGCCTGCCTCGGCGGCTGTCCCGGCAAAGTCCAGGTTCACTGGATTTGCGTGATCTTCAGCATCGCACAACTGCGGTGAAGCGGTGTGTCAATTTCAAGCACTTCCCCATTCAGACGCGTCGGCAATGTCTTCGCTTCCTTCACTCCCGGATGCAAGACCTCGACTTTCAACTTGCCGGAAATGAACGGCATGTTGCGCAGTAGCACGCTGGCCTGGGGTGCCTTGCCGAATGTGATTGGAACGACCCATCCTTCCAAGGTCTCGAACATGTTCGCTTGGGCCGTGTTTTCCGCGATCTCGACACAATGTGGCTCCATGACCCATTTTTTGCCCTTCATCGCGGCCATCATGGCACCGTAGTCCAACCATGGCTGGCGGTTTTCGATGGGGTCCCATTTCACCCCGTGATCGTTTGCAGGATAGGGGCACATGGGATAAATCCCGAGATGCAGCCGCCTTTGCATGAAAACATCCTCCTGTCCCTTGGGCGACCATCAGACTGAGCACTCCGGCACCGGGCTCGATGAAGGTGACGATGGGAATCGAAAAGAAGTTTTCATTCCGCGGCCGTTGTCGCCACGAATACCATGGAGAAAACGGCCTGTTCATCATGAAGCGGGGCGCGCCATAGGTGTAAACCTTGGAAACCAGCGCCGATGTCCGGAGCGGATCCTCAATCTTGTTTTCGGTATCCGCAGGCGCATCCCACGCGCTCCAGAACCGCGTGGTGGGCTTCGCCGGATGACCCAGCGCGCACGAAATGGGTGCCGACCATGGCAAATCGCTCTCAGCCATGACCAGTATGATGATGTTTTTCATTGGTTTGGTGATTCAAAAGTCACTCTCCAGTCGCCTTTTCGACAGCGTTGTAGCGGCCGGTATAGAGATCAAAAACGACGCGAAGGGCTTCGTTTTCCAGTGTCGCGGTGTTCGATGCGGCATGCAGCCCGCAGCAGCTGGCGGCAAGCAGCGCGACAGGAATACATATCAAGTGGAGACGTCGTCCTAGGAGAATCATGGAAGATGCTAACGCCGCTGTCTTCCGGGATCTTCCATCGAAATCACGCAGGACTCTCATTTGAGCCTGGGCTTTTGCGCTGTTCGTGGCGGATGTCGCGAGCTTCGCTGAGGAAAACGGAGTCTTCGCCGATGTTCACGGCGAGATCGCCGATGCGTTCGAGCGAGCGAGCGACAAAAATAAGGTGCAGCAGGTTTTCCGACCGGTCGCCTGAATTTTCCAAGCGGCGGCTCAGTTGTGCGACGACTTCCTTGTGAGCAGCGTCCAATTCCTTGTCGTTAGATTTCAGGCTTTGGCCGAGATCGGTGTCGGCATCGGTATAGGCGAGCAGCGCGTCACGCAGGATTTTCTGCGCCATTGTATAGAGCGGCTCGATGATGGCGGTTTCGGGGAGCTCGGCGGATTTGCAGATTTTCTTGGCGCGCTTGGCGATGTTGATTGCGTGGTCGGAGACGCGCTCCAGGTTGTGAGCGGTCTTCATCGAGGTGATGACGAGCCGCAGGTCGGAGGCGAACGGGTGGAAACGGGCGAGAATATCCATGCCTTGCTGGTCGATTTTGACTTCCAAATCGTCCACGTCCGAATCGTCGCCGATGACCATGCGGGCGAGATCGATGTCGCGGGTGAGCAGGGCTTGGATCGCGCGTTCAAGATTCAGCCGGGTGAGGCTGGCCATCAGGAGGACCTTGTCCTTGAGACCTGACATGGAATTGTCGATCTCATGGAAGATGTGGGGCTGGTTCATAGACGGAGGCGGGTTCCGGAAAGGAAGATAGAGGAGTTTGGTGGATGGTGGTATGGAATATTACCCGAAGCGGCCGGTGATGTAATCTTCGGTTTTTCTGACTCGCGGGTTGGAGAACATGCGCTTGGTTTCGGAAAACTCGATCAATTCTCCCAAGTAGAAAAATGCGGTCCGGTCGGAAACGCGGGCGGCCTGCTGCATG
>CANLKN010000111.1 GCA_947491475.1 Akkermansiaceae bacterium | reverse complement strand
CCCATTCCTGCGAGCTTAGGTGTTTACCATGTCTATTCGGAAATCGCCGAAAGTCTTTTCAGATCACCAGAAAATTGTGTTTGCCCCGCATTCCTGAAAATCCATCCTCAGCTCGTCATGAAAATCCCATCCCACCGCCGCCCGCACGGGTTCACTTTGATCGAACTCCTCGTCGTCATCGCCATCATCGCGGTGCTCGCATCCGCAGGCTTCGCCGCCGGTAATGCCGCCATCCAGAAGGCCCGCAAAACCACCGCACTTGCCACCGCGACCGCTATCGAAAGCGCGGTGAACAACTTCTACACCGAATACGGCAGCATGCCTGACGAAGGAGGGTCTGACACCACGGTGCAAACAAACAACCAAATCAAACTCCTTAATGTTCTACTCGGACTCGAAGGCTCCGGCAGCAATGTGCTCAATACCCGCGCGATCAAGTTCCTCTCCGTGAGAGAAGGCAAAGGCAACAAAAACGGCCTCATTTACAACACCAACGGAACCTCGATCCAAGGGCTCTTCGATCCATGGGGTGGAGGTTTCAATGTCAGGCTCGACCTCGACTATGATGAAAAACTGACATTCAAACCCAAAGGGCAGGGTTGGCAAACTGTCACACTGAATGGTCGCCGCGTAGCGGTCTGGAGTGATGGTGCGGATGGCGTCAAACAAAGCGGCAAAAAAGCCGACGACGTGGCCACCTGGGGCCAATAATTCACCTGCCCCTCGGCTGTGGAATACGACGAGCCGATCATCGACCTGCACAGCGACGCCTATTTCATGGGCCAGGCGCTGCGCGAGGCGCGCAAGGCCTACCAAGCGGGCGAAGTTCCTGTCGGCGCGGTGGTGGTGCGCGAAGGGCGGATCATTTCCCGCGCGTGGAACCAGGTGGAAACCCTCAAGGACGCCACCGCCCACGCGGAAATGCTCGCACTGACGGCCGCTCAGGAATCGCTGGGCGACTGGCGGTTGGAAAAATGCACGCTCTATGTGACCAAGGAGCCGTGCCCGATGTGTGCCGGCGCCATCGTCCACTGTAGGCCGGAGCGTGTGGTTTTCGGCTGCCCGGACCCCAAGGGCGGCGCAGCCGGTGGCTGGATCAACCTGCTGGAGGCCAATCCGCCGCTCAACCACCGCTGCGATGTGACTTCCGGCGTGCTCGGCGAGGAATGCGCGTTTCTCCTCCAAAGCTTCTTCCGCGAGGCCAGAGAGAGAAAAAAACTGGAACGGGACACGGATTCCATGAAAATTGTGGATCTATGAACCGCAAAACCGCAGGCCGCAAAGGGTCGCGGAGATGGATCAATCAATGGGTTGAAAGTTTAAAAAACTCCTGATTCTTCCTTTGCGACCCTTGGCGGCCTTTGCGGCTCTGCGGTAAACCTCTTCCCCCCCACGCTTGCAGTCCGCGCTTAACCCCGTTAACTCCTTGCCGTGGCCGCGAAAGCAAAACCCTCATCTCCAGGCACCGGAAATTTCTTCGCCGTGGTGGGCAGCGATGAAGGCATGGTGCGCGAAAAAGCCCTCGAACTCTACAACCGCCTCACCGGCGGAGTGGACGACGGCTTCACCCACGAAACCATCGACGGCATCGCCGATAACTCGGACTCCGCTTTTGAAATCTGCTCGTCCACCGTCGAGGCCCTGCAAACCCTGCCAATGTTCGGTGGCGACAAGGTGGTCTGGCTGCGCAACGCGAATTTCCTCGGCGACAACGTCACCGGCCGCTCGCAGCGCACCGAGGCCGGAGTCGAGCGCCTGCGCGTGGCCCTCGAAGCCGGCGTGCCAAATGGCGTGAAGTTTCTTCTAACCGCCCAAGGCGTGGACAAGCGCCGGGCATTCTGGAAATTCATCGAAAAAGCCGCCGAGGTGCAGGCCTACGACCGCATCGATACCAGCCGCGACGATTGGCAGGACCAGGTGGCCGCGCTGGTCACCCGCCGCGCGGCCGAGCTCGGCCTGGATTTCGAGCCCGACGCACTGGCGATCTTTGTCATGCTCGCCGGCGAGCAATCGCAGCAAATCGGCAACGAACTGGAAAAACTTGATCTCTACCTCGGTCCCGAGCGCCGCACCATCACCGAGGACGACGTCAACGTGCTGGTCCCGCTCAGCCGCGCCGCAGTGGTTTTTGAAATCGGCAAGGCCATCCAGAACGGTAACGCCGCCCGCGCCATCCAGCTCATCGACCAGCAACTCGAGGCCGACGAATCCGCCATCGGCATCATGCGCGCCTCGATCATCGGCGTGGTGCGCAATCTCTACATGGCCAAGCTGATCATCGGGACATTCAAGACGCCCACCGGCAGTTATCAGGCATTTTCCGGCGCGCTCAACCGACTCCCCGAAAACGACCGCGCATGGCTGCCACAAAAAAAAGACGGCGGCGGCGTGAATGTTTTTCCGATCTTCCTCGCCCTGCCAAACGCCTCGAATTTCGACCTCGAAGACTTACAACAGATCATGGAGGCCACCCTCAAGGCGGATCAGGCGCTGGTCACCACCGGCCTCGATCACCGGCTCATCCTCCACCGGCTCATCGTCGAAATTGCTTCCGCTCGCAAGGCCCCGGCAGCGCGCGGCCGCTGAGCGGATGATCACGGAGTCGGCGTCACCGCGGGTGGCTGGATTGGTATTGAAACATTCCTCCCGATAAAATCAGAAAGGGCGAGAACTTCCGCGTCGCGCAAAGTTTCATGCCCTGGCATGTGCGAGCCGATCACGCCGAACTTGATGATCCGTGCAATGGTCTCCTTCTTTCCATCCGCTGTGCGGACGAATGGGCCTATCCGTAAATTCGGCGGCGGCATCGGAAATTGATCGGCCAGCAAGCCGCCACCAGTGCCATCGTTTCCATGGCACACGGCGCAATGAAGGGCGAATAAACGACTGCCATCTGGCGGCGGTGTCGCGCTTTTCTCAGGCAGCCAAGCCGCTTGCCGTGCCATCAGTTCCTGCATGGTTTCGATGCCACATTCCCGCAGATAGCGCACCAAGTCATCGCCACGTCCATCATGGAAAAGATGCGCGTAGGACGGCATCGTGCTGTCGCGAAACAGCGCGCGCGGGTCCATGAAATGCGCTTTCAACCACGCTTCCGATCGTCGCGCCCCGATGTTTGTTAGATCCGGGCCTTGGCGGCGGTTGCCGATCAATACCGGCTGCTGATGCAGTGTCTTGTCGGTGTTTGGAGCGGGTCCCCAGATCGCCTCATCGCCCGAGCCGGGACGGCTGTATTGCGAATGGCAATGAATGCAGCCTTCCGCCACATAAACCTGCCGCCCACGTTCGGCCGCAGATCCACGGGGTGCCTCTGGGGGTTTCGCCATGATCCAGCCGCAAAACACCACTGCCGCGACTGCAAGCGCGGGCCTCAGCGACTGACGGATGCTGCCCAAAACCATCGCAGCGAGCACCACAAGAGCGGAACCTACGATAAATGCCGTAGGAACGTGGCGCAACGTTTCCGCCATGCCGATGCCGTTGGCCGAACCAAACCAACCGGCTATCGCAAACAACCAGGCAGCCTTCCAAGCGGCGGATCTGGAGTCCGCCGCTCCACCAAACCAGCCGGGCCACACCACCAGCGCCACGGAATAAAGTGATACAGCGGATGGATACAACCAAGCGGCAGCCCGGCGGGTCGAGGTATCGTTCACCCATATCGCGGCCACCGCCAGCATCACCCATGCCGCCACCGGCACGGTCCGGGCCGAGCCTCGCTTGAGCCATAGCCCGGCTATCAACGCGAAACCTAGATGAAGCGCCGCGTTGCGCCAAAGCAAGGCGTCACCCCAGGTTCCGGATTTCAGATCGTCCGCATGCTGGATGATGAAAAAAGCCGCCGAATCCATCCACACCAAGGCCGTGAACAACATCACAACCAGCGGAAATGCCAGCGGCCGCGGCCTTGCTTCCGTTTGCCATGTGCCCGCAGGCGGCACGGCGAGCGCACCCAGCCCTGCGATGCCCGCCGCGATCCATGCCTGGTGGAGCGGCGTTTGGAGAAAAACCCATGGCAGATTGCAAAACGCATAGCCGATCCCGGTTCCCAACGCCACCGCACCAATCCCGCACCACCCAGGCAACAGGGCCGCGAGCGAAACCGTGGCCGCCCCCAGCGCCGAGCCCGTGGCCAGCGACACCACCAGCACGATCGGCAGCGATCCGCCGAACTCTGCGATCACCGCCGCCACTGCCGCGATTCCCATTGCGATGCGGACCATCGCTGGCCGCACCCCACGCCATGCCGCGAGGAAACCCGCCGCCACACCCGCCACGGCCATTGAACCTAACAGGATTTTCTCCACCACCACCCCATGCCCCGCCGTGCGAATCAATTCGACGAATGCGAACTGCGCGAAAAGCAGGAAAAAGCCATACACCGAGGCAACGGTGACGGCAGCCCGGACCGTGACCACTTTCACGAAGGCTCCTCCTTCCACCATCCTGAAAACAAGATCACACCCTGCGCCACCGCCACCAACCCATCGCCGGCCGCCACCACCAACCACGCGGGTTCCATCGCTTCGGACAATACTTTGACTGTTAGAAAAACCGCCACCAAGCCCCGCACCAAGGTGGTGAAGATCCACGCCGCCTCGCCACGGGCGCGCCCCGTCAAGGCCAAGCC
Organism: Akkermansiaceae bacterium; assembly: GCA_947491475.1. GTDB lineage: Bacteria > Verrucomicrobiota > Verrucomicrobiia > Verrucomicrobiales > Akkermansiaceae > Luteolibacter. Next base: position 8,623 of record CANLKN010000111.1, on the reverse strand, counting down.
ATAACTCATCCCCACCCCCAGCACAAACACCCCTACCCAGCTCAGAAACAGCAGCGCGTCATCCGCCACCGGTGCAATCCCTAACAATCTCAAAACGAACAGCGGAGCCACGATCAGCAACAAGCCTGTCATGGCGTCCATGCCACCTGCACCCACACTCCACCAGGTAAGAATCGCGCGTTTGTTCATGATTTTTGGGATTGGATCAGCCATTGCAATGAAACTCCGAACATCACTGCGCCGCACATGGCGCGCAGCACAAAAGCCGCCGTCCGCCACACCGGCGCTTCCACCATCCAGTGCGGATGCGCGCCTTCAAGCCACCCGGCCATGGCGAGCACAAGGATCATCATCAGTGCGGCTGCTTGCCACAGCACAATGGAAAACCGGCCACCTAATTTGCGCTTTGTAATCAACACACACAGCAGAGCGCAGAACGACGTGGTGAACCCCGCCATCGCCAGATGAGAGTGCGCCACCAAAGCCTGCGTGAACTTGATCCGGTCAAGAACCCCGTCGCCATACATCAACACGCCCGACACTACCAATACTCCCCACCACAGAAACATCGCCCGCCGCCAAAATGCCGAACCCGCAGGCCAGTCGAAACCCTGCCAATCCCGTGGCAACAACCACACCCACGGCAGCAGCAACAACATCGATGCGATCTGGATGGCATCACGGTGCGTCCCTCCGATCGCTTCCGTGATCCCGAATACCACCCACGACAGCCCGAAAAACCACCACATGACCGTGCTCCGATCCCGCGATGAAGGTCCGGCTACCACGCGCGGCAACAACAGCATCAGCCCGACTACCAACAGCGCCGATCCCAATAGACTTGATCCCGTCGGCCCGCCCGTCGTCCGGTCGATCGGCGGATATACCGCCGGCGACGCCGCGAAAACCAGCGAGACCGGCACCAACGCCAGCGCGAGCAGGCCGATGAATGTGCCACCTCGTTTCATGGGGCTCCACTTACCTTTTCGATCCAGCCATGCGGCGGCCAGCATCAGCCACAGCACACCCTGCGCGGCGACGAATGACCAAAGCGCTGCCCCTTTCCAATCGAGAAAAATTTTCCCTGCCGTCCCGCCATCCAGCCAATGAAAAACACCGACGGCCAGGGAAGCCGTCCACGCCCATACCGCCGCCGGCCCCCATGCCGCATGGCGCGATTCATCGACCTGATAGATCGAAAACAACCACGCCACCAGCGGCAACGAGGTCCAGCCGTAGAGCTGCACATTGAGATGCACCGGCACCCAGCGGCCATAGGTCCACACTCCTGCTTGCAGCCGTGAATCCAACAAAAGCAACGCAAGGTAAATCCCCACGGCGTTGCCGAACACCAGCCAGCCCAAGGCATGGCGGACGGCGAGCGCCGCAGCCACCCCACCGGGTTTATTGGAAAGCTTATCCATCATCCCATGCTTTCCACCATTCGCCCGTCACGCATGCGCAGCGTGCGGTCGCAGCGGCCGGCGAGTTCCGGATCATGCGTGGCCAGCACCAGTGTGCGCCCGCGTGAGCGAACCAAATCCAACAAAAGATCAAAAACCTTCTCGCGGTTGCTTTCATCGAGCGCACCTGTCGGTTCGTCGCAGAGCAGGATTTCCGGATCATTCATCAGCGCGCGGCACAATGCGCCGCGCTGGCGTTCGCCGCCGGAAAGCTCGCGCACCCGCTGGTCGAGCCGGTGTGCCACGCCGGTGATTTCGGCGAGTTCGCGCAGGCGCGCAAGACCTTCCGCGCGTTTGCCGCCCGCCGCGATGACTGGCACCATGCAGTTTTCCGCGAGGGTGAGATCCGGCATCAGGTGATGCATTTGGAACACATAACCAATGCGGTGGCGGAGCAGTTCGATGCGCGTCGCTTCATCCACCACATCGCGGCCGGCTACTCGAACCAGTCCGCGGTCCACATCCTCAAGGCCGGAAATCACGTTGAGCAGGGTGGACTTGCCGCAGCCGGAGCTCCCGCAAAGCGCGACGACGCCACCTTTTTCGACCTGCAAGGTGACACCTTTGAGCACCTCAATGCGGCCACCATCGTAACTCTTCCAAACATCCTCGACGAGGATCTCCATTTCAGCGTTCCCACTCATTCGAATCGCAGTGCCTCCGCAGGTTTGAGGTTGGCGGCATACCAGGCCGGATAGAGCGCGCCGGCCAGTGCGGTGACGACCGCCAGTGAGAGCGCTCCGGCCACTTCCATCCAGCCAATGCGCGGCTCAATGTAGCCCTGCAACTGCGGCACCGCCCGAAGCGCGTAGAGCCCCGCCGTGCTCAAAGCCCAGCCAAGCGCCGTGCCGATGGCCGACACCAGCAACGACTCGCCGAATATCATCCGCGCCACCTGGCCGCGTGAAAAACCGCAGACGCGGGCAATCGCCAGCTCCTTGATGCGGCCGAAAACCGACAAGATCATCGTGTTGGTCACGCTAAGGCCACCTAACAGAAACGCGCAGCCGCCCACCACCCAGGCCGTGGTTTTCATGATCTTGAACTGTGAGTAGCTGCGGCTGAACTCCTCGTTTTCCAGCGCGGTGAGCCGCTTGTGATGCTCAGCCATCCAGTCCTTTACCTCTGACGCTTCATGGCCTTTCGCCAGAGCCACGGTGATGACCGATGACACGCCTTCTTTGTGAAACGCATGCTGGCAGGTGCCCAGCGGCATGAAAACGCCGCCGTTTTCAAAACCATTCTCAAGCCGCACCACACCCGCGACCTGATAGGTGCCTTGGCCGAGCTCGATGGTCCCACCTGCCTTGGCATTGAGAAAATCCGCTGCCCGCTCACCGAGCACGACGACGTCTTTGCCATCGATGAAATCCGCTGCCGAGCCGCCGAGCCACTCGCCTTTGCCAAGCCGTGGGTCGGCAATCTCGATGCCGAAACACGTGACCACAGGACGCTCCGGCGCGGTGATGATCGTGAACAAAACCGGCCGCGCCTCTTTGACAAACGGCTGCTTTTCCAATTCCTCAGCCACTTCCACCGGCACATTGCTGAAAAACAGATCCGACACGTTCTTCTCAAAAACAACCATCTCCGAATCGCTCTGCAGGATGCGCTCGAACATTTTCACCGCGCCGCCCAACAAACCAACCACGCTTAGCATCGTCGCCACGCCGAGGGCGATGCCCGCCGCTCCGATCGCCGTGCGGACGCGGTGGCGGTGCAAATTGGTGAAAACCATTCTCCAGAGACTCATTGCGGCTTATTTCCTCCGTTAGCTTGCCGTGGAGATCATTGGCTGCAAGATCAATCCCGAACTGGTCGGAAGTGTGACGCGCAAAGGCGAGAGCATGCCCCAGCGATCATCCCCGCCCGGCAGTCTCCCTTGCAGGCGGTCACCCATCTGCCGGAGCCTCTTGAAGCGCCGCAAAGTCGCCTGGAAACCTTCTGCGAGAATCAGGTTCGGGCGGCCCAGTTCCTCATCACGTCCTGCGGTTTTGCCCGTTTCGTTTCCATTGCAAAGCACGTCCTTCAAGTCGTCCGCCGCCTGATAGGCCAAGCCGCGCAGCATGCCGATGCGGTCGAGCAACTGGATTTCGCGGTCGGTGCCGCGGCCGATGATGGCGGGCAGCACCAGCGTGAGCCGCAGCAGGTCGCCGGTCTTGCGGGCGGCCACTTCGCTCACTTCGGCGGCCGATTGTTCGCCGCGCCAGCCGCTCAAATCGAAGGCCTGGCCGCCGATCACACCGCGAGTGCCTAGTCTGGCATCCACCCATTCGCCGGCGAACTCGCGCCGTTCGGGCGCGGAGCGGCGGATTCCTTGCCATATCATCGCGTAGCCACGGTTGATGATGGCCAGCGCCGCGAGCATCGCCACCGCTTCGCCATGAACCACATGCGGGCAGGCCGCGCCGCGGCGGGTGCGAGCATCGTCCATGGCCGGAAGATCATCGAAAACGAGCGAAGCCGTATGCAGATATTCGATCCCGCAGGCCACCGCGCGCGCCGCTTCCTCGGCCACTCCCATTTCGATGCCCACCAGATAAGCGGTCACCGCGCGCACCATCGATCCCGGCCGCGCGAGGATGTCTCCCAACGCCGCCGCCAGACGTGGTTCCACACGTTGCATCGGGCCCATGCCATTGGCGAAGCTTCCAGCCATCAGCGCCTTCGCGCATCCTGCGCGACGTTTCCACCATGATGTGGGTGTCATAAGTTTTGTGATCAAAGTTATTCAAACCCTCACTTCACCTTGCCAACCACATGGAAGCGCACGACGAGTTTCGGATCCACCGTCATCACCGCCATTGAGCGAATGACCGGCAGGCTGAAATTCTGATAGTCCATCGACACCTTGCCATCAATGGTCACCCAGTCGCCGTCTTTTTTGGCGGTGTAGGGGAATGTGACGTTTTTTGAAACACCGTTGATGGTGAGGGTTCCCGTGGCTTGTTGCGTTCCGTCCTTGCCGGTCCATGATTTTGTGAACATGAACGAGCCCTTGGGATCTCCGCCGCCGAGCCATTTGAGCATCTCCTTGTCGCGCTTCGCATCGTCGGTATCGAGGTTACTGAAATTCCATTCCAGCTTGAAGCCCTGCGGCGAGAGCGAGACGGTATCACCGGATACGCTTGCGGAGTAGTCCTTGAGCGTGCCGGTGAAATTGTGACCGGTGGCCTTGGCATCCACCTGGATGCGACTGCGGCCCTTGTCCACTTCAAGAGTGGCGGAGTGGCCGATTACAATTGTGGAGAGGATTCCGATGAGTGTGAGGATGGCTTTTGATTTCATGGTAACGACATGCAGTGTCGTCGTTTGAGCGGCGCAATCAACCTTTCGGTTCTTTAAAAATTTCTTATTTTAAATGACTTCGCGTTTTTTGCGCAGCATGCGATAGGCGAAGGATGAATCCGGCCGAGCCACTGCTTCCGTCCGATCCCGCCGGCATTCGCTTTTTCCGCCGTTTCCCTCCCCTGCTCCGCATGACGACCACCCGCCTTCCGCAGTTTCCCCATCTCAGATCCTTGCTCAGCATTCCTAACAATACATGAAAACCAAATCGTTTGTTCTGGCATCTGTCGCGGCCCTGCTCTCGCTTCCCGCTACGAAGGGACAGGGACTCACGCTTGCCAATCCGCACTGGAACATCACGCTTACCGACTTCGGTTACTCGGATTTCCTGCTTGATAACACGCCGGGCTTTGAAGGCCGCGAGTATCTCTCAGGCGAATGGGGTGCGGCGGTTGGGTATCAAGTGAGCGGTGGCCCGAACGTCGCCGCGGAGTGGCTGGAGCCGATGTTTCTCTATCCGGACTGGCCGACGAACTCGACCTTCTCCGTGGTCACGCCGCTGACGGAAACCGGGCTCAATGCGGACAACCTGCCCGTTGCGTTCTCGGTCATCGCAAACGCGAACCTCGAAATCACGCAACAATTCGAGATGCTCGATACGGTCACCGGCACGCCGATGGGCACGCATCCGGCCTCGGACGGAGGCGCGGGCACTTTCAACCACAGCAACCGCTATGTGATGAAGCAGACCTACACGGTGAAAAACATCGGGGGCGCGGCGGTCTCGAACGTCCAGCTATTCCAACTCGTCCACGGGTTGAACGCGCAGCGCGGCCTTTTCGACAACCGCACCTACAGCGGGCCGCTCAGCAGTTTTCAATACGACACGACGCTCGCTGGAGTGGACGCATGGGCCGCAGGTGCGGGTGCGGGGCTGGAGGATTTCATCACGTTTCACGCGACCTCCGCACCCACGGCGCACGAGATCGGCTACTACGGCATCGAGGGAAATGGCGTGGACAATCACGGCATCGGCAAACCTACCGACGGTGTGCATCTTTCCATCGAGGACAATTGGCAGACCGCTCCGTATAACACGCGGCAGGGCACGGATTTCTTCCAGCCGCCGACACGCTGGGTGGCTGGCGCGCAGCGTTGGACGCTCGGCAATCTCGCGCCGAACCAATCGGCGAGCTTCGATGTGCTGCTGAGCATTCTCACCGGCACAAAGGTTCCGGCAGGTCCGGGCAGCACTGGGAGTTGCGACGGCGGATCGAGCGTGCCGGGCGGCATCGACTACGAATTTGAAAGCGTGGAGACGGAAGGCACCTGCTTCTCGGATTTCTCCCGCGCAGATCAGGACGAGGTCGCGACGCGGATCGCGCAGGGCGACTTTTCCGGGTTCACTTTCCAGACACCGAGCCAGCCCGCGCAGTTGTGGAAGGTGGAATTCAGCGGCACATACACGGGCGCGATCAATGTGAGCTTTGGCTATGATACGACTCTTTTGCCACCGGGCTTCGGGGCTGAGGGGCTGGCCATCTACCACCACACGGGCGGCGCGTGGGTGAAGCTGCCAGGGGCAGTGAACACCGCCACAAACACCATCACCGTGAGCACCTCGGAGCTCGGAATCTTCGCGCTGGGGACGGATGCGCTCACGACGTTCAATGTCGCAGCGAGCACGGCTCCGGCGAACAGCGGCGTCATCAGCGGCGCGGGCACCTATGCGGAGGGATCGCGCGTCACCCTCGCGGCCGCGCCGAATGCCGGCTACATCTTCACGAACTGGACGGAAGGTGCGACCGTCATCAGCACGTCGCCGACTTATACCTTCCTCGTGCAGGCAGATCGCACTTTCGTGGCAAACTTCGTGACGGTGGGCACCGGGAAAATCGTCACCACCAACTCGACGCCCACCGCCGGCGGCTCCACAAGCGGAGATGGCGAGTATGCGCCCGATGCGAGCGCCACGGTGAGCGCGACACCGAACCCCGGCTATAAATTCTCCAAATGGCTCGTGAATGGCGCAAATGTCAGTGACTCGGCCGACTACACTTTCACCGTCACGGAGAACATCACTCTCGTCGCGAAGTTCAAGCCCGTCTATTACGTCACCGCCAGCGCCGAACCGGCGGATGGCGGCGAGCCTGAGTATGACCCGCTGTATGTAGTGGGCGAACTGGCAAAGCTGAAATCCAAGCCGCAGCCCAGCTGGTCGCTGGTCAGTTGGACGGAGAACGGCGTGGTCGTCAGTACCGATGAAGACTTCAGCTTCAATGTGAACGGCAACCGCAATCTGGTGGCAAACTACGCCTTGGGCGACCGCATCGACCTCGTCGCGGACCCGAAGACCGCCGGTGATGTGGGTGGCGCGGGGGTTTATGAAAGTGGGGTCGAAGCAACCGTCACGGCAACCGCCAGGCCCGGCTACATATTCCTCAATTGGACGGAAGCCGGTGATCACGTGAGCTCCGACGCGAGTTATACCTTCACCTCCGCCGCGCCGCGCGCCCTCACCGCCCGCTTCGCCGCGTTGCCGAAACTCGACGCAGCACCCGCGCCGACACCCGGCGAACTCCTCTTCATCTGGCCAGACACACCAGACTGGGTGCTGCTGGAAAGCGCCGACCTCATGACGTGGACGGCCTCGACCCGCACGGTCACCACCACCGGCGGTCAAAACTCCATCAGCGTCCAAACCAGCGAAGGACCAACGTTTTTCAAACTCGCACATCCATGACCAAGATCCTCGTTTGGGATATTCCCGCCCGCCTTTTCCACCTTGCATTTGCATTCTCGCTGACTGCGGCCATAGGCATCGGGTTCCTCGTGGACGATGAGGAGCCGTTGTTTCAAATGCACATGATTTTGGGAATCGTTGCGCTGTTCCTGCTCCTGATACGTGTGTTCATGGGATTGCTCGGATCGCGCTATTCGCGATTCTCCAGCTTCCCGGTGCATCCGAGGGAAGTCGCCGGCTACATGATCAGCGCGGCCGTTTCGAAGACGAAACGGTATGCGGGAAACAATCCCGGCTCGGCACTCGCGGCGGTGCTGATGTTCCTGCTCGTTCCAGCGTTGTTCATCTCGGGCACTGGCTACGGCGGTGAAGAAGTCGAGGAACTGCATGAGGCTTTCGCCTGGGGCTTGCTCGCGGTGGTGGCACTGCACCTCGCGGGACTGGTGTGGCACACGATCCGGCATCGCGAGAACATCTCGCTCGTCATGGTCACGGGCAGGAAAGAGGGCAATGTGGAGGAGGCCATTTCCTCCAGTCATACAGCCTGGGGTCTGGTGATCACCGTTCTCGCCGGAGCGTGGATCACAGCTCTGTTTGCAGCGCATAACACCCGCACGGCCACAGTCAAGGTTCCCGGAATCGGAGCGACCGTGCAGCTTGGCGAGAACGAGGCTGATGAAGGCGGGCACGAGGATGGACATGAAGACGACGACGATTGATCATGAAACCCATCCTGCTACTTTGCCTGTTTCTGTCCGCGCTTTGTGCGCGGGCAGGTGTGGTATTTGACCAGCCTCACGACGGCAGTGGCACCTTGCATCACTCGTCGCGCTATCAAGCGAATGGCACGGACTATGATCAGTTCGTGTGGGACTCGTTCAGTGTGACCGAAGCCCAAGCGGTGACCGAGATTCGCTGGCGCGGCGGCTACCTGCCCGGTTGGTCCTACTGGGCGGGGCAGATCACGAATTTCCGCGTTTCTATCTAGAGCCTGTCCCAGAATCGGCAATCCCTTGATGGAGAGGGATTTGGACAAAGAAAAAAGTAGGCATGAGAGCCTAAAAAGACTCCCATGCCTGAAATTCGGGCCTTATGATTTGTTTAGCAGACAAAACCATCCGCCCGAACC
>CANLKN010000110.1 GCA_947491475.1 Akkermansiaceae bacterium | reverse complement strand
CGAGGTGGAACCACCCGGTCCCATTCCGAACCCGGAAGTGAAACGCCTCAGCGCCAATGGTAGTGGGACGATAGGTCCTGTGAGAGTAGGTCGTCGCCAGGTCAAAGCCCGGCATCTTGGAAACAAGATGCCGGGCTCTTTTTTTGCAGGGGATGCCGTGTCTGATAGGAGTTTGACTCACAAAGAGTGGGCGAATGACATGGTCCAGTTGACAAGTCCATCGTCGCCCGCCATACCGCGGGCATGTCCAACGCGCTGCCTCCCAAACCCCGTATGATTGGGCCGAAAGTCCGGATTTGCATTGTTGCTTCCAAATACAACGAGCAATTCACGGATGCCTTGGTGGAGAATGCGATTGAGGAGTTGGGCGAGTTGGTGCCGCAGGGCCGTGTGGATTTGATCCGGGTGCCGGGTGCCTTTGAAATTCCGGTGATGGTGGCCACAGTGTTGGACCGGGATCCGCCGGCTTGTATTATCGCATTGGGATTGATCATTCGTGGATCGACGGAGCATGCGGACCTCGTGGGACGCTCGGTGACTGATTCATTGCAACAACTGGCCATTCAATCGCTGCGCCCGGTGATTCACGAGGTGTTGCTGGTGGATGATGAAAAACAGGCTTATGCCCGGTGTATCGGTGCGAAAATGAACCGGGGTCGCGAGGCCGCGCGCGCTGCCGCCGGAATGATTGATGTTTTCCAGGAACTGGACCGCTCGCTTCCCCGCAACTCGATTGTCAAAAAACCGCGACATGCCTAGCCGCCGTCACATCCGCGAGACGGCGGTGCAGTTTCTTTACTGCGCTGATTTGGAGGGTGGTGCGGACCCATCGGCACTGCGTGATCCATTTTGGGAATTTGTCACGGAGTCGGATCGTCGGAGTCTGCAACTGGCCACATTCCGCACGGTGCACCACCTAGCCCAAGGGCGGGAGAGCCGTTTGGTGGAATTTGTGGAGCGGCAGACAGCGGCGGCCACGATGCTTGGGGCGTGGCCGGAGGCTGAATCTATCAAAAGCACGTTGCAGCGTATCGCCGAGCTGGAAGCCAAATGGAGCAGCGCTCATGCGGGGCTCGAGCGCCTGCCCAAGGACGGTGATGATGCTTCCGTGGCAGGGAATTTTGCTGCGGCCCTTGAGGGATTTTTCCGCAACGACCGGGATTTGGCTGCAGCCCGCCAGCGGTTTTTTGTTGAGCTTGAGGATTTTCCCGAATTGCGCGGTTCGCTGGAGGCGGTGGCGGCAAGCATCCGCCGTTTGCAGCGTATCTCCGACCGCTTGCGAATGGTTGAGGAGCCGGAAAACTTCCCTGATCAGGCGGATCTTGCTCGGATTCGTGAATCCAAGGTGGAATTGCGTGAACTCCGCCGCCGTTCGGATGAGTTGGTGGACGCGGTGCTGGGCAAAAAGGAGGCCATCGATATAAAGTTGGCCGAGGTGGTGGATCATTACTCGCCGGAGCGCATCGACCCGGTGGATCGCGCCATTCTGCGGTTGGCGACTCATGAAATCCTGCATGCAGGCACGCCCGTTAAAGTGGCGATCAATGAAGCGGTGGAACTGGCGAAACGTTACGGCACCAGCGATTCCCAGCGCTTTGTGAACGGGGTGCTGGACAGCATTGCCAAGCAGGCGGATGTGAATGGGTGAAATGAGGGATTTTTTGGATCGCCGTTTCAAGTTTCTTCGGACATAACCCGTCATCCTTCGAGCCATGTCTTATCCTACCCGTTTTCAGCAAAAGACTCTTTGGAATGCCGCCACCGGAGTTTCCATCCTCATTCTGGGTGTTCTGTTGGTAGGCTTGATCTGGCTTACCGGGCAGATTTTCGGCTTTCTCCAACCGGTGCTCATTCCACTGATTGTGGCGGGCATCATTGCTTATGTGTTGGACCCGGTGGTGCGGTTGCTTGAGAAGCGCGGTCTTGCGCGCCTGTGGGCTGTGGTATGGGTGTTTGTGGCGATCTTGTTAGCCGCCACATTGTTGATCGCTGCGGTATTGCCCGGTATTCAGCGTGGGCGTCACAGCATGATGAGTCTGCTGCAGGCACCCAAGGAAACGGTAGTTGGAGAAGGCGTCGATACGCGCCATCTTGCTCCGGTTTTGGCGCGGGAGCTCAGTGAGCTGCGGCAGCGAACTGCGGGTGGACCCATTGGCTGGCTACTTGCCGAGACTGACGAACAGGGCGCAGTGGTCCCGAAGGTGGAAGGGGCTGGCGCGCCAGCGAACTTGGATACGTTTGCGCGCAGCCGTGGCGGGCGCATCCTATTCGAATACAAGGGTGCTATTTTCAAAACGACACGCGAATGGGTGAGCGCTGGCTCAACTCGAATTTTGGGTTTTCTCGGTCTGGTGCTCGGCATGATCATGGTACCGGTGTATCTTTTTTTCTTTTTAAAAGACTCCGCGGCGATTGGCCGTCACTGGCATGATTACGTGCCGCTCAAGGCGTCCCGTTTCAAAACCGAACTGGTTGAAACCCTGCAGGAGATCAATGGATATCTCATCTCCTTCTTCCGTGGTCAGGTGCTTGTCGCTGCGATTGATGGTCTCCTGGTGGGCATCACACTTACCATCTTCGGCCTGCCATATGGATTTCTGATAGGTGTCTTTATGGCCGTTCTGGGAGTGATTCCATATATTGGTAACATCCTCTGCCTGATCCCCGCATGTATCATTGCGTGGCTGCATGCGCGCGGAGTGGCCCCCTTCGGAATGAGCCCGTGGGCTTACGTCGGATGCGTGGTGGCGATCTTCGTGATTGTCCAGCAGATCAACTCATTGATCACCGCGCCCAAGATTGTTGGGGATTCGGTGGGGCTTCACCCGTTGACGGTGATTTTCTCGATGTTGTTCTGGTCGTTGGTGTTGGGGGGATTCGTGGGTGCGTTGCTGGCAGTTCCGATGACGGCAGCGGTGAAAGTACTTTTCAGACGCTTTATCTGGGCGCGCCAAATGAACGAATCTGCGGTGTAGCGTTCTTGATGGGTTAAACCAAGTGCCCCTCGCTCCGCGTGGCCGGAATTCTCCCCCCGGATCATCCCGGCTTGGCGCGAAACGAGAGGCGAGGACAAATTCGTTGGGATTTGGACGGGTGCAAGGATTCCTTTGTGCCAAAGGCCGAAAACCGAGAAATTTCCGAACCGCGGCTTAGAGTCCCTCGCGCGAGCGGATTGAGCGCATCGAGTTTTCGAGCAATACGCCAAGTTCGGGCTCGGCGCCTGCCTTGGCCGCCTCCAGGACTTGGAGGCTGTCAGCGGCGCCGACCCTGCCAAGCAGCCTGACGGCGGATTGGCGGTGGGAGCCGGTGGTGGATGGGAAACGGCTAAGCACCGAGTTTTCAGCGGCTTGGCCCATTTCCGCGTAATGGGATTCCCAGCGGTTGGGGTTTTGCTGCCATAGCTCGTCGAGAATGGGGAATGCGCCGGGGTTTTTGGATTTCACGATCAGTGCGATGACATCCTCAGGAATGTTGACGCCATTGGCCAGCATTTCGCGGGCTTGGATGAGCGCGGTTTCTCCGGCTTGTTCGAAATCCTCGGCCCAGACCATCAGTGCGCGGCAGATATCACCTTTGAAGGTGACTTCGGGTGTGCCGAGGAGATCGATGAGCTTGCGGCTGATGTCACTGCGATAGACGCTTGGTTCGGCGTCGGCGAGTCGTTTTACGGCCCGTTCAACCCGCTCAAGATCGATGGACTCGAGCTCACGTTTGTTCAAGTCGTAAAACTCCGGATTGGTTTTGTCAGTCAGCTTTTTGATCGGGCCTTCGATGAAATTCTCATTATTCACCTTTACCTCGATCACGGAAATTTCCGGGTAGGTATTTTCGATGGATCCGAGGTCTGCGGCGATGGCTGCGACTTCATCGAGTGAGAGGGTGATGCCGGTGACCACCATGAGGAAATTGCCATTATCCCGCGGATAATAGTGCGATTGTGGGTCGGCATCGGTGGCCCGCAAAATGTAGTCTTTGATAAGGAAGCGGTTTTGCTCGCGCAAATCCCTGAGCCAGAGTCCGACGGCGCGGCGGGGACTGCCCTCGGCGGTGAGACGATTGATTTCTGCGGCCAGTGGATCGGTGCCGATACTGCGACGCAGATCGGCGAGTTGGTCGCTTTCCGAGGGGGCGGGCTCCGCGATGGCATCAGGCATTCCGGTGAGGGAGGTTTCCAAAGCTTGGTCAGGAACGCTTGTGGAACCTTCGGTGAAAACGAAGGGTAGAAATGCCAGCCCGGAGCTGAGGGCCAAGCCCATGATGATGACTTTGCCGCGTGCGCGGGGGTTGGCGTAAACCAGCAGCATGGTGCCGAGCAGGCCACAGAAGCAGGCCATCAAAAGGCGGTTTTCCGTAGTGACCCCGTCCAAGGCGCCTCCGCGACTGGCGCCCAGAATGAGCAGCAGAGCCGTGGCGGCGATGACGATTCCGCCAAGCAGACCCGCCATGATGCGCTGCGGTGAAGCGGGTTCAAAAATCGTTGGATCCGGCGGATCCGCGTAGCGGACGGTCGGCGTGCCGATGACTGGTGGTGCGACCGCCAGCGGCACTCTTTGGAAGCGGTTGAGGCGTGCGTTATGTCTTTCGCCCGGGTAGAATTTCCTCCCTCGCACGATGACGTCGTCGTTGATGCGGAAGCGATGTTCGCAGCCACCGCACTCGACGTTCCTGCCGCGTAAATCCTCACCAACTTTGAAGCGCTGTCCGCAGGAGGGGCAGCGGATGAGGAGAAGTGCGTCGTCTGGATTCAAGTCTGGCATGTTGGTGGATTCACTTTTAATCCGAAATGTATCAATTGCAACATCAAGCTTGATAGGTCAGCGATCACGGCGAAACCGCAGAATCCGCTCGCCTTCGCGGTAATAGTCAAGACGGTCGCGGGCGTGTATTTCCAGATAGGCGGGGTCCTCGCGCAGGGCGCGAAGTTCAATGCTCCGCTGTTGCCGCTGTGCGGTGGCCAGTTTTTCGCGTTCCTGTGCCTGGATCAACCGGGTTTCCAGTTTATCAAGCTCGCGTTTTTGTGGCACGGCGGTGGCCAGAACCACAAATCCGAGGGCTACGCCGAATGCAATGAATACCAAGCGGCCGGCACCACGGATCATCCGGGTGCGCGCTTCAAGACGTGTCAATTTCGCCGCCTCTATGCGTTTCCTTACCATCGGCTTTGATTGAGAAGCCCCGGTTAGAGGCTGAATGTCAAGCAAACTAAAGGATTCGGAGCTATTTCGATATCGGTTTGGCAAGCATGGATCGGTTTGAATCGGGACTGGAATGCGGAATGGGAAAGGGGTTAGGATTGAGACATGAGCGCCGCTGCTGAAGGATTTGTGATGCCGCCCGAGTGGTCGCCGCAGGATGCGGTGTGGTTGTCGTGGCCAGTGGATGACCCGCGTCACTGGGGCGGGGCGAAGCGGGATCTGATGTGGGCTAAATTCGCGGAAATCGCGGCCGCTATCTCACGTCATGAAATGGTTAGAATCAATGCGCCGGGTGCGGATCACACAGCCATTGCCGCCGCCTGCAACGGGGCGAAGGCCGTGCCGGAGCATGTCCAGCTTTTTGATCACCCGCACAACGACGTCTGGTGCCGTGACCACGGACCGATTTTCGTGAAACACCGTGAAACGGGCGAGGTGGCCGTCACCGACTGGGGCTTCAACGCGTGGGGCGGCAAGTTTCCGCCGTGGGATCTGGATGACACGATTCCCGCGCGCATCGCAGCGTCTCTCGGGATGAGGGTTTTCGAGGGAGGAATGATCCTTGAAGGCGGCGCGATCGAGATCAATGGCGAGGGCCAACTTCTCACGACCGAGGCGGTGTTGCTGAATCCTAACAGAAATCCGGAACTTGGACGCGCGCAGATCGAACAGCGGCTGCGCGATGCTCTCGGCGTCGCGGATATCCTCTGGCTGAAACAAGGGATTGAGGGCGACGACACCGACGGCCACATCGACGACCTGGCACGTTTCACAGATCCACGCACCATACTCGCCTGTGTGGAGCGTGATCCGGCCTCGCCGAACCGGCGGGTTTTGGAGGACAATCTCGTGCGTTTGCGTTCGTTTCACGATTCCAACGGACGTCCCTTCGAGGTGTTGGAAATCCCGCTACCCGAGGCATGCGAAGTTCCCGGTTGGCGGCTGCCGGTGCTGCCGGCATCCTACGTCAATTTCCTGATCGTCAATGGCGGTGTGTTGGTGCCGACATTCCGCCAACGCAGGAATGATGATCGAGCGCTGGGCATGATCCGCGAGTTGTTTCCGGATCGTGAAATCACCGGCATCGATTGCCTGGATCTCGTGGAGGAGGGCGGCACGCTGCACTGCATCTCGCAACAACAGCCCGAGGGATGAATGCCTTTCAGAGCTTTTCCACCTCCACCTTGATCTCAAGGCGGCAGTGGCCGGTGCCGCGGTAGCTGCCCTCCACCGGTGAAACATCTTCGTAATCACGGCCGACGGCGATTTTCACATATCGTTCGTCGGCGAGCGTGTTGTTGGTGGGATCGAAGCCGATCCAGCCGGCGGCCGGCAGATAGACCTCGCACCAGGCGTGGGATGCCTGGGCCCCGACCAGCGTGTCGCGCGGGCCGTTATACAGGTAGCCGGAGGCATATCTGGCGGCCACGCCGACGGAGCGGCACATGCCGAGCATCACATGGGTGAAGTCCTGGCAGACCCCGCGGCGCAGTGCGAAGGACTCCTCCAGGTTGGCCTTCACGCTGGTGGCTCCGGGGGCATAGTGGAACTCGCGGTGGATCCACTCCATCATGGCGCTGGCTTTGCCGAAAACCGAGTGATGGGTGCCTGTCACATCCACCGTCTGGCGCCAGACCTCGGGCGTGAGGGAGACCCGCGGGCTTTCGTGCAGATAGGACCAGATGCGTTCTTTCACCACCGGATCATGGTAGGAATCAAGGCCGGCGGTGAGGCTCTCGGATGGAAGATCGAGCGGCAGGTTGTGCACGCGGATGCGGCTTTCGATTTCAAGTTTCGAATGTGGCTCCGGCAGTTCGAAGTGGTGGTTGACGTTCTGGAAGAGGTCGGTGAAGCGGCGGATGCGGGTGGCTGGCAGCACACGCACGAATGCGGAGAGGGTTTTCTGATAGGGAAAGGTGCGCGGTTCCAGGCGCAGCGTGTTAACGCTCTCGCGCACCGGCGAGCCGTAGTGAAACACCGTGCGGTGGAGCACGGAGAGTCTGGTGCCTTCGTTGGATGGTCGCCCCTCGTGTCCGCTCACTGTTGTTGCTGTTGTTGCTGCCATGCGGCCAGGGCGGACGATGAGCGGAACTCGTCGGGTGGGCAAACCTGAAACCGCTCGGGCATCAGCACGTAACTCTCGAACACCGCCTCGCCGATGCGGTTGAAGCGCGACTGCAGGGCGTCGAGATAACCGTGCAGGCCCATTGCGAAGGCGTCGTCGGTGACGCCGAAGTGCAAGTCGGAAAGCAGGCGACCGGCTTCGCGCTCGGCGTCGTTCTGGAAGCTGCCGCGCGGCGTGCCGGAGATCCGGTGCAGCGAAACGTCCACACGTTCGATGCAGTAGCGCACGGAGCGCGGGAAAATTTTGGAGAACACCAGGAAATCCACCACTCCGCGCGCGGTGATGGTGCGCTCGAAGGCGCGGAAGGCACCGAGTGCTCCGCAGGAACGCAGGATGGCCGACCAGTGGAGTGCGGCGGATTGCGCGTTGTCCGCGCCGTCGGGCAGGTAGCTGGCCACGTCGAGAAAGCGTGTGGTTTTGTCCGCCCGTTCGAGGTGGCGACCGAGTTCCATGAAATCCCACTGCTCGTCTCGCGAGGTGGTGGAGGCGGCGATGCCGAGAAAGGTCACCGCCGAGCGGCGGATGTTTTCATAATAACGGGGCGGGTCCACCGCGATCAGGCGCCGCGCCTCGGCGGAGCGGGAAAACAGATAGAGCGCGTTGAGTTCCTCCCAGAGTTCGTCGGGAAGCTGGTCGCGCACGGTGCGGGCGTTCTCGCGAGCCAGGGCGATGCAGGAGGTGATGCTGTTGGGATTGCGCGGATCGTCGGTGAGGAAATGGATTACCTCGGCGCTGCCGGCCTGATCGTAGAGCGAGCTGAAGGTTTCCTCGTCGCCGGTGCTGAGGATGATCGGCTGCCAGAAGGTGCGCAGGCGTTCGCTGTCGAGACGTTCGGAGTCGAGCAGGAGTTGCTGGTTCACATCGATCAGGCGCGCGAGGTTGTCGGCCCGCTCGACAAAGCGGATCATCCAGTAAAGCGTGTTGGCGACGCGGGATAACATGGTGATTGGATTAATGGCGGAGCACCCAGGTGTCCTTGCTGCCGCCGCCTTGGGAGGAATTGACGACCAGCGAGCCCTTGTTGAGCGCCACGCGGGTGAGGCCGCCGGGCACGATTTTCACGTCCTCACCGTAGATGATGTAGGGCCGCAGGTCGATGTGGCGGCCCTCCATCGCGCCGTCGCACCAGGTTGGGGCGCGTGACAGTGAAATGACCGGTTGGGCGATGTAGTTGCGTGGATCGGCGATGATGAGCTCGCGGAATTTCTCGATCTCGTCCTTGCTGGCGGACGGGCCCATCAACATGCCGTAGCCGCCGGATTCGTTGGCCGCCTTGACCACCAGCTCGGGCAGGTGGCCGAGGATGAATTTCAAATCTTTCTCCTCGCTGGCGAGGTATGTCGGCACGTTAGGCAAGATCGGTTTCTGGCCGAGGTAATATTCGATCATCCGCGGCACGAAGTAATACATCACCTTGTCGTCCGCCACGCCGGTGCCCACGGCATTGGCGAGCGCCACGTTGCCGGCGCGGTAGGCGTTCATCAGTCCCGGCACGCCGAGCGCCGAGTCCTTGCGGAAAACCACGGGGTCGATGAAGTCGTCGTCGATGCGGCGGTAAATCACGTCCACTCGCTTGAGGCCGCGGGTGGTGCGCATGAAAACGACCTTGTCCACCACCACGAGGTCGCGGCCCTCGACGATGTCGATGCCCATTTCGCGGGCGAGATAACAATGTTCGAAATAGGCGCTGTTGTAGCAACCGGGGGTGAGCAGCACGCAGACCGGGCTTTCATCGCGCCGTGGCGAGATGTGGTGGAGCATGCTGAGCAGGTCGTGCGGGTAGGAATCCACCGGGCGCACGCCCATTTCCTCGAATAGGCCGGGAAACGCGCGTTTGAGGGCGTTGCGGTTCTCCAGCAAGTAGGATGCGCCGGACGGGCAGCGGCCATTGTCTTCGAGCACATAATATTGGCCATCCGCGCCGCGGATCAGATCGCTGCCGCAAATGTGGATGTAAATGTCGCGCGGCACGTCCATGCCGCGGAACTCGGGGCGGTAGTGTTTCGCGTGCTCGACGTAGAAGCGCGGGATGACCTCGTCTTCGAGGATGCGCTGCTCGTGGTAGATGTCGTGGAGAAACAAGTTGAGCGCCACGATCCGCTGGGTCAGACCGGCTTCGAGCTGCTCCCATTCGTCGGCCGGCATCACGCGCGGCACGGGGTCGAAGGGGAAAATCCGCTCGGTTCCCTGCTCGTCGTGATAGACGTTGAAGGTGATTCCCTGGCGCAGGAAGTAGAGTTCGGAGTTCGCCTTGCGGGCGAGGAAGTCCTTCTGATCGATGCCGGCGAAGCGCCGCAGCAATGGCGCGCAATGATCGCGCACGGTGCCGTCCGCACCGAACATTTCGTCGTAAAACACGCCGGGATCGTAGCCCTTGAACATTTCCATGGGTTTCGCCAAACCCATAGCACGCGGCGGGCCAAGTTTTGCGGCCGCTCTCAATCCTCCGGAAACACGACCTCCTGTCCGCCCGCGGATCCACGGCCGAAGCCATCGCCGATGTCCTTGCTGGTGACAAACAGCATCAGCGAGATGAGCAGCAGCGCGAAAACCGTCTGGAGCACTTCAAGCGGCTTGGCTTTCACCGGGCGGCCGGAGATTTTTTCGAGCAGGGCGAGCGTGATGTGGCCGCCGTCGAGAACCGGAAATGGCATCATGTTGAGCACCGCAAGGTTCACGTTGAAGAGCACCATGAAGGCGAGGATGCGCCGCCAGCCGTCGTCCATTTGCAGCAACTGGTATTGCATTTTGGCGATCCCGACCGGCCCGCTCAGGTGGTCCACACCGATGTTCGAGCTTGGCGTGACCAGCCCCGCGAGGGTGGTCCACATCATGCGCAGGCTGTCGGAAACCTGCGTCAGCGGTCCGGGGTGGACGATGCGTTTGTCGTGAAATGGCGAGGGGTAAAGCGACACTCCGAGCATGGGGCCGGCATCGGCGGGTTTCAGCGGCTTGCCCGCCGTGAGGGTGACCTTTTGGGTTTTTCCAGTGCGGGAAATGATCACCTCGATCGGCTCCGTGCCCATTGATTTGATGAAATCGACGGCTTCGCCGGAATCGATGAATTCACGCCCGTTGAGCGACACGATCACATCGTCCTCCCGGATGCCCGCCTTGTCGGCGGGGCTGTTGGGGATGACGGAGCCGACGACCAACTGCTCGCTGAGCGGGCTGATGCCGACCTGGCGCAGGCCGCGCCGCTGAAACCATTTGGCGGGTTCGATCTCGAATGTGGAAACGATGCGCAGCGGTTCGGCCACACCGGCGCGTTCCACCATGAACTCGATCTGCTCCCCGCTGCTGAGCACCACACTTTCAAAAATGCTCTCAAGAGTGCCGGCAAAGCCGTTCACCGGCCTGCCGTTGATGCTCAGGATCTTGTCTCCGGCCAGCAGACCGGCTTTTTCCGCCGGACTTCCGGGTTTCACCTCGCCGACCGTCTGGGTGGGGATGAAATCCTTAGGTTTGCCGACCTGCCAGACGACCACCGCCGAGGCCAGTGCCAAGAGCATGGAGAACAAGGGCCCCGCGAAGGCGACGATAATCTTGTCGAGCGCGCTGATCGCGGGCAGCGGTTTTTCGGGTTTTTCGCCGCCTTCGAGTGCCTCCATCGGCGCCATTTGTGGCAGTGCGACGAATCCGCCGGCCGGAATCCAGCCGAGGCCGTATTGCACGCCGTTGATCTCCTTTTTCCAGATGGGCTTGCCGAACCAAATCTGGAACCGATCGATTTGCAGCCCCCGCCACTTGGCTGCCCAGAAGTGGCCGAGCTCGTGGACGAAGATGATGATGTTGAACAAGGTCAACACGACGGCGATCAGCAGGATCACCTGGAGAGTGGTGGCGAGAATGGACATACAGGCTTGGTGAACTGCGGGAAACTAGCGCCAAAGGGACGGTCGGCAAGTGCATTCAGGGGGTCGGGCTGTCGCATCTAAAACCGAGATTTTTCACCGCAAAGCCGCAAAGGTCGCCAAGGAGACGCAAAGAGGTTGGAAAAACGGGAGGAGAAACCGGCGGTGTGGTTGGCAAATCATAGCGCAAAACCCAATCTAACAGAGAATGGCCTCTGCGCTCCCTCTGCGACCTTAGCGGCTTTGCGGTAAATCCAATGCTTGTTTGATGCGTTGGCCGTGATTCAGGGGCCTCAGGGCTGGCCCTTCAGCATGGCCATCACCTTGGTGGGATTCAGCGTGGCCGCCTGCTCCCGGATCTGGGGCAGCACTTTCTGATAGATCGGCTCGGCCTCGTTGCGCAGCGACTGGAAGGAGGACCGCGCGTCGATGCCCGACCAGCTCCGGCCGTTGGCATAGTAGCGCTGCGCCAATTTGCCGATCGCCCAGGTGCTCGCGAAGGAAAACGCCGAGCTGGTCGCTTGGTTCACTCCGGCGCGGGCCAGGCCGCCGATGCTCTTGCCGAGCAATTGTTTGCCCAGCTTGCCGGCGAGTCCTCCGACCAGTTTGCGCGCCACTCCTTCCAGCACCTGAGAGGTCGCGCCGATCCCGGCCGCGCCGAGAAACTCGACCAACTGCTGCTTGTCCAGCGACACGCCATGGTGTTTGCCCACCGAATTCACCAGCTTCATCTGCAGCGGGATGATCGCCATGGTCGATAAGGTTTCTGGCAGCAGTTCCAACGCACCGTTCAGGATCGCGTATTTCAAAATCAGACTGTCCACCTCGGCATTCCCGTCCGCGGCCACCGGCAGAACGGGCAGCATCGCGGGCGAAACCTCACCAGTGCTGCTGGCCGCAATCTCATCGCCCATCGAAACGCACTGCGCCGCCTCGGATTTTCCGATGCCCAGCGCATCTCCGAGGTTTTCCAGGAAGGCCTTTTCCTCAGTGCTGGTCACTCCGTCCGCCTCGCATACTTTGACCGCCATTTCGAAGGCAAGTTGCCGCCACTCCGGTGTGTCCAGCCTCGCCGCCTAGGCTGCTGTCGTAGTCCGCTTGAGCAACACCTTCTGGTAAATTCCCGCCGCGTTGAAGTCCGGGGGCAGCAAGGTCTCGCCGATGCGTTTCAGTTCCTCCCGCTCGGCATCCGCCTTGCCGCCATCCGCAAACGCGGCCAGCAGGCAGATTGAATACAACGCTTCCTCCTTTGGATCGAATGGCATGGTCTCAGACATGGCGCGAACTTACCCATCATCGGCCCGCCCGCAAGTGAAGGATCATTTACCTCAAAATTCTGACTTGTGACTCGAAGATTCTGAAATATCAGCAAGTCACGAGCATCGCTTCACGGAAATCTTGAGCGAGCCACCAGCGGGGCATGGTGGATCCAATGTTTTTTGATGCGCCGGGTTTGTTCACCTTTGCCCTTGCCGCGTCGTGCACGGACGGCTTGACTCCCGGCGTCCGCCTCGGCGGATGGGGACGTAGAAATCCTCGCACGAAGCGGTCGGCAATGACCGCAAACATTGCCGCCAAACCGACCCAAAAGGCCGGGGAGGCGGCGGCGCATGTCCAGGCCGTCCCCCTCGGGGTTCGGCTAAAGGCCGTTGCGGTCGACTTCGTGCGACTTTCTAACTCCCCGTCCACCTCGGAAGGACCTCCGTTCCTTCCGCTGATGGCCCGTCCGAATTACCGCGATCTCACCCACGAGCAGCTCATCTCGCTGCTGGAGGCGCGCGACCGGAAAAAATTCGGCCTCATCTGGGAACGCGACGCCATCGAGCACGACCGCGCGCTCAACTCCGATTTCGTCGCGCTCGACGAAATGCCCGAACTCGGCGCGGGCGACGGCGCGAAGCCGAACCTCATCATCGAAGGCGACAACTTCGATGCCCTGCGCGCGCTGCGCGTGGCCTACGCCGGCAAAGTGAAGTGCATCTACATCGATCCGCCCTACAACACCGGCAACCGCGACTTCGTCTATAACGACCGCTTCGTGGACAAGGACCACAACTGGCGGCACTCGCTCTGGCTGGAGTTCATGTTCCAGCGTCTCACCCTCGCCCGCGA
>CANLKN010000109.1 GCA_947491475.1 Akkermansiaceae bacterium | reverse complement strand
CTGCATGTTGTGGGTAACGATGACGAAGGTGTAGTCGTGTTTCAGGCTCCAGACGAGTTCCTCTACCTTGGCGGTGGCGATGGGATCGAGTGCGCTGCACGGCTCGTCCATCAGGACAACGAGTGGTTTCACCGCGATGGTGCGGGCGATGCAAAGGCGTTGCTGCTGGCCGCCGGATAGGCCGAGCGCGGATTCCTGGAGGCGGTCCTTCACTTCGTCCCAGAGCGCGGCCGACTTGAGGCTTTCCTCTACGGTTTGGGCGATGACTGCGTGGTTGCGCTCGCCGCGCATGCGCAGGCCGAAGGCGACGTTTTCGAAAATGCTGGAGGGGAAGGGATTGGATTTCTGGAAGACCATGCCCACATCGCGGCGGAGTTTCACAACATCGACCGAGGGATCATGGATGTTGATGCCTTCCACGAGGATTTCCCCCTGCGTGACGCGTGTGCCGACGATTTCATCGTTCATGCGGTTGATGCAGCGCAGCAGGGTGGATTTTCCGCATCCGGAGGGACCGATGAAAGCGGTGACCTCGTTTTTTTCCAGTGAGAGGGTGATGTCCTTCAGCGCCTGGGAGGAACCATAACTGAACGATACGTTGTTGATCTCCACGGAAGCGGTGGAGGTCGGGGCGATTGCCGGTTTTTCCAGAAGATCGGGCATGGGTGTGGCGGGTGGATCAGCCGAAAGCGCCGGTGATGTAAGCTTCGGTTTGGGGATCCTTCGGATTTTCGAAAATCTGCATTGTGTTTCCGTATTCAACGAGCTTGCCAAGATACATGAAGGCGGTGCGATCCGAGCACCGCGTGGCCTGTGACATGTTGTGCGTGACGATGACGATGGTGAAATCCTTCTTCAGTCCGGTAATGAGTTCCTCGATTTTGAGCGTGGCAAGCGGATCGAGGGCGGCGCAGGGTTCGTCCATCAGCACGACGTCCGGCTCGGTGGCGATGACGCGGGCGATGCAAAGCCGCTGCTGCTGGCCGCCGGAAAGGCCGAAGGCACTGGTGTGGAGCCGGTCCTTGACCTCGTCCCACAAGGCGGCGCTGGTGAGGGCTTTTTCCGCAGCGTCATCGAGTTCGCCGCGTTTTCTCACGCCGGCGATGCGCAGACCGTAAACCACATTGTCATAGATGGACTTGGCGAAGGGATTGTATTTCTGGAACACCATGCCCACGCGGCGGCGGAGTTCCTGGAGGTTGAGATCCTCGCGGTGGACGTCGATGCCATGGATGTGAATGGAACCCGAGGTGACGCGCGCGTCGGGGATGCGGTCGTTGATGCGGTTTATGCAGCGGATCAGGGTGGACTTGCCACAGCCGGAGGGGCCGATGAAAGCGGTGACCTGGCGGTCTGGAATATCGAGAGTGACATCGTGCAGGACCTGCTTCGCGCCATAGGCGAAGTTGACATTCCGGAACTGTATCGCGGTGCCCGTGCTGGAGGAAATTTCTGGTGGGGAATTTACCATTTGAGTTTGCTGCGCATTTTGGCACGGAGAACCATGGAGCCGAACGAGAGCACGGCGACGAGGATGAGGAACACGAGCACCGAGCCGTATTGGGCGCGCTGGGTGTATTCGGAATTCGGGATGCGGGCGGCGAGGGTGTAGATGTGATAGGGCAGCGCCTGGACCTGGGAAGACAGGATGTCGAAGGGATTGCCCAGGCCCTGCCATGGGAAATCGTCCTTCGCGGCGACGGCGGCGGTGAACATGATGGGCGCGGTTTCTCCGGCCACGCGGGTGATGGCGAGCAGCGAGGATGTTAGAATGCCGGGCAGCGAGTAGGGCAGCACGCATTTCCGGATGGTCTGCCAGCGGGTGCCGCCCATGGCCAGCGAGGCGTCACGGAAACCCTGGGGAACGGCGCGAAGCGATTCCTCGGAGGCGGTGATGATGACGGGCAGGATCATACATGCGAGCGTGGCGCAACCGGCGATGAGCGAGGAGTTCCAACCTTGGAAACTCAACACCCAATCGTTGATGAACAACGGGATGGCCAGCAAGGTGCGATCCGAGGGAGTGGACGTGATGACCGGAACGGCGAGCACGAACACCGAGAAACCGAAGAGCCCGAAGACAATCGAGGGAATGCCTGCCAGATTCAGAATGGCCAGCCGGACGGCGTGGATGAACGGGCTTTGTTTGGCATATTCCGCCAGATAGATCGCGGCGCTGACGCCGAAGAACAGAGCGAGGATGATCGAACCGACAGTTAGAAGCGCGGTGCCGGCGATGGGTCCGGCAATACCGCCGCCGGAGTAGGAGAAGGTTTGTTCATTGTAGATGTTTTCTCCCTGGTGGGTGCTGACGTATTCGCTGTATTTCGAAGCGGGAAGCTGGTGGCGCGTGCCATTCGCATCGTCGAACACGTGCAGGGTTTCGTTTTTCGCGGTTAGGAACTCGATGTCCACAAACGGAAACTTCGAGGTGAAGATCGCCGGTGCGCCATCGATGATGATTTTAGCGAAGAGCAGAACCGCGATCAGCACGATCAGATAGGTGATGCCGCCAAGCAGGCTGCGGACGAGGATGTCCTTGAAGTATCCCTTAGGCAGTCCCTTGCGTATGAGTTTTTCCGGATCGAACATGGGAACTTGAATCACTTTTTAACCCGATTCACGAAATGGTGGGCGGTAGCGTTGATCCCGAGCACGACCACGAAGAGCAGGATGCCCACCACGAAGAGCGCGCGGTAGTGGACGCTGCCGAGCGGTACTTCGCCGAGTTCCTGGGCGATGATGCCGGTGAGCGTGTGGGTGGGCTGGAAGAACACACCGAGGCCGGCGGTGAAGTCCGGGATCTTGATGCGATTGCCGGCGACTAACAGAACAACCATCGTTTCACCGATCACGCGGCCGAAACCCAGCAGGATGGCGGCGAGCATTCCGGAGAACGCGGCGGGGATCATGACGCGGAAGGTTGTTTGCACTTTGGAGGCCCCGAGCGCTTCAGAGGCTTCGGCGTAGGCGGATGGCACGTTGTTCAGCGCATCCTCGGCGAGCGAGAAAATGGTGGGGATGCTCATCAGTGCGAGCAGGCAGCCGGCGGTGAAGATGTTCAGCCGCTCCTCAATCGGAAAACCGGGAACCCACTGCAAGGAATCCATCACCGAGATTTCCCGCAGCACGGTGCCGAAGACCAGGATGCCAATGAAGCCAAGCACCACCGAGGGGATGGCCTGGATGAACTCAATGACCGGCTTGACCAGAGATTGCTCGCGCCGGGCGGCGAATTGATTGACGTAGATGGCGGAGCCGATGCCGACCGGGATGGCGATGACCAGCGCGACGATGGCGATCATCAGCGAGCCGATTGCCAGCGGGAGAATGCCGTAGAAATCCTGCCACTCACCACCGGTGATCCAGTCCCTGCCGGTGAGAAACGAGATGATGGCATCCGAGAGAGGAACCGGATCGGTGTGTTTCCAAGCGTTGATTTTTTCCGGTGCGGCGTCGAGTCCCGCGAGGAAGACGGGCCAGGCGCTGCGGGCGGCGTTGAGGAGGCGGTTGGCGTCGGATTCGGATAGGGATAAGGGGATTTGTTTGAAGATCTCCGCAGATGCCAACCGGAGTTCAGCGTGGAGGCGGATGTTGTCCGGCCTGCGTTCGAGCAGAGCCTGCATCGGCGTTTCGATGTCCGGTTTTTCGGCGAGCGCGGCCTGGGCTTCGGCCAGAAGTTTTTCTCGTTCGGCGGGGTTTTTCTCGTTGGAGGCGGCAGCGAGCAGGGTCCTCCGGTCCTTTTCGAGGATGTCCGCGCTCTGGAGCTTTTCCTTGGTGGCGGTGACCAACTCGGTCATCTCCATGATCGCGCTACCGAGATCCGAGCCAGCGGCTTCGAAGACATCGATGGTGGCGCGGTAGGCCTGAAGCGGCTCGGAGTTTTTCTGCTGGGCGGCGGCGAATTCCCCGGCGAGCGCGGCGACGAGCGGCGGGTCATCGGTGGCTTCAGCAGGGCGGGTGCGCAGGGACTCGATGAGGTGCTTGCGTTCGTCTGCCGTGAGGTGCGGCGTGGGCAGGGGGGAGTCAAGGGCTTTGGCCCGTTGTATTTCAAAATTGGCCCGCAAGCTGGCGAGCATGCCCGAGTTGCCGTCGGTCTCGCCCTGGGGATTGTTCAGAATCAGGTCCCGGGTGGGGGCGATCTGATCGGTGAAAGCGTTGAAAAGTGCGCTGGCTTCCTGGGTGCGGCGCATTTCGCGCACGCTTTTGCCGTTGATTTCGGCGAAATAAGCGCGGTTCAGAAGGCTGGTGAGTTGTTCGTGGGAGGTGAGGTTTTTGCGCGAGATATCGACGAATTCGAGGCCGGCGATGCGGTAGGTTTCAAGTTCCCGGCGGTATCCGGGGAAGAACCCGAGGCCTTCCTTGAGCAGGAAGACGATGATCAGGATGAGAATGACGATGGTCAGGCCGGCATTTGAGGCGAAGAAAAATTTGATCAGGCGCTCATACGAAAAGCCCTGACGCTGGAAGCGGTGCCGGGTTGCGGGAAGCGAGCGTTCTTCGGGAGCCATCGTGCCGGGCGAAGTGGAGGGAGATTGATCAGGTTTGGCAAGAAAATGGGCATCGCTGAACGAGCCAACGATGCCCATTTGGGCAGCAACCTTGAATCAGATGCGAAACGATCAGTTTGGAATGAATCCGACTTTTTGAACAATGGATTGTCCGGCGGGAGATTTGACGAAGTCCAGGAAAGCTGCCGCTTCGGCGGTCGGCTTGTCCGGTGCGTAGAGGTAGCAAAGGCGGGCGTAGGCGTATTTCTTGGCGTTCGCGGCGACAGGTTCCACACCATCAATGGGGAGCGCCTTGGTGCCCGGGGTCTTCGAATAGGCGAGACCGACGTAGCCGATGCCGTTCTTGTTCTTGGCCACTTCCTGAGCGATCTGCTCGTTGCCGGCCATTTTGAGCGAGCTCGACGGATAGTCGCGGCCGCCCATGGCGAGTTTCTGCCAATCCTTGTAAGTGCCTGACGAGGTGTTGCGGGTGTAGATCGAGATCTTGCCCGGTGCGCCGCCGATTTCCGACCAGTCCTTGATTTGACCGGTGAAAATCTTGGCAACCTGGGCCTTGGTCAGGCTGGTGAGCGGACTGTTCTTGTTGACAATCACGGTGAGCATGTCGTGGCAGATCGCGTGTTCCTTGATGTAAACGCCCTTGGTCTTGCAGAAGGTGCGCTCGTCATCCTTCACCTTGCGGGACGACATGCCGATCTGGGCGGTGCCGTTGGCAAGAGCCGGGAAGGCGGTGGTGGAACCTTCGGCGGCGATTTCGAACTTCACGCCCTTGTTGCCGGCCGCCTTGAATGCCTCCGCAAGTTGGGGAACGAGTTTCGCACCGAGGGTGTCGCTGCCCTTCATGCTCAGGGTCTGGGCGCCTGCCACGGTGATAAGGGCGGCGCTTGCAATCAGTGTGGTTACAATCTTCATGGTTTCAATTGGTATGGGATTGGATGGATGTCTTGTGTTTTATCAGAAGCTGAAACGAAGGCCGCTCATGAAGGTGTAGCCGTCATAGTCGCCGCCGCCGAGGGTAGAGTATTCGACGCCGTTCATCAGCTTGAGCTTGTGGCCGTAGAGGTAGTAGTTGAGGCCGAGGTAGGCGGAGGTGTAGGTGTTGCCTTTTTGATCACCGGCGGCTAGACGCTCGTAACGGGCAGGGACTTGAAGATCGTCTGGATCGCCGCAAGTTGCCACTTGCAGGCGGCCAACCAATTGGAGGCCATCGGCAATGTAGTAGGAAGGGATGACGCTCAGGGCGAACACGTCCGATTGGGCGATAGGCTTGGATTTCCCGTTCTGTTCGGCGGTTCCCTCAAAGCCGAATCCGTAGAGCAGCTCTGTGGTCAGGCCGAAGCGGCCGCTGGTGATGTCGTTGGTGAGAGCGATGGAATCCGTGAAACTCGGGGAGGTGCTCGGTTTGTAAGCCTCGTCCGTGATGTCGGCGAATGCCGGATCGCTGTTGTGCATGTAGTGGAAGGAGGCCACGGCGGTGTCCAACCCGGCTTGGGCGGAGTAGTCGTAACCGATTTTTCCGAGCACGACGACACCCTGATCGAAGCTGGAGAACTCGCGGACGCGGTCGCTTCCGTAAATTCCGAGTTCGTAGAGCCAGTGTTCCTGGATGCCTTTTCCGGAGACCCATGCGCCGGTCAGCTCGCCGGGAAAGAGGGTGTTGGAGATCAGGCTGCGCTCGATGGTGAGGATTTCCTTGGAGGAGATTTCCTGTTCGCGGCTGAACTTCACCTTGGTCTTGCCCGCGGAGATGTTGAGGGCGTCCGATGGGGCGTAGGTGATGAAGAGATCGTAGATGTCTTTATAGAAGGTGTTGTCGCCCGAGTTGTCTTGTCCGTCGTTATCAACGTTGATCTGGCCTTCGAATTTCCAGTTTTGGAACCACTTGGATTTGAAACCGAAACGATTGCGGCGGGCTTCGATGTCGTTGCCCCAGACATTTTCGTCGTTGCCGGCATCCTTGTAGTCGGATGTATTGAAGCTGTCGTCATTGGACTCACCGTAAATCGTCTGCACCTGCAGACGGCCTTGGAGCGAGAATTCCTGAAGGATCTGGTTGTCCTCGTTTTTGTAGAGCGTAAAGACGGACCATGCACGGTCCCAGGCGGTTTCACCCGGAAATTTACCGAGCAGCAGACCGGTGGCATTACTGGTTGCGACTTCTGCGGCCGATGTATCGATTGGGGCTTCGGTTCCGGCGGTGGCCGGGATGCAACCAAGCAGGCTGGATGCGAGCAAGGCACGTTGGATGGTTTTCATGGATTGCATGTTTGTGGGTGCGCGTCGGGCACGTCGGAACCTTGGAGAAAGGGATCCGGACGCTTGAAGATTCATTGTGTGACGGATTTGTCACAAAGACCAATGCATCGTGTGATTTGCGGTGACGAAATCGTTTATATTCCGTATTCATCTGGTATTCAGTCGCTTGAAATGAATTTCCAGCACAGGGCAAAAGTTGCGGGACCGTCAGTGAGTCCAAAATATCACGACTCCGGCGGCCAGCAGGCTCAAAAATGGCATTTTTGTCACAATGCAATGTTTGAGATGTGACGATGATCTCCGGTTTTTAGAGCTCCCCTCACGAGTGCTCACAAATCCACAAACTTCACCAAAATCATCATGAAACAAACAGCCTTTTCACTCATCGCTCTACTTGGCACCGCCCTTGCCGCCACCGCCGAAGAATCCCACCTCGATCCCGCGCTGCCACAATACAAGGCGGTCAGCGGCGTTTCGGGAAACCTGAATTCGATAGGCTCCGACACGCTCAACAACCTGATGACCCTGTGGGCGGAGGGTTTCAAGAAGGCCTATCCAAACGTGAACATCCAGATCGAGGGCAAGGGCTCCTCGACCGCGCCGCCCGCTTTGATCGAGGGCACCGCGCAGATCGGCCCGATGAGCCGGCCGATGAAGGCCGAGGAAATCGATGCTTTTGAGAAGAAGTTCGGCTACAAGCCCACCGAAGTGAAGGTGGCCATCGACGCGCTGGCGGTGTTCGCCCACAAGGACAACCCGCTCAAGGGCGTCACCATGAAGCAAGTGGACTCGATGTTCTCCAGCACCCGCAAGATGGGCGGCGAGGATCTCACCGACTGGGGCCAGCTCGGACTCGACGCTTGGAAAGGCCGCGCCATTTCGCTCTTCGGCCGCAACTCGGCCTCCGGCACCTACGGCTTCTTCCAGGAACACGCGCTCGCCAAGGGCGACTTCAAACCCATCGTCAAGGAACAACCGGGCTCATCCGCCGTGGTCCAGGGCGTGGGTGCCGACCTTTATGCGATCGGCTACTCCGGCATCGGCTACAAGACTTCCGGCGTGCGCGCACTGCCGATTGCCGGTGATGACGGCAAGTTTCATGAAGCCGACTACGACAACTGCCTGAGCGGCGACTACCCGCTGGCCCGCTTCCTGATGGTCTATGTGAACAAGAAGCCCGGCCAGCCGCTTGATGCGCTGACGCTGGAGTTCCTCAAGTTCGTGGTCAGCAAGGAAGGCCAGGCGATCGTGGAAAAAGACGGCTACTTCCCGATGCCCGCCGAAGTGGCGCAGGAAGTGGTCGATTCGCTCACCAAGTAAGGCGGACCGCCTGTTTTTTAATCGCAGCCCGCGACGAGAAGCTTGCCCGTCCCGGTGACGGTGCCCTAGTTTTCCACGGGCCGCACCATTCCAGATGTGCCCACGGACCCGATGCCGGAGATTTCCCATTCCCCCGATCCGAAACGCTTCGAGGTGTCGCGCGCGACGCTTTGGTTCGATCGCTTCATGGGCTGGTTGATCCGTTTCGGCGGCATCGGGGTGATCGTGGCGGTTTTCGGCATCTTTTATTTTGTAGGCAAGGAAGTGATCCCGCTTTTCCGCTCCGCACAGGTGGAACCGGCGGGCGGAATCATCAAAGCGGCCGCGCCGGCAGTGCTGGGGGTCGATGAGTGGGGCGAAATGCCATTTGTGTATGATGGCGCGGACAAGGTGTTGTTCGCCGACATGAAATCCGGCGAGGCCCGCGAGGAGTTGATCCCGGGTTTGACCGGGCTCGGCATCACCGCACATTCCTACGATCCAGTACATCAGCGGGTGGCGCTTGGGCTCGATGACGGCAGGGTCGGCTCGTTTCTGGTGAACTACGAGCGGACTTTCGGGGACGGCAGCGCGCCAGGCATGCAAACATCGATCACGCTCGAGCCGTGGTTCACACTGGAGCATGGCAGCGGACCGGTGACGGCGGTGAGTTACGGCGACTCGGGTGCCGGACGCGCGATCGTGGCCAAGCGCGGCAGTGGTGCGGACTCCACAGTCTCGTTGCTGCGACTCGGCATGAAACGCGGCCTGATCGGCAAAGGCAAACTGAGCCTGCTGGAGGAAGCGGACATCACCGCGGAACTCGACTCCGAAGCCATGATCGTGCGTGCTTCGCAAAACGGCGAAATGGCACTGGTGGCGGCGCAATCCGGCGGTATTTATTATTTCCTCGCGGATTCCGACGGTGTCTCCAAACGGCAGACCTTTGCGCCCTTCGGCGATAAGCCGCCGCGGCAGATGAATTTCCTGTTCGGCGGCGTGTCTATCATCGTGACCGGCCCGGACGGCAAGCAGCAACAATGGAGCCTATTCAGAAAAGGCGGCGAGGGAGAACGCTTGTTTGGGAAAACCAAGGAGTTCCCCGCGCTTGCAGAAGGCCCGGTGCACTTCGCCGCGAGCCAGCGCAACCGCTCGTTTCTAACAGGCTCCGGCCGCGAGCTTTCAATCCGCCACAGCACCTCCGGCTCGGTCCGCTGGGAGGGCGCGGTGGACATCGATCCGGTGACGGCAGTGCTCGATGCCAAGGGCGCGAACTTCTTCGTGGCGGCCGCCGATGGCACGACACGGCGCTTCGCCATCAACGACCATCATCCGGAAGCCGGTTGGCGGGCGTTCTTCAGCAAGGTCTGGTATGAGGGCGGCGACGGTCCGGTCTATCAATGGCAGTCCACCGGCGGATCGGATGATTTCGAGCCCAAGTATTCGATGGTGCCGCTGATCTTCGGATCGCTCAAGGGCACCGCCTACGCGCTGCTTTTCTCGGTGCCCATCGCCTTGCTTTCCGCGGTGTTTTCCGCGGCGTTTCTGCCACTGGAGATCAAGCGCGTGGTCAAGCCGACCATGGAAATCATGTCCTCGCTGCCCTCGGTGGTGCTGGGGTTCCTCGCCGGACTGTGGCTCGCGCCGATTCTTGAAACACGCGTCCCCTCGGTGATGATGATGGTGATTTTCATCCCCATTTCCGCACTTCTGTTAGGTTATCTCTGGTGCCGGCTGCCCATCGGCCTGCGCAACCGCTTCGCAAGTGGCAGCGAGTGGTTGATCGTGCTGCCATTCATCACACTTGCCGGTTGGCTCGGCTGGATGCTGGGACCATGGATCGAGTCGTGGTTGTTCATCTACAAGGATGTGGCATCCGGCAAAGAACTCGCGGATTTCCGCCTGTGGTGGCCGCAGGCGATGGGCATTCCCTTCGAGCAACGCAATTCGATGGTGCTCGGTTTCATGATGGGATTCGCGGTGATCCCGGTGATCTTCACCATCGCCGAGGACTCGCTTTCCAATGTTCCAAAATCCCTCACCGCCGCCGCCGCCGCGCTCGGAGCCAACCGCTGGCAGGTGGTGTGGACCGTCATGCTGCCCGTCGCCGCCTCCGGCATCTTCTCCGCGCTGATGATCGGCTTCGGCCGCGCCGTCGGCGAAACAATGATCATGGTGATGGCCACCGGCAACACGCCGATCACCGAGTGGAACCTCTTCAGCGGCATGCGCACGCTTTCCGCCAACATCGCCGTCGAACTGCCGGAAGCCCCCGTCGGCTCCACCCACTACCGCGCGCTGTTCCTTGGCGCGGTGGTGCTTTTCGCCATGACCTTCGTCATGAACACAATCGCCGAACTGCTCCGCCAACGACTCCGCGAGCGCAATAAACTGGTCTAACCGATGCAACCCGGGTCACCCAAAACCGACACCCCTTTCGCGACCACCGGCCGTTCGCGCCGCGGCGAGCCTTGGGTCTGGCTCACCGCCGCCGGCCTCACGCTCGGCGTCGCCATGGCGCTCGGGCTGTTCCTGCTGATCCTGGTGAAAGGCGCGTGGTCGTTCTGGCCCCGGCGCATCGATCTGATGGAGGTTTCCAAAAACGGTGTGATCGAAAAAGTCGCCGGCTACGTGACCCAGGAAAGCGAGCGCCGCGATGCCGAGGGTGTGCTTCACAAGGAAATCCAGGTTTTCCGCGGCAACAGGGACCTCAGTGGCGAGGCCTTCAAATTCATCGACCGCGCGGATATCTTAAAGACTAGCCGTCCGGAGTCGCTGCTTTTGGTCGAACGGCTCGAATACGGCCCGGCCATCGTCCATGGTGTGGCACTCGTCACCCCGAACGGCCGCATCGATGTCTCTTCACCGGACTTCGACAAGACGCTGAGGCAATCCCTCGCCGATGGAGCTAAAACCCGTGGCCAACTGCTGCGCATCGAACGCAAACAGATCGGCGCGATCAGCCGCGAAATGGAGGCTTTAAGCCGCGCCGAACGCTCCGGCACAGTGGCCGCGCAAACTGCTGCTGCGCGGAATGCCGAGCTGCAGAAGGAGTTCGAGGTGTTGCAGGCCGAAGCCGCGAAACTGCGCGCCGGCCTGGCCGGGTCGAGCTTTATCGGCATGACCGCAGACGGCCGCGAGGTAAATATTCCAGCGGAAAAGCTGTTAGGTGCGTTTCCCGCCAACCGCGCCGGATTCGGCGAGCGCCTCGCTGAAATGGGCCACCGCATCTGGAAATTCCTTTCCGAGGATCCGCGCGAGGCCAACACCGAGGGCGGCGTGTTTCCTGCCATCTTCGGCACCGTGGTGATGACGCTGGTAATGAGCTTGTTCGTCACGCCCTTCGGCGTGATCTGCGCAATCTATCTGCGTGAATATGCCAAACAAGGCCACCTTGTCCGCATCGTCCGGATTTCCGTCAACAACCTCGCCGGCGTCCCCTCCATCGTCTTCGGAGTGTTCGGCCTTGCGTTCTTCGTTTATTATGTCGGCAGCGGCATCGACCAGGCATTATTCGCCGACAAACTGCCCACCCCCACCTACGGCACGCCCGGCATCCTGTGGGCCTCACTCACCCTCGCGCTGCTCACGCTGCCGGTGGTCATCGTCGCCACCGAGGAAGCGCTCTCCGCCGTGCCACGAGGTGTGCGCGAGGCGGCCCTCGCCTGCGGTGCCTCGAAATGGCAGACGATCCAGCGCGTGGTCCTGCCCGCCTCACTGCCCGGCATTCTAACGGGAGTAATCCTCGCCATGGCCCGCGGCGCCGGCGAGGTGGCGCCGCTGATGCTGGTCGGCGTGGTAAAACTCGCACCCTCGCTGCCCATCGATGGAATAGCGCCTTTCATCCACCCCGAGCGCAAGTTCATGCACCTCGGCTTCCACATCTACGACCTCGGGTTCCAGTCGCCCGACGCCGAGGCCGCCAAACCAATGGTCTATGCCACCGCACTGCTGCTCATCATCGTGGTGGTGACCCTCAACCTCACCGCCATCCTCATTCGCAACCGTCTCAAGAAACGCTTCGCCGTCAGTAGTTTCTGAGCAGTCATTGACATGCCCGCCGCCCTTCCAGAATCCCGTCCCGACCTCATCCGCGTGGAGAACTTCAGTTTCCACTACGGAGAGAAGCAGGCGATTTTCGACATCGACATGGCGATCCCGGAGCACCGCGTCACCGCATTGATCGGCCCATCCGGCTGCGGCAAGTCCACGCTGCTGCGCAACATGAACCGCATGAACGACCTGATCGATGGCGTCCGCCACGAGGGCGACATCAGGCTCAACGGCATCAGCCTCTACGATCCCTCGGTGGAGGTGATCTCGCTGCGCAAGCGCGTCGGCATGGTCTTCCAGAAATACAACCCGTTCGCCAAGTCGATCTACGAAAACGTGGTCTTCAGCCTGCGGGTGGCCGGCCGCTCGAATCGTTCCGAACTGGACGAATCCGTCGAGCGCGCCCTCAAATCCGCCGCGTTGTGGGATGAAGTGAAGGATCGCCTGCACGATTCCGCATTTGGTCTCTCCGGCGGACAGCAGCAGCGGCTTTGCATCGCCCGCGCCATCGCCAACCAACCCGAGATCCTGCTGATGGACGAGCCCTGCGCCGCACTCGACCCGCTCGCCACCCTCAAGATCGAGGAGCTCATCACCAAGCTCAAAAGCCAATACACCATCGTCATCGTCACCCACAACATGGAGCAGGCCACGCGCTGCTCCGACCGCACCGCCTTCCTCTACATGGGGCGCCTGATCGAATATGGCGCAACCGTCCAGATCTTCAACCGCCCCTCCCATCCGGAAACCGAGGCCTACATCACCGGCCGCTTCAGTTGAGATGAACGAATCCCGCGACAACACCCCGCAAACCATCATCGAGGTCCGCGATGTGGTCTTCAGCTATGGCAAGTCCGTGGCGCTGAACAACCTCAACCTGGATATTTCGCGCAACGAAATCACCGCCTTCATCGGCCCCTCCGGTTGCGGCAAATCCACCCTGCTGCGCTGCTTCAACCGCATGAACGACTTCATCCCCGGTGCGCGCGTCACCCGCGGTGGCATCTGGATCGACGGCATCGAAATCCACAGCCCGGAAGTCGACGGCGTCGAACTCCGCCGCCGTGTCGGGATGGTGTTCCAGAAATCCAACCCTTTTCCTCGCAGCATCTACGAAAACGTCGCCTACGGCCCGCGCATCCTCGGCGAGAAGCAGAAATCCATTCTCGACGCAACCGTCGAAAAAGCCCTGCGCGGCT
This sequence comes from Akkermansiaceae bacterium, assembly GCA_947491475.1. Classification (GTDB taxonomy): domain Bacteria; phylum Verrucomicrobiota; class Verrucomicrobiia; order Verrucomicrobiales; family Akkermansiaceae; genus Luteolibacter. The sequence continues at coordinate 28 of CANLKN010000109.1, read as the reverse complement.
CGGCGCTCTGGGAGGAGGTGAAAGACCG